>JAHEEV010000114.1 GCA_024640505.1 Halieaceae bacterium
AGCCCTCTCCGAGGGCGATTGGTTTTTTATGCAGGGCCTGATCGCGCTCGGAGAGCGCTCCCACAGGTCACAGGTAACGAGCGCATTGTAGGAGCCCTCTCCGAGGGCGATTGGTTTTTTGTGTTGGACCTGATCGCGCTCGGAGAGCGCTCCTACAGGGTGGCCGGGTTGCGCATTGTAAGATTAAATAAATACTATATAAAACATATGGATAAAATAAATATCTCTAGTAGATTCTAGTTTAAATCACCGCAATACCCGGTCCCCAAAAAAATCCAGTTTCTGCTGAAAACTCCAGTTTTCCCTTGCTGGGGATTCCCCTCATACAAATACTGTGATGGCAACTTCTCGTGAACTGCGAGTCGCTGAACAGATAACAAGTTGAGGGCGAACATGACTGACCAACACGAAGAACTCGATGTCACCGGCGTAAAGATCGCCATCGTTGACGACGCGAAGACCATCCGCATGATGATGTCCCACACCCTGAAGCAGATGGGGTGCGAGGTGGAATGTGCGGAAGATGGCTACAAGGCGCTGGGCATGCTGCGGCGCTTCAAGCCGGACCTGATCTTCCTGGATATCACCATGCCGGAGCTGGATGGCTACCAGACCTGCACCCTGATTCGGAACGCCGAGGCGACGCGCGACACCCCCGTGGTGATGCTCTCGTCCTCCGACGGCATTTTCGATATCGCCAAGGGGCAGGCCCGGGGTGCTACCGCGCACGTGACCAAGATCCCGCCGGAAGCGGTGCTGCGGCAGCTGATCTTCAACCACACCCGCAAGCGCCAGGCGGCCTGAGTCATGAACCTGTCGGCGCTGGATTCCCTGGAGGAGCTGGAACGCCTGTACCGCGAACACGCGATACAGCCCCCGGCCATTTCCGATGAGCGGGTGACGTGGGTGGGTACCTCCCTGAGTATCGCCGGTGTGCCCTTGCTGGTGGGAGAAGGGGAACTCGAGGGGATCATCGAGACGCCCTCGACGGTGACCATACCGGGCACCAAACCCTGGGTGATGGGCGTGGCGGCGCACAACGGTGGGCTGCTGCCGATCATCAGCGGCGACGCGTTGTTCCGCAAGAGCCCCTACCAGGGACGCGCGCGGGATTACTGCATGGTGGTCCGCCGCCAGGGCTTCCACTTCGGCCTGACCCTCAGCAGCGTCGAGCGGGACATGAAGTTCCAGGTGGAACACCGCGACATGGAACATCCCGTGGACGAGGACTTCGCCGCCTTCACCCTCGGCGGCTTCCACTACAAAGACAAATTTCTGGCAGTACTGGATATCGACAAACTGGTGACCGACGCCGACCTGGCCGACGCATCGGCGCGTGATACGGCTTCAATAGAGGAAACAACCCATGAATAACTCCGCAAAAACGGGTGCTGCAAAAGTCTGGCCGCTGGTGGTCATTGCAGGCATCGTGATCTGTCTGGCCGGCATGGCCTACAGCTTCCTGAAGCTGCAGCGGGAAGCCGGCGAGGAGTCCCAGTACCGCCAGGTTGCGGACGGGATGCGCCTGCTTTCACGTCAGATTGCTGAAACTTCGCGTACCACCGTCGCCGGTGACGAGGCCAGTTTCGCGACCCTGGCTACCCAGATCGAGCAATTCGACGAGCTGATCTGGCGCGTCGATGCCCCGGAGCTGGGCGAGGCCATGGACCAGGTCGACGCCAGCTGGCAGCCGGTCAAAGCCTCCGCGCAGGCGTTGGTAGATGCCGGTCCGCGGGTCGTCTACGTCCGCGGTATTGCGGGGGAGCTGGCCGACAAGCTTGGCCCGATGCAGACAGAACTGGCCAAGGTGGTGAAGGCGCTGGAAGGCCAGGGAACTTCCGCTGCCACAGTGCTGGCTGCGCAGAAGACGCTCTGGCTCTCCGAACGCATCACCCGCAACATCGAGCGGATCTACACCGGTGACAAGAACAGCCAGCAGGCTGCCGACGAGTTCCGCACCGATGCCGCCGAGTTCATCCGTATCGTGGAGGCGCTGACCCGCGGCGATACCCTGGTGGGTATCGACAAGATCTCCAGCACCGCCGCGATCGACAGCATGAGCAGCGCTTTCCGCATGTTCTCCGTGGTAGCCACCTCGGTGGACCGGATCGCCGACTCCGCCACCGAGCTGCGCCAGGCCGCCGAGTCGCGCCGCACTATCGCCGCATCGGGCGTCGAGCTCAGTGACGCGGTGGCAGCCATGGTGCCGGCCATCGACAAGCTCACCCTGGGCCGCCTCTACGATCGCGATACGCTCATCACCCTGTTCGTGGCCCCCGGGGTCCTGGCGGTGGGCCTGCTGCTGGTCCTCTTCATCGGCCAGCGTCGACGGACCCACTACACCGGTCAGGGCGTCGCGACCATCAACCAGGCCCTGCACCAGATCTCCGACGGCGACCTGACCGTTCACGTGACCGAAGACAATGCGGTGACCGCGGATATCGCCCGGGAACTCAACAAGACCACCGAGCGCCAGCGGGAACTGATCGGCAATATCCGTGACCCCTTCGAGGTGTCGATAGAGGAGATCAACAAGATCGGCATCACCGCCAGCGGGCAGGTGGAAAAAGGCCGGGAGCTGACCCGCTCCGTGGTGGAATCCACGACTGCTGCAACCGAAATGGTGCGCACCAGCGAGGAGATCAAGACATCCACCGCCGAAGCGGCGCGCACCTCCGAGCGTAACAGCGAGCAGGTGACCCGCGGCTACGAGCTGACCCAGGACATGTCCAAAGCCTCCGCCGACGTGCGGGAATCGGTGCAGGAGACCTCCAAGTCAGCCAAGCGGCAGGGGGAACTGATCCAGTCTGTCACCGCGGCCGCCGAGTACATCCAGGCCCTCAACACCAAGATCTCGGTCGTGGCCATCAACACGCGCATCGAGGCGGAGAAGGCCGGAGAGTACGGCCGGCCCTTCCTCGGTATCGCCGACTCCATCGCCGACCTGCTGCGGGAAGCGGAAGAGGAGGGTCGCAAGATCATCTCCCAGGTACGCATGCTGCAGAACATGTCGGCGGAGAACCTCTCCAGCATGGAGAACACGGTGGGCACCGTGGTGACCATCCTGCAGTACATCGAGCGCCTGCACAGCTCCCTGGAGGAGATCAACAGCGGCTCCGCGGCGATCAGCGAGATCATTCGCTCCGTGGACGACGCAGCGGGTCAGTCCGCAGTGAGCGCGCTGCACATGAACAACTCCATGGCGGAGATCCGCGAGTGCAACAAGGAGATCGTGCATTTCAACGAATCCACGCAGGCGGGTGTGAATCGCCTGCAGGAGTCCATGCACGCGGCATCGCGCAACCTGGGTGAATTCCGCATCGACGCGGATGCCCCCACCCGGGAAGAGGTTGCCCGACCCGACGAGCTGGCGTCCATACCGGCCTCACGGAAAGTGCTGGCCGAGGAAGAGATGAGTGCCCTGGAATCCACCGAGCCGACGCGGGCCTCGGTATGAACAGCGCAATCGCGAGTTGTACGGAACTGAATGCACGGGAGGTTGATCCAGTGGCGAACAAACCAGATATCGTAAGCCTGATGTGGGTTGTCGGTCCGATGAACCGGCAGGCCGAGGAGGCGGAGAAGGCGCTGGTGGCTTACAGCAACGACCTGAGCCGCAAAGAGCCCCTGATGCAGTGCATGTGGGCGGTCCACCAGATTACGTCCACGCTCCGGGCGCTGGGCATGAAAAAGGGCGAGATGCTGACCCTGGAGATGGAGCGCGCGCTGAACTTCCTCTACAAGGACAAGCTGCCCGCGGAGCGGGTCAAGCTCACCCTGGGCGGCCTGATGCAGGCCTTGAAAGTGCTTCCCGCGTACCTTGCCCATACCCAGAGCGAGCGCCACGATACGGGGCAGGGCCTGGAACAGTACGTCAACGACCTGCGTCGCTGGCTGGGCGAGCGGCCCCGGCCCCGTGCTTACTTCTTCAACATGGATTTCCCCCGCGACTGCGGAATCACCCCGGGGGCCTCGCCCGCGCCAAACGAGGAGATCATCAACAGCGCCAACGTCATGCTGGTGCTCTACCTGGAAATGGTGAAGAAGGCACTGCGCCGCGACAACGTGCGCGAGGGCATGAAAACCGTCGCCCGTATCGCCCGCAGGATGCAGCTGCTGTTTTCCGGCACCGAGGCGGAGCGCTTCTGGTTCACGCTGGTCGGCATCTGCGAGGGTGTGGCCGGTGGCCTGATCGCCCCGGACGAGTGTGTCGCGCAGATCTTCAAGTCCGGCGCCTTCATGATCAAGTACGCCAGGGAGAATGGCTCAACGCTGGATCCGGAGACGGATTACGACGACCTGCAGCAGCAGATGCTCTACTACATCGCCGCCTGCAAGTCCCGCCCGGTGCATATCGCCCGGATCCGCGACGTGTTCGCCATCGACGAGTACACCCTCGAGGAAGCCACCCGGGGCCTGGTGCACATGGACGCACTGGTTACCGCCCTGAGCGGCGCCATGGAGCAGCTCAACAACGTGGTCGCCTACCTCAATTCAAACGACCTGTTGCAGGCCGCCCAGCTCGGGGATGGGGAGTACGAAACCTTTGCCCTGGAGGGCGTCGAAGCGGCGGAGTACCGTCTGGAAGCGGCGGGCCAGGTGGGCCACGCGGATTCCCTGCGGGCGGTCAATGCCCAGATGAAGAAACTCTACGAAGGCGAGTACCGCAACAACCCCGCCAGGCTGGAACAGGCCGTGGACGAGGTAATCCGCGGCATCATCGACGTCAAGCTCGATATCGAGCACAAACTGGAACACGGTCTGGGCAGCTCATTCTCAAGCCGTGAATACGAACTGCGCGAGAGCGTCGTGACCTCCACGTTCAATCACATGGCGCTGGTGGAGAATCACCTGCACCATATCCTGCGGCGCAAGGCACTGGCCAGCGCGCTGGCCCGCAAGCCTTTCGATGCCGAGAGCCTCACCCGTCTCACCCAGGCGCTGAACCGCTACCTGAACAAGAGTGACCAGGGACATGAGGAACTGCGCGAGGCAGTGCGCGAGGCGGACAAGGGCCGCCCGGACCTGGACCTGCTCTACGGCCTGGCCCGGGAGTTTCTGGACGAGACCGAGGACACCCCCGACCGCAAGGCCATCGAGCAGTCACTGGGACTGCTGGATGGTATCGCCGGTGCGCTGAATTTCGCGGGACTGGAGCGTGAGGGCCGGGTGATCGAGAAGTGTCACCAGTGGCTGGCCGCTGCCAGCAAGGCCGGCGATGTGCGGGAGGACGACGCTTTCCGCTGCTTCGCCGACGCTTTCGCCCAGATCGAACTGCATCTGCAGCGCTCACTGATCGACCCGCTGGATGATACCTCCCACATGATTGCGCTGGCCGAACAGCGCGCCGCGGAGCTGGAAAACTGGGCGCGGGAGCTGTCCGCCGGAGCCGATGTGGCGACGCAAGCCGCTGACGCGGACTTCGTTCAGGACGCCGAGGTGCCGCCGGAGGTCAGGGAAGTGTTCATCGACGAGTGCGACGACATTGTGGCGGAACTCGGCCGGCTGACCGAGATCTGGTTGCAGGAGCCGCAGGCCAATGACGTGCTGCGGGACATCCGCCGGCACTTCCATACGTTCAAGGGCAATGGCCGCGCCGTGGGTGCGAATATTCTCGGGGAGCTTGGATGGGCCGCCCAGGATATGCTCGATTGCATTCTCGATGGGGACCTCACCCCCGACGACAGACTCATGAAACTGCTGGAGGAGGTGGTTGCCGCCCTGCCGGGGCTGGTGCTCTCCTACCAGGGTGAAGAGGGCCTGGATGTCGACCACACCCGGGAGCTGACCAACCGCTGTTTCGCCCTGGCCAACGCCACGGAAGGGGACCTGGCCGATACCATGCCCCCGGCCGATGATTCACCGCAGAGATCGATCCGACTGGTCTCTTCCACACCCGCATCTGAGCCCGCAAGCCACTAGAGCTTACCCGCAACCGCCCATGAGGATACTGGAGGTACATCGTGCAAACTGAAAAAGATCTGACCCATACAGACGTCGACCCGGCCGCGGAAGCGCCCGAGGAAATGCAGGACGAAACCCTCCGCTGGCTGCTCGACATGGAGATGTCGGAGCCGGAAGAGACCCTCTTTGCGGTCGAGCAGGATGAGTACCAGGACCTGGGCCTGACCGCCTACGAGGCGGAGGTGGCCAACCGGCCCATGGTGCGCGGTCGTGCCGACGCCGATGACCTCTCCACCTATGTGGCCGAGGAGATCGTCATCTCCTCAGACGACTCCCAGGGCAGCGATATCTATGCCGGCAGCCGGAGCTCCACGGACGTCGCGTCCGAGGACGCCCGCTTCAGCGAGCCGATGGCGATCGATTTCTCCCGTAAGTTTGACGAACCTGCCGCAGACACCACGCCGGCTTTCGATGATGGCATGGATATCCTGGGCCTGGTGGACGACGAGAGCCAGGGGCCCGCGGCGGCTGGTCACGTAGAGCCGGCTGAGGCGGAAGCGCAGGCGCCGGTTGGCGAGACAGAGACGCCGGCAGCCGAAGGATACGGGCCGGTGGCCCTGGGCGAGGCACCGGTCACCGGCACCGTGACGCCTCCCGAAACATTGGCCGTTGCCAACGAGGACACGGTTGCTCTGGATGAAGACATCGAGAATGCGGTGTTCCTCGCAGAGCCCGAATTCGAGGACACATTGGGCCTGGTGGATCAGGAACTCGACTTGCAGTCAGTCGATGGGGCCGGGTTCGAGCCCGGTGTTATCGAGATCGATGCCTTGTTCGACGACCTGGAATCCGGGGAGGTTGCGCAAGAGGATCCCGAGGAGGCAGTGGTCGGGCTGCTCGAAACAGAGGCACCTGCCGGGCAGGACGAAGCCCCGGAGATCTTCGGCGACGATATTCTCGGTGGGGATCTCACTGCCGAGTTCAGCGCCACCGCTGGCGAGGCCCCCGCCGATATCGACGCGTTTTTTGAGGATATAGACCAGCTCGAGGACGAGAGTGCTGACGTCGGAGAGCTCGATCTGCAGGCCTTCGAGGTCGAGGAGAGTGAGGAGCCCGAGGTGATCGCTGCGGCCGATGTCGCCGTGCCGCATGATGAGATGGAAGCGGTGGCGGACGTGACCGTAGCGGCCAATACGCCCCTGGAAGCGGAGGAGGTCACGGAGGCGCACCAGGATGTGGCTGCCGCGGAGCTGCAGGATCAACCCGAAGCGGGAACAGGCTGGTGTATTCCGGAGGACATCGCCTTCAGTTACACCAGTAAGAGCGGTACGGAAATCTTTGCCGACTTCCTCGATGCCTTCATCGAGGAGGGCTCCACCGAACTGGAGAAACTGGAGGATGCGGTCGGCGCCTGGGAGCAGGACGTGGCCTCAGAGCCGGCCTTTGCCACCGTCGCACGCACGCTGCACACGATCAAGGGGATCGCCAAGGGTGTCGGGCTGCAGTTTTACGGCACGCTCATTCACAACTTCGAAACACTGCTGGAGGCGCTGCCGCGTCCGGAGGCCGGCGAGGAGCCGGCGTATTTCCGGATCGTCAATGTCTGGCTGGATGCGGCGGTGCGCGGACTGGATCACGTGCGAGACAATCGCTGCGACATTGCCAGCGAGTTTCCCCAGGTGCCCGGTGCCGCGCCGGCAGAAACTGCCGCCGTGGAGCCTGCCCCCGTGGATTCGGCCGCCGTGGATTCGGCCGACCTGGACGTCGAAGCGGACCCGGCGGCCAGCGAGGCCGCGCCGGAAACCGTGCAGACGGTTGCCCCGCAGGTGCAGCGCAAGCAGCAGGATAAGCAAATCGCGGACGAGGGTGCCCGGGCACTGGCGGCGCAGCAATCCGTGCGCATCACGCCGGAGAAACTGGATCACCTGCTCAACCTCTCCAACCAGGCCCAGCAGCTGGGTGTTCGCACCGCCCAGAGCACGGTGCGTGGCAAGCGCGCCTCGGCAGAATTGCAGGCCCGCCTGCAGTCGGTCCGCGCGCACATCGCCGGGATTACCGACCGGGCGATCTTCAGCACCCGCGCCGGGGGCGGCGAGCCGAATGCCGAGCTGGACGCCCTGGAAATGGACCAGTACACGGAGCTGCAGGAAGCAGCCAACATCCTGCGGGAGGGTATCGAGGACCTGACGGACCTGGTGGATATCGCCAGCCGCCAGAACATCCAGGTGGAGGCACTGCTGAAGCAGCAGTCCTCGGTCATCGCCTCGATCGGCTCGGCAATCCGGGCTGCCCGGGTGATTCCGGTGTCGCGGCTCATGCCGGGACTGCGCCGCCTGGTTCGCACCGTGAGCACCGATCTCGGCAAGGACGTGGCTTTCCGCGTCCTCAACGAGGTGGGCACCCTGGATCGGGACGACTACGCGCGCTGCCAGATTATCCTGGAGCACATGGTGCGCAACGCCCTGGATCATGGCATCGAGTTGCCGCAGGATCGCAAGCAATCCGGCAAGCCCGCCAGGGGAGCGATCTCCATGGATGTGCGCCAGGTGGGTGCCAACTCCATAATCACCCTGAGGGATGACGGCCGGGGTATCAACCCCGACAGCATGCGCCAGGCCGCACGCAGCAAGGGGCTGGACGTGGACGTGGATGCCCTGTCCGACGACGAGGCGCTGCGGCTGATTTTCCACAAGGGCTTCTCCACCGCCGCCAGTGTCAGCGAAATCTCGGGGCGCGGCGTGGGCATGGACATCGTGATCAGCGAACTGCAGCAGATGGGCGGGGATATCCAGATCGAATCCACGGTCGGTGAGGGGACCGCTTTTCATATCCGCATTCCCTCCAACGTGACCGTCAACGGCGCCCTGCAGGTCAGCGCCGGCAACAGCTCCTACGCCATCCCGCTGGGCGGGCTGATCGCGGTGGAACACGTCCTGGCGGATGAGTTTTTCGCCGCCGCCGAAAACGGCGACACACTCGACCTGGGAGGCATGGCCTGTGAGCCCACCTACCTGGCGACCCTGTGCCAGCGCGACAACCTGCCGGAGCGCAAGACCTGGGGCGCCACGGTGCCGGTTATCGTGGCCGGATCCGAGCACCGTTACATGGCGATCGCCATCGACCACGTGGAGGAAGCCCTGGAACTGGTGATCCGTTCCCTGGGCTCCCAGTTCGCCAGCGTGCCCGGCGTGGCCGGCGCGGCGACGACGGCGGACGGGGAGGCTATCGTGGCCCTCGATCTCAACCTGCTGGTGGACAGTGTGCCCGCGGGCAACAGCCTGTCACTCCCGGCAGCCCGGGAGAGCGACGAGCCGCTGCTGGTGATGGTGGTCGACGATTCGCGCACCCAGCGCATGGTGGCCACCAGCCAGCTGGAAAATATCGGTGCGGAGACCATCACGGCGGAGAACGGCGGGGTGGCGATCGACCTGCTGAACACCACCGACAGGCTGCCCGATATCATCCTGCTGGACGTCGAGATGCCGGTGAAAGACGGTATCCAGACCCTCCGGGAGATCCGCAAGTCCGTGCGCTACAACCACCTGCCCGTGATCATGGTGACTTCGCGCACGGGCCTGAAGCACCGGACCATGGCCCAGGAAGCCGGCTGCAATGGCTACATGGGCAAGCCGTTCAATTTCCGCATGCTGGTCGGCCAGATCAATGAGCTCACCGGCCACCGCCTGCAACTGTCCTGAGGTGACGACATGACCGGGGAATCCCCAAGATTGTTTATCCTGCTGTCCTGTTCCAGTGACCAGGCGTGGGCCATTCCCCAGAGCTGCCTGGCCGAAATCGTCACGGTGCCCGAGGCGGGGGAGCAGCCGCCGGAAGCCATCGACTGGCGCGGCGGCTCCGTGCCCGTGCTGGACCTGGGTGTCGGACGGGAGCAGTCGTGGCGCGACCCGCGCAGTGGCAGCGGCCTGATCGCCGTGATGCTCGGGGTGGGCCAGGCATCACCCGGCTGCTGGGGAATCGCATTGCGCAATACCGGATTGGGCATCAGTGAGCTGGTGGCGGAAGATCTGGAAGATTTACCGGAAGCGGTGCTGGAGAACGCCCGGGCGGCTTTCCGGTTGGATGAGGTGATCTACCAGGTGCCGGACCTGCCTGCCTGGCAAAAGACCATTAACCCATAGTTGACGAAGGAGAAAACCCGTTGCACCTGAACCAGATTGTAGAACGTATCGACGATGCCTTCGGTGACGAGCCACCCTTTACCGCCGACGGTCTCTCCTCCGGCGACCGGGAAGTGCTGGGGCGGGTGTTCGGCGATTCGGGGTACCAGCACTACCTGCAGGACCAGGTGAACCGCCAGATCATCCGCGATTACCTGACCAATGCGGTGATACTGGGATTCCTCCCCGAGGAGGGGCTGGAGCGACTCACCCGGATCGCGGGGACCTGCGAGGGGCGTTCCAGCCTCTCGCTGCACATGCTGATGAGTTCGGTGGAACAGGCCGCGGAGCTCTCCGTTGCCCCCCCGCCGAAGAAGCTGGATAAACTGTCGCCGGGGCGTGATTCGCCACCCTATATGCGGCTGGTTCGCAATTAACGCCCCCAAAAACTATAAAAAAATGGCAAAAATAGGGCGGTAGACGTCAAAAATGGCCGAGCCTGCCGAAAAAAAAGGCTCAAAAAAGCCTGAAATTTAAAATACGACGAAAAAATGGCGCAACAGGCGTTGCTGGCCCCCTTTTCCCCACTTATAACTGAATCGTCGCCACCCGTTGGAGGCGATGGAGAGGGGAAGGTTCACCGCCTGTAGCCGCACCCCCTCCGGCATGGAGAAACAATAACGGGCCGGGGAACCAAACATGTTGACACTGACACCTACCGCAGTTCTGGACCAGAATCCCGAGAGCGAACTGGAAGTGTTCGCCGTTATCGAAGGCAAGAAGGTCTATCTGCCGCCGGAAGCGAAGTACATCATGCAGGATCGCAGGGGCATCTGGTATTACACCAATCGCAAGCCGCGCCCGAAAGAGGGTGATTGGACGCCGAACAAGACCAGCATCGCCTGTCGTACCGAACAGGGTTACGTGCGTGCCCTGA
>JAHEEV010000242.1 GCA_024640505.1 Halieaceae bacterium
AGCATGAATTTTTCAATTCTGGAATCGGACGCAAGAAGTGTCAGAAGGTAACGAGGGCAACTGTTGATTTGCACTGAAATCTGACCCAGGTTTTGCATCGAAAATTGACCCGCCTGGATGGGCCGGATTATGGCCCGGTTGATTACCTTTTTCGAGTTTTCACCTCCCGCTGTTGCGCTGTTGAATGGCGGAAACGGTAGCTGTCGTTGCCGGTCTCGATGATGTGGCAATGATGGGTGAGTCGATCCAGCAGCGCCGTGGTCATCTTCGGGTCGCCAAACACGCCTGACCATTCCGAGAAGCCGAGATTGGTGGTGATCAGGATGCTGGTCTTCTCGTAGAGCTTGCTGATCAGGTGAAACAGTAAGGCCCCACCGGCCTGACTGAATGGCAGGTAGCCGAGCTCATCGAGGATCACCAAGTCGGTGTGCACGAATCGGTTGGCTATTCGGCCGGCCTTGCCCGCCTGTTTTTCCTGTTCCAGCTGGTTGACCAGTTCGATGGTGGACAGGAAGCGGACCCGGTAGTGGTGATGCTGAATGGCCTGTACCGCAATGGCGGTGGCCAGGTGCGTTTTGCCGGTGCCCGGCCCGCCGACGAAGACCACGTTCTGCGCATCGTCGAGAAATTCGCAGCGATGCAGCGAGCGGATAAGCGCTTCATCGACACTGCTCTGGGCGAAGTCGAAACCGGCCAGGTCCCGATAGGCCGGGAAGCGGGCGGTCTTCATCTGATAATTGATCGATCGGACTTCACGCTCGGCGACCTCGGCCTTGAGCAGCGTCTCGAGGATCGGGATCGCCTGCTGGTAGGCCGGTGCGCCCTGTTCGGCGAGGTTGCCGATGGTATCGGCCATGCCAAACAGCTTGAGGGACTTGAGTGTGGTGATCATGGCGTCGGCCGTCATGGCTTTTGTCTCCGCAGACGGTCATAACGGTCGGTATCGGCCAAAGGTTCGGTGACCAGTTTCAGCGCCGGCGGTGGCAGCGAGGGTTTTGGTTTGGGCGGATCGCCGATCCGGCTCAGACAGTTAAGGACATGCTGCTTTGAGGGCTGCTCTACCCTGAGTGCTTCGGTGACGGCCTGTTCCACCAACTGCTCGTCGTGCAGCAGCACCAAGGCCAGTACATCGACCATCTCCCGGTCGCCACCCGGATACTTCAGAAGCCTGGCCTGCAGCTGGCGGAAGCTCTCGGGCAGTTCGGCGAATGGCGCACCGTTACGCAAGGCACCAGGCTTGCGCTGCACGACCGAGAGGTAATGCCGCCAATCGTAGATCGTTTTGCCGCTGACGCTGTGGTCGCGGGAGAATACCCGTTCGTGGGTAGCGACCACGTTGGCCTCGGCCACGATGACCAGGCGATCCGGATAGACCCGCAGGCTGACCGGCCGGTTGGCGAAGCTTGCCGGCACACTGTAACGGTTATGCTCATGGCTGATCAGGCAGGTCGAGGTCACGCGCTTGTTGAATTCGATGAAGCCATCGAAGGCGGCAGGGACATCCATCAGGCAATCCCGTTCCGCCTGCCAGTAGTCGTCCAGGGTGCGGCGCTTGTCCTGTGGGTGGGGCAGCTCCTGCCACAGGTCGACACAGCGCTGCCTGAGCCAGGCGTTCAATGCGGCCAAGGAAGCGAAGGCCGGCGCGTCCTGCCACAGTCGGTGGCGCATGTCGCGTACCTGTTTCTCCACCTGGCCCTTCTCCCAGCCTGCGGCCGGGTTGCAGAATTCGGCCTCAAACAGGTAATGGCTGACCATCGCCTGGAAACGCTGGTTGACCGTACGCGCCTTGCCTCGGCCGACCTTGTCGACCGCCGTTTTCATGTTGTCGTAGATGCCCCGTTCCGGCACCCCGCCGAACGCCTGGAAGGCGTGATAGTGGGCATCAAACAGCATCTCGTGGCTTTGTGTGAGGTAGGCTCGCAGGAAGAAGGCGCGGCTATGGCAGAGCCGGAAGTGGGCGATCTGCAGCTTGGTATTGACGCCGTTGATCACGGCGTAGTCCTCGCTCCAGTCGAACTGGAAGGCCTCGCCAGGTGCGAACGCCAGGGGCACGAAGGTATTCTTGGCGGCCGTACGCTGGGCTTCTTGCTGCTCCTGTCGCCAGTGCCGGGCAAACGCAGCGACCCGATCGTAGGACCCCGTGTAGCCCAGCTGCATAAGGTCGCTGTGCAACTGCTTGAGGGTCTTGCGCTGTTTGCGGTGCCGCCGGCTTTCCCTGAACAGCCAGCTGGTCAGGGTCAGCTCGTAGTCGTCCAGCTTGGATGGGCTTTTGCGCTTGGGGTAGCGTGGTTCGACCACGCCACTGGCCAGGTACTTGCGGACCGTGTTTCGGGACAGGCCGGTTCGCCGGCTGATCTCCCGGATCGGCATCCCCTCTCGGAAATGCCATCGTCTGATTACGCTCAATAACGCCACGTCGATCACTCCTCTTGTCTCCCGCCTCTTCTTGTCGCGGGAGGAGTTGTACGTGGGTCAAAATTCGATGCAAATCACCCCTCTGGGTGGGTCAGTTTTGGCTGCAAATTAACACCGTCGTGCAAGATTAATTTGCATACTTCTGTTTGGTATCGACGTTGCTTCTGCTCATCACATAGGCTCTATGTCTGTTGATTTGTCGCAGTATTGGCGTCGAAAAGCATAAAGACGACGCTGAAAAGTGCCCTTCTGATGACTAAACTAGAAGAAGGGCCATGCGACGAAACGAGGAGCAAAGGAAATGCGATTCCGACTCATCACCGCTCTAACGGTGATCTTGACTGCTATGGCTAGCGATTCCGTGAGTGACGTTTTGCTGACTGAAGCCGAGGCAATCAATAAGACTGGTTCTTGGGCCAACGAAGCATTGCCAGAACAACTTAACCGGCAAGATAAAACGATAGTTCCATCATCAGATACTAATCCCGACAAGCCAAGCACGCCGATTGTGCGGAGAACGTTTGAAGGTTTCACCATCGCGCATCGGGCGGGCAACTATTGGAAAACCACTAAGAAAAACCGTCGCCAAATTTCTTTATTGCGCTCAGCGGGATCCGATAAGAGAGGCACAGTTTTTTCATTCGCAGAAACAAGAGCTTTACCTTCCGCTATGACCCTCGAGAGCTTGACCAAGGAAGTAGATAGAATCGAAACGGGTGGTTGC
>JAHEEV010000243.1 GCA_024640505.1 Halieaceae bacterium
TCATAGAGCATACCGCCACTGACGATGAGGCCGACGGTTATGGACATATCAATAACAGCGTTTACCTCAGATGGCTCGATCAATGTGTCTGGGATCACTGTAACGCGGTCAACATGACGCCTGAATTATGTCGAGAACTGAACCGGGGGTTCGCGGCCATTCGCCACGAGATAGACTACATGGCATCCGCCTATCCGGGTGATCGGGTAGCGATAGCCAACTGGGTGACCGCCAATGACAGGCGCCTCCGGGCAGAGCGCAGGTTTCAAATCATCCGCCTGGACGACGAGCAGACACTGTTAAGAGCGCGCAGCTTTTACGTCTGCACTGACTTGACCACGGGAAAGCCAACTCGCATGCCAACAGAGTTCAAAACCGGATTCAAGGTCCTGCCAGCCGTGGCACGTGCCCTGGAAACAGCGCCGGACAAAGATCAGTTGAAACGCTCCGAAGGGGATAACTGAGTTTGAGGCAATAACACCCGGGCGCCGTCACCACGACCGGGAGATCTACCCGGTTACTTGCAGCACCATTTTGCCCCGGTTATGGCCATCCTGAAGTATACGGTGCACCTCGGCGACATCGCGCAGTACGAACTCCCTGATCGGGGGCAGCCTGACCTCGTTATGAATGACGAGATCCGCAATTTTCTCGAGAGTCTCAGCACATTTGACATCATCCATGGTGGAATAGATACGTTTGACGCCACGATCCGCCGCCGCTGCAGCTGCAGCCGGGATATCGCCATCGTCCACCAGGGTGGGGATACTGACAATCGTTCCGCCCGACTTGACCAGGTCCAGTGCATTGGGGAGCGTACTCACACCTACAGCATCCATCAGGTAATCCAGTCCGCCCTGCGCCCAGTCGGCGATGGCACTGGGTATATCCTCGGTCCGGTAGTCAATGACCCGCTCCACCCCCAACCCTCGCAGGTACTCGACATTAACCGTTGAGCAGGTAGCCGCCACTCGAGCCCCGGCCCAGCGTGCAAACTGGACGGCGAAACTCCCAAGGCCACCAGAGCCGCCGTGGATCATCGCCATCTGTCCTGCCTGCAAACCGCCCCGGTCAAATAGCCCCTGCCAGGCCGTAAGCGATGCCACGGGAAGCGCTGCAGCCTGCTTCAATTCGAGCTCTGGCGGAACTCGGGCAACACGATCAACCGCTGCGAGTGTGTACTCCGCATAACTCCCCTGCCCCCCCTGCCCGTGATTAGTCGGGGTAAAAACACGGTCGCCCTCGGCAAACTGCGTGACGCCTTCGCCAATAGCCGCCACCACACCGGCGGCGTCGAAACCGATCACATAGGGAAAAACGTAGGGCCGATACTGTGCGAGATAGCCCTGCCGATTTTTCCAGTCGGCTGGATTGACACCGGCGTAGGCGACTCTCACAAGCACTTCGCCAGGACCTGGAACCGGTGTCTCCAGCTCCGCATATTCAAAAACATCCGGGCCGCCAGTCTCCCGGATAACCATTGCAAACATCGGTAGTCCTCTCTTAACGACTCAACAGGCTCCGCGTGCAGTGCAGCATACTCGGACGCCAGGTCGCGAGCAAAAAGTCACAGCCGAGGTAGCCCTGGGCATCTGGTTTCCCTTCCTGAACCACTGCTCACTGGTGCCACCGCTGACGACCCGGGTGGACGCGCTCCTGGGTTAGAATCCAGTCCTGACGCCGCTCTCTCCGGCGCATCGCGACAAATAAGACAGTGCGAGGTTTTTCAATGACACCTATCTCTACGCAGGCCAGCGCGCTGGCGACGACACTGCTGCTGTGCCTGCTGCTACCCGCCCATGCCCGGTGCGCGAAAGGCCCCACCATCGATCAGCTGCAACCGCCGGAGGGCGCGCCGAACGTGGTAGTGGTTTTACTCGACGATGTGGGCTTCGGTGCCGCCAGCACTTTCGGCGGCCCCGCCGACACACCGGCCCTGGAAGCCCTGGCCGGCGACGGTCTGCGCTACAACCGCTTCCACACCACCGCGATATGCTCGCCCACCCGCGCCGCCCTGCTGACCGGACGGGATGCGCATACCGCCAACGTGGGTACGGTGCTCAATACCGCCAATGCCTACCCAGGCTACCAGGGCATTCTCAATCCACAGACAGCCACGATAGCGGAGGTACTGCGTCAGCGGGGATACAATACCGCGGCCATCGGCAAGTGGCACCTCACCCCCAGTTGGGAGACATCCCAGGCAGGCCCCTTCGACCGCTGGCCCACGGGAGTCGGTTTCGAGAAATTCTATGGCTTCCTCGGCGGCGAGACCGATCAGTTCAATCCCACCTTGTACGAGGGCACTCGCCCAGTGTTCCGGCCAGAGGCAGAGAACTACCACTTCACCGAGGATATGGCCCGGGAGGCCATCGCATGGCTGCAAATGCAACACAGCCTGGCTCCTGAGCGCCCCTTCTTCCTCTACTTTGCCACCGGAGCAACCCACGCACCGCTACAGGTGCCCGGGGACTGGGTGGCGCGCTATCGGGGCCGCTTCGACCAGGGCTGGGACGCCCTGCGGGAGGAGATTTTTGCGCGCCAGAAGCGCCTCGACGTGATTCCCGAAGACACCCTGCTGACGCCGCGTCCAGCGGAGATCCCTGCCTGGGAAAGCCTCAGTCGCGAGCAACAGCGTGTGGCCTCACGACTGATGGAAACGTTCGCCGCCTTTCTTGCCCACACTGACGAACAGGTGGGCAGGCTCATCCAGCACCTGAAAAACACCGGCCAGTTCGACAACACCCTGTTTTTCTATGTGGTCGGCGACAACGGCAGCAGCGCCGAGGGCGGCCCCCCCGGCAGCATCAACTATATGGGAGCGCTGCAGGGGCTGCGCGAGTCCCTGGACGCCCAACTGGCGAAACTCGACGCCATCGGCGGCGAAGAAACCTACCCCCAGTATCCCGCCGGTTGGGCCTGGGCCCTGACCACCCCCTTCCAGTGGGTGAAGCAGGTGGCCTCTCACCTCGGCGGCACCCGCAACCCACTGGTGGTCAGCTGGCCCCGGGGAATATCCGAAAGAGGTGGACTGCGCAGCCAGTTTTCCCATGTGAACGACATCGCGCCTACGATCCTCGAAGCGACGGGCATCGCCCTGCCGGACGTGGTCAACGGCGCAGTCCAGTTGCCCATGGA
>JAHEEV010000244.1 GCA_024640505.1 Halieaceae bacterium
CTGGAGCGAGAACTATTCTGCAACCACTACCCGGACACGCCCGAGGTTCTGCACCCGCGCGTGGGGATGGTCAGGATTGCCCTCGCGTTGCTGTGTCGCCCGCACCACCGGAAAATAAGTGCCCGGCTCCGTGTAAACATGTCTGCGTTGGCGCGTTACCATAGTCTGGGTGCCATCCAGGCGAGCCGAGACAGGAAAGTCGCCTACGCCCTCGAAATCCCATTCCAGTTGCACCAGGGTGCCCGCGTTCGGCGGCGATTCGACGTCGACGTCGAAGGTGACCTCCTCCCCGGCTGCGACGACCGCACGCTCACCGCCGTTGACCGTCAACGCGACCACTGGCTGCACGCCTCTGCGTTGTCCTGCGCTGGCTGGCACCTCGACCTGGCTGTCGATGACGTTGTAGCGACTGGTCGCCGGCGGCTCTACGCCCGATTCGGTCCAGTCGGCAAGGTCACGAAGGGCGTGCTGCAAGACGCTCTGGTAGCCGATGGTACGGGCGAAAGCCGCCGTGTTCGACGGCGCCGGTGAATTGTGCTGGGCGTGATCGATATACCAGAGCCTGAAGCGCTGGCTGTGCGCCTCTCCCTGCAGTTCCCGGACCTTCCCATAGTACCAATCGCCCTGCCAAGGGAAGGCGTCGATGTCCATGAGGTTCTGCACCAGGATGACGGGTGCATCGAAGTCGCCGCTGGCGAGACAGCCGGCGCCGTTGAAAGCTCCTTTCGGCCCTGTCAGCACCTCACGCTGCGGATAAATCAGGCCGCCGCCGTCACGGCGAAACTGGTTCCATCCCACAAACTCGTTGGACTCTGGAACCTGGTGGCGGTGAAATGTCTGCAGCGCCAGATTGGCCGAATTGTCGATCCGAACCAGGTCGCCGGGAATGATATTCGCAGCGTCTATACCTATCACCAGGACGGCATTTGAACCCGGCGCGCTGGTGAAGATGGTGCCGTGTTTTCCCTCCTCAGCGCCGCTGTCGACGATTAGGGTTGAGCCGACCAGGTCACCCTCTGGCAGGTCCTCGAGCACCAGTAGGGGACCCTGAACGCCGACTACCGTGCGCGCACCGACCCCATCCTGAATGCGCGCAGCAGCGACAGAACCGTATGGATCGTCGAAGCCAAGGTAGCCTGGCTTACTGAAAAAGTCTTCGGTGTAGTTCGGGTCGAAGATGGGCACATATCCGGCGATCAGGGCCAGTGGGCCGCCATCGAGTGTCGGGTGATTCCACCAACCGCGGGGCGGCAGGCCCATCAGTGTCGCCTCGCGTAATGCGTCGGCCTCCTGCTGGTTTAGCGTGGCGTAGGGGTTGCCGCTGCCACCGGGATCGATGGCATCCATGATCCCGGGAAATTTGTTACGCAGCCGGAGTATCCGCAGTGCATGGATGCGCACTGTGAACAAACTGGGAATGGCGTGGGGAGTCCCCATGACGAAAGGCACATATCCGTTCCACACCCCCGCAGTGTGCTCCGCGCTGCAGATCGTCTGGTAGGCGCCACCACTGCCACCATAAAGGTAGGCATAGGCCTCATGCTCCCCGTAAAGATCAAAGACAAGCTGCTTCGCTGCTTTCATAGCGGCGGCGTTTACCCGATAGCCCCCGTAGTCTGCTTCGAATCCCGGCTCCTGTGTTTGTTCCGGGCTTATCGGGTTGTCTTCACCGCCCTGGTTGGTCCAAAGGAAGCATGCGCCACTATCCAGCGCGAACGTGATACTTCCCGGCGGAATGCTGAGCAAGGCACCAAGAAGCGGGTGGGTGTTCTGGAAGAGGCGGCCTCGATAGTTCTCCGCCAGGGGGCAATGTAAACTGAAGCGCGCGTCGGTGCCGAGAAATTCTCCCTCGATGAAATAGTGTGGCCTTGGATCGGACCTCATTTCGGGATCGGTGGTGGAGACTTCGCTGAGGCGTGCGTCGGTGCATTCGTTTGTAATCAGTACAGGATCACCGCTGCACGGACCGTCCTTCCGTCCGTCGTTGCCGTTGTCGCTACAGGCGACCAGCGTGGCAGCCAGAAAAGCTGCTAGGACGGGGAAAAGCTCCAACATGCGTGGACTCGCTATCATCATCCAATCTCCTTATCGTTTATTGTTCAATCAGCTATGCGCGGCATTGTGTGAGGTTACCCTCCTTGCAGATTAAAATGCGGAGGCTCAGGCCAAGGTACACTCTCTAAAACAAGTATAGGTAAATTAAGGGTTTATGTGAGTGAATTTTCTGGCGTATGCGATCTGCAATAGAGCTAGACCATCTTTCGAGTTCATGATGTTATTCTGGCGCCAAAAGTAAATATCAGCAGGTGTTTTCTCATAGGCGCAGAGACGATGCGGTCGCTGATGCTGGACTTTCCCCGGTTCATTTAGATTTCTAGCCTGTTCTAGATATGGCTGGTGATAAATGGCGCGCCCGGAGAGATTTGAACTCCCGACCAACGGACGGAGCGCCGCCCGGATCGAACCCAGTTACTCCATCCAGCTGAGCTACGGGGGCGTGGAAAACGGGTTATACTGGCGAATCACACACTGGGCATGGACAGGAAACCCAACACTTACCCGTCGAACCTGACGTACTCGATGCCCAGTCATACCCGCAAGGTCTTATGGAGTCTACAAAGGCGTTGGGTTGTCGAGTGCGACGGGCTGTTTAGTGGTTTCTTGCAGGAGAGGGCTATCAAGCTGCAGCGGCAACCCAGGGCGCCGCAAACCTCTCCTCGAGATAGCGGACGATATCGGAAGATTCATACATCCACTGAGCCTGCCCCTGTATAGCCCGGCGTACCTTCACGCAGAAGGGGCAGGCCTCGTACTGATACAGCCTCAGGCTGGCGGCCTGGGCATCGATACCGGCCTGTATCGCCGTATCGCGTTGGGTGCTCCTCGGTTAGAACACCCAGTTGAAGAACAGGATGATCTTGCCGAGGATCAGGCGGATGACTGCCATGGGGTATTCCCGTGTTTTTCTCTGATGAACGGTGACTAGCGCCAGCGTCTGAGGATGCTGGCGTTTTTTTAAAAGTCTCCAGGCCCTTTTCCTGGTAAATTCCTAAATAGAACAGCCATCTCTAGCTCAGGCAATACACAAAAGTACTGAACTAGCTC
>JAHEEV010000115.1 GCA_024640505.1 Halieaceae bacterium
CCACGATTTTTTCCCAGTCCTGCCGGACACGCTCCAGCGACCACTGGACCATGCGGCTGCCGATCGCTCCCGTGCCCCACTCGCAAAAGGCGCAGGTGAAGGGGCAGCCGCGGCTGGTTTCGTAGGCGATGGCCTTGTAGCGGGGGCTGCCGTCCCGGTCGGTCAGTTGTAATACGTCCAGCGGTGAGGGAAACCGGTCCAGATCGTCGCACCGTGCGCGGGGTGGCGTGGTGACGCGCTCACCCTCCCGCAGATAGGCCAGCCCCGCGACGTTCACCCAGTCGTCCGGGGTGCCGCAATCGAGGAATTCCTGGAAGCTGACTTCGGCTTCCCCGAGGAAGATGACGTCGATGGCCTCGATGCCCAGATAGTCTTCGGCCTGTTGCACGTGGGGGCCGCCGGCCACGACCAGCAGGTCTGGCAGCAGTGCCTTGAGCCGGCGGGCAAGGGACAGGAACTCGGCTGCATTCCAGGTGTAGACGCTGAGCCCGAGAATCGGCTGCAGGCCCAGGTCCGCGGCCGCCCGCGCCTCCCGCAGTCCGCGGTCTCGCCAATCTCCCAGCCAGGCCTCGATATCACCACCATCCTGGAAGTGAACCAGGTCTATTCGGGTGTCGTCACTGGTAGTGCCATAGGCGCGGAAATAGGCAGTCAGGGCGGCGGTGGTGGTAGGCGGAGCATTGAACTGGTCGGAGTCCATGCTGAGTAGCCAAACGGGTCGTTGCAAGCGAGGCCTTCCTATGGCTGATCGGTTGGGGCAAATGTAGCGAATCGGCCAGGTTTTGCCCATAGCGGATGTGGCCACGGAGGTTGGCGGGTCTGACGCTGTGGAAATTGCGTGGAGAGGAATACGGCGGAAGAGACTGCGGGGAAACAAACACCCAGCACACCATGACAGGGCGTGCTGGACACGGACCGCCCAAGCGGTGCTGCATGCCCGGTCACAGGGGCCGGAACGCGCTACCAGTCCCTAGAAATCACCCAGTTCCAGGTCGTAGTAGCCCAGTTCATCGCGCAGGCGCTTTTCTTCCAGGCGCTGCTCGGCGCGGCGACGTTTTTCCGCCAGCAGTCGCTTCTGTGAAGATACGGGCGTCAGCTCCTCGAATTCCTCGTCCGACATATCGCCCAGACCGGGCTCGAAAATGTCGTCCAGGGTATCCGTGGCAGCGGACTCTTGGTTGCGCTCTCCCATAAACCACCTCCCGATGATCTATTTCAGGACCTCTCGCGGCAAATATCACTCAGTGATTTGGGCGAGTCAATTAAAATTTTGTGCGTTTTTTACACGTGCAATAGTGGTGAAATTATGGGTATCAGCGCGGCATGGCGGGGCGACCCGTTGCCTTCCCTGGCATCTACTGCGCACGGCTTGACGTCCCTGTGCCGCCGTCCCTGGCCGATTCGGTGCGCAGCCGGGCCGCCCCGCCTGTAATGGAGCAAGAGGCGTGCCAGCGTGGTGGACCCCGCTATCCGCGGTTTTGCGGCTGACCGAGGCATGACAGGACACCGGGCGGACATGTCCGGAGCTGTCCGCAGGAACGTGCTGCTGGGTGGGATGCGTATGGCGGGGTCAGGATGGTCCCCGCAACAGCCGTAAAATCTCTGCAGCGACATCGTCGGCGCAACCGGCGGCCGCATCGACCGTGATATCGGCATGTCGCCGGTAGAGGGGGGTGCGCTCTGCGTACACATCCGCATAGGTCTGGCTTGCGGGGCAGGCGATCCCGCGCAGAGGCGCTGCCGCCACCCGCTCTTCCAGCGTCGACAAACCCGCTTCGAGATAGACCAGGGGTCCTGCTGATTGCAGGCGCCTTATGGCCGGCTCGCTGTAGATCACGCTGCCGCCCGTGGAAATGATGGCCCGGTCCAGGTCGATGGCAAGCAGAACCTCTTGCTCGATGGCGCGCAACCTGAGGTGACCTTCCTTTTCGATGATCTCCTGCAGCGTGGCGCCCTCCCGAACCTGGATGTCCACGTCGGTATCGACAAAGCGCAGTCCCGTCAGCTTGGCCAGGATCACGCCTACGGTGCTCTTGCCGGCTCCCGGCATACCGATGAGGCTGATCGTTTGCAAAAGCTCTTTCCTGGTAGCCACGGTGCAATGGTCCTGGTCTCAATGGAGCCGCAATTATCCCTGTTTACGACCCGATCTCAAGGCGGGGTGTATTGCGTGAGTGAAGGTGGGTGTTTAGAGTGGCGCTTTTCTGACTCCGGCCGGAGGATTGCAGCATGACCCTATTGACCACCCCCCTGGATACCCTGCACCGTGAGCTGGGTGCCAAAATGGTGCCCTTTGCCGGCTACGACATGCCCGTCCAGTACCCCACGGGGATCATCAGGGAGCATCTGCATACGCGCGAGGCGGCAGGTCTGTTCGACGTTTCCCACATGGGGCAGGTGGTGATCGAGGGTGAGGGAACTGCCGCAATGCTGGAGTCCCTGGTACCGGTCGACATCGAAGGCCTGGGACTGGACAGGCAGACCTATGCGCTGTTTACCAATGAGCAGGGCGGTGTCCTCGATGACCTCATCATCACCCGCTGGGGCCCGGACCGCTTCTTCCTGGTGGTCAATGCCGGCTGCAAGGAGCAGGATATCGCGCATCTGCGGGACCATCTGGCGGGCCAGGACCTGTCAGTTCTCGATCAGCAGGCGCTGCTGGCCCTGCAGGGTCCGGCCGCGAGGGAGGTCATGCGCGGCCTGTGCCCACCCGCGGCGGAGCTGGTCTTCATGCAGGGATGCCGGACCAGCCTGGAGGGTGTGGATGTCTATATCACCTGCTCCGGCTATACCGGCGAGGACGGCTTCGAGATCTCCGCGCCCGCTGCGGCGGCAGAGGCGCTGGCGCGCCGACTGCTCGCGGCGGAGCAGGTCGCGCCCATTGGCCTGGGTGCCCGTGACTCCCTGCGTCTCGAGGCAGGGCTGTGCCTTTATGGGCACGAACTCGGCGAAGATATCGATCCGGTCCAGGCGGGGCTGGTGTGGTCCATCAGCAAGGCGCGTCGGCCTGACGGCGAGCGCCCCGGGGGGTTTCCCGGTGACCAGGTCATCTTCCGTCGGATGGCCGGCGGTGCGTCACTGCGCAGGGTGGGACTCATGGTCGACGGCAAGCGCCCGGTGCGTGATGGACAGCCGGTCATCGATGCGTCCGGCGAGCGTGTCGGCGAAATATGCTCCGCCTGTTACGGCGCCAGCGTGGGCGGTCCCATCGCGATGGCCTATGTGCAGAGGGACCAGGGCGAGCCTGGCACGAAGCTGTCGGTGGATGTCCGGGGCAAGCTGCTGCCTGTCACCGTGACCCGCATGCCCTTCACTCCCCAGCGGTACTACCGGGGTTGAGGCGGGCCGGCAGGGCGGGTTTGCGCAGGTCTGCAAGCAGGCGCCAGACCCGCAGCAGTTCCCTCCTGAACCGGGCAAGGGGCAGCCGGGGCAGCAGCCACCACGCCAGCCACAGGGCGCCGGAGAACAGAATCAGGCCGCCGAGCAGTTTCAGGCGCTGTTCTCTCGTCATGCGCGGCAGGACCAGCTCGGTACCGGTATCAGCCACGCCGCCGAGTCCCACGAAGATTTCCGTATCCGGCAGCGACAGCCACTGCAACCGGTTAGTGCCCGTGTCCCACCAGGCAAACTCTCCGCCCGGCAGGATATAGCGACCCTCAGCCTCCGCCACATAGCTGATGCGCTGGCTGCGACGGGCCTGCGTCTCACCCCGGTTGCTGCTGTCTTCGAGCTGCGGTGGCGCCGGGTAGACGGCGAGTCCCGTCGTTTCATCCACCTCGAAATCGGGCAGCATCATGGCCATCACGTCCGACGCCTCGAACACGATATCCCGGGAGAAGGCGTCGCCCACTGTGAGATCAGCGAGCTCGCGGTCGAAACGCTGGGAAACACTGAACGCGGGCGCGGCAACCCACTGCCCCGTCTGCTGGAGGTCGACCGGCGCTTGCGCACGGAACCGGACAGGTGGGCTGGTCAGCTCCCCTTCGATGTCGCCTGCCTCGCCCGCGTTGACCTGCAGCCGCAGGCGCACAGGCGGAATAGTAAATTCCCCGTCGCGCCGGGGATAGACGTCAAGGCTCCACCGCTGCACCACCCAGCTCTGTCCGCGCCGGTTTTCGCTGGCGTTGCTGGCGAACTGTTCGGTCTGCAGGATAACCAGGCCGGGCACTTCGGGAACGACGATACGGGTACCGCCGGTAAACCAGCGGTCGGTGGCTATCTCCAGTACCAGGCGCAATTTCTGACGCGGCACGATGTTGTCAGCCGGCAGGATGGTGCTCGCCACCTCCAGCCTGCCAGCCTGTTGCAGCTCCGTCACGGTGGGCGGGCTGGCAGCGTCAATGCGGCAGGCCACCAGGGCCAGCAGACAGCAACACCACTGCAGCATCAGTCGGCTCACTGTACACCCTCTGGCTGCGACTCACGCTGCAGTTGCATATTGAACTTGATGGCCAGGAAGCGGGACGGGTCCTGTTGCACACCGCGCAGCCACATCTCGGCGGTGGCCGGGTCCTGCAGGATCTCCTCCGCGCTGTATTGCACGTTTTCGGTCTGTTCCCAGCTCAGCTCCTCGGCGCCTTGAGCCGGGATGGCGTCATCACTGTCCAGCTGCTTCTCTTCACTGCTGACACCGCCCTCCTGCTGCTGGCTTTCACTCAGGCGATTGATTTCGTCGATCAGGGCCTGCACGCGGTCCCGGTTCTGGCGCGCACCCGGAAAATCCGGATTGCGTGCCAGCAGGCGGTCGTAGCGGTTGACCGCCCGCAGGTAATCCCGGGCGTGAGCCCGGGCATTGGCTTCATTGAACAGGGCCTCATCGCTGTCACGACGCGCAAAATACTCGGCGGCGCGCATGAAGTCCTCGGCGTAGTAGTAGGCAAGACCCTTCCACATGGGGTCCTGGAAGCGCAGGGCTGCCTCGTCATAACGACCCCGTCCCATCAGTAGTCGACCCTGCTGGTCGCCCGTCAGCCAAAGGTCCGCGAACCAGTGGTTGCGGCTTTCCCGCAACTCCGGCTCTGCAGCAAGTACCGGCGCGGGTGTGCCCCCCAGAACTATCGGCAACAGCAGCCAGGCCCAGGTCAGGGTCCACCCCTTGCGGAACCACATCAGGAACAGAGCCATGGTCGGGAATACCAGGGGGTAGCCGCTGTCCAGCCAGGGCAGGGCGCTGTCCTCTACCACCACATAGTGGCTGTCGATGCGGCGATTGATGCGCTGCATGTCGCGGTCGTCCACCGTGAGTGTCATGTAGCGGCCACCGCTGTTGCCCGCCAGTTGCTCCAGTGCCACTTGATCGAGGGGTATCAGGCCATCGTCATCGGACTCCGTGCCAACGCCGACGACCAACAGCTGGTGGGGGTGCTGCTCGAAGTAGCCCCGGAAAGCATCACCACTGTCAGCGCCGACACCGTCGGTGAATATCACCAGGGTGGCGGGTGCTGCGGTCTGGCGCAGCACCTCGTCGACAAGGGGGAGCGCGTATTCCGGGAATTTGCCTGACCGGGGCATGATCCCCGGTTTTATGGCGGCCAGATACTGCTTGAGGATCTCCTGATCAGCGGTCAGGGTGAGCACCGTGTGGGCACTGCCGGCGTAGACGATCAGGGCGGCTTTCTTGTCCGGTCGCAGGGCCAGCAGGTCGGTGATCTTCTGTTTGGCACGTTCCAGCCGGGTCGGCTGGATGTCCCCTTGTTCCATTGACGAGGAGACATCCAGCAGTACCACCAGTGATGCTTCATCCTGGCTCAGTGGGGAGGGCTGCTGGCGCCAGCTGGGTCCAAGAAGTATCAGTGAAATCAGCAGCACGATAACCACATTAAAATTTCGGGGATTCAGCCAGCGCGATTCGAAACGCTGTAGCCGCAGGTGTTCCAGCAGGTGGGGGGCGATGATGCGGTCGAACATATCCTGGCGGCCCTGCCGGCGATTCTGCATGACGAGGATGATGATCCAGGGTAAGAGCAGCAGCCACCAGGCAGGGCGCAAAAAGTGAAAGTACTGCAGGGCGGTGAGGTCAGGCAGCACGTATGCCTCCCCGGCGACGCCGGCTCAGCCATATCTGGGAAAGGTGGTAGATCGTGTAGAGCACGCTGACGATGCCCAGCGGCACCCAGTGCAGACTCTGGCGCGGCCGGAAACTGATGGTCTCGTACAGATCCGGCTCGAGTTCGCCGATCGCCTCGTAGGCCCGGCGTAACTCCTCCCGGTCCAGGGCCTGGAAGTCCTGCCCGCCACTGACTTCGGACACCCGTTCGATGGTCTCCATGTCGAGGGCTTCCTCGCCCACTGAGGTCGGGTCACCGATGGCGATGGTGTAGATGCGTATATCCTGGGTCGCAGCCACCTTCGCCGCGTCCACCGGGGGGACCGTACTCCCGGTATCGTTGCCGTCTGTCAGAATGATCAGCACCCGGTTGTCCGAGTCGCTTTCCTGGAACAACTTGATCGCCAGGCCGATGGCGTCCCCGAACACCGTGCTCTGGCCGGCCATCCCGATCTCGGTCTCCTTGAGCAGCTGTGCCCACACCTCATGGTCGTCGGTAAAGGGCGTTTGCAGAAAGGCGGCGTTGCCGAATACGATCAGGCCCAGGCGATCCGATGCACGCTGGTCAGTCAGTTCCTCGAGCACCTGCTTTACGGCCTGCAGGCGGTCGACGGTCTGGCCATCGGGCAGGGTGAAATCGCGGGTCTCCATGGAGCCCGACAGGTCGACCGCGATCATCAGGTCGCGCCCGGATTTCTGTTGCTCGATGGGCGGCCCGATCCACTGGGGCTTGGCTGCCGCCAGTACCAGGCAAAGCCACATGAAGTTGACGAGAAAGCGCTGCGCCCTGTCCCGCGTGAGAATCATGGCACCGGTCTGGGGTCGCTCCTCACTGAGCTCCACCAGCTTGTCGAAGAAGGGCACCCGCACGGAATCCCGGCTCTCCCGGTAAGCCGGTGCCAGGCGCATGACGACCGGCAGCACCACCAGCACCAGGGCCCAGGGATGCGCCAGTTCAATCATTGAATGGATTCCTGTGCTCGCTCACCCAGGCGAGGCTGGCGGCCAGTAGCTCCCTGCCGGTATCGGGGTCCAGGGGGGTCATCCGGTAGATGCCCTCGCCAAGCAACTCGATCTGCAGTTGCGAAAAAGGTGGCCGCGGGCACTGCCTGTTCAGGAATTCCCCCCAGTCCGCCCCGGACAGGCTGGCTACCTGGTGTCGCGGCCAGGCGGCCAACGCCGTCCGTTTCAGCAGCTGGTTGACCTCTTCGAGGCCCGGGGCTCGCTCCCCGTCCTGCTGCAGACGCCTGAATTTAGCGGCGGCCTCCCGGCGGTAGCGGTTGCGGTACCAGCGACGCAGGGCTTTCCAGCCGCGGTAGAGCACGATACCCGCCAGCAGCAGGCCCAGCCAGCGCCACCCCGCCGTCTGTGGCAGCCAGCTGATGGCCGCCGGCGGAACCACCTCCGCGAAATCGCCCAGGGCATAGTTCCCGAATATATCCGGGAGGGGCGGCGCGCTCATCGCAGGACCCTCTGGCCGCCCAGCTTCTCCCGCAACTGGTCGGTAGCGGGGGTGACCGTGTCTACCGGCAGTATCGGTATGTCGCGCCGACGCAACTCTCCCTGTACGTGCGAAAAACTCGTCTCGAAGCTGCTTTCGAATTTCCTGCCCAGCTCCCGGTGCCCGGGATCGATTTCCAGCTGGTACCGACCGTCGCTGACGACCAGGCGGTTGGCGCGGGATATATCCCGTTCCAGGGGATCGAATATCAGTGCGCAGATGATGTCGTTGTGCTGGTTGATGTTACTGAGAGTCTTGAAGGTGGCTTCGTCCCAGCCGTAGAAGTCCGAGACCAGCACCACCAGATAATCGTGACCGATACTGCGCTCCAGCAGCCGCAGGGCGTTCGCCAGCGCACCCGGATTGCTCTGCCTGCCGGGTTCGACCGACAGGTCGTTATTCATCGCGACCAGGTCGCCCAGCCAGCCCGTGACCTTGCGGTCGTTGCGCGTGGGCTTCACTTCGAGCGTGTCACTATCGTTGAACAGTATCGCCCCGATCCTGTCGCCCACGGCCAGTACTCGCCACGCCGTCATGGCAGCCACCTCGGCAGCCACCACCGACTTCATTTTTCGCTGGCTGCCGAAAAACATGGGCAGGCGCTGGTCCACGACCACGATCACCGGCCGGTCCCGCTCTTCGGTATACACCCGGACGTGGGGCTTGCCGGTGCGGTTGGTGACCCGCCAGTCCATGGTGCGGATATCATCCCCGGGCCGGTAGTGGCGCAGTTCATCGAAATCCAGCCCTCGTCCGCGCAGTCGCGAGCGCTTGCGCCCGCTGAGCAGGGAACGCACCGGCTGCCGTGGCAGATAGCTGAAACCACGAGCGGTATAACGCAGGCGCACCAGGGCGTGAAGGCTGGTATAGATATCGCTGTCGGGCGAACCGCTCATCGTCTGCTCAGCCCACGGCGACCTGCTGTACGATCTCGTCGATGATAGTGTCGGGTGTCACGTGATCGGCCAGAGCGTCGTAGGTCATGATCATGCGGTGGCGCATGATCGAGTGCAGGACTGAGCGCACATCGTCGGGCGTGACATAGTCCCGCTGGTCCAGCCAGGCGCTGGCCCGGCAGGCCCGGTGCAGGGCGATACTGGCCCGCGGGCTGGAGCCGGTATCAATCCAGCGATCCAGCTTTTCACTGAACTCCCCGGGGTGGCGGGTGGCCATCACCAGATCCACGATATACTGTTCCACGGCCTCCGAGACCTTCATCTGCTGGACGGTGCTGCGCGCCGCGAAAATATGTTCCTGCGGGATCATGGTGAGTTCGGGAGCCTGGTCTCCCTCCTCTGCCTGCAGTAGTCGCACGATCTCCAGTTCCGCCCCCGCGCCCGGGTATTCCACCGAGATTTTCATCAGGAAACGATCCATCTGTGCCTCCGGCAGGGGATAGGTACCCTCCTGCTCGATGGGATTCTGGGTCGCCAGCACCATGAACAACGCGGGCAGTTTGTAGGTCTTGCCGGCGACGGTGACCTGTCGCTCCTCCATGGCCTCGAGCAGGGCTGATTGCACCTTCGCCGGCGCGCGGTTGATCTCATCCGCCAGTACCAGCTCACTGAAAATGGGTCCGGGCTGGAATTGCAGCTCGGATTTACCATGGTTTTCCTGGTAGATCTCGTTGCCTGTGACATCGGACGGCAGCAGGTCGGGCGTGAACTGGATGCGCCCCAGCTCGGCCTGCAGCACCCGTGACAGCGTCTTTATGGAGCGGGTCTTGGCCGTGCCGGGCAGCCCTTCCAGTAGAACGTGCCCGTCGCAAAGCAGGGCAAGGGTCAGGGTGCGAACCACTTCCTCCTGGCCTATAACCGACCGCGCCATCTGCTGCATCATGGACTGGACGGCGCTGTGATGTTCGCTGGACACGGGTGGACACCTCCTGAATGGTCGCGAGAACGAAGCGGCAGAAAGGCTGCCGATCCAATCATTATAGTCCGATCAGGCTCGAATGATCAGTTGGCCCAATCGCGTTCAGCGCGAAATTGTCTGGACAGGTAGTCCATCTGGTCCGCCAGAATCCGGTCCTTGGCCAGGAAGTGCCACTCCCAGGAATTCGGGCGGAAGGGAACGGCCAGCAACGGCATGTTGGCCTCTTCA
Source organism: Halieaceae bacterium (assembly GCA_024640505.1). Taxonomy (GTDB): domain Bacteria; phylum Pseudomonadota; class Gammaproteobacteria; order Pseudomonadales; family Halieaceae; genus JARRPM01. The sequence continues at coordinate 9,651 of JAHEEV010000115.1, forward strand.
GGTGTGAAATTGTCTTTCTGCCAGTTGCAGCGCTTGCAGGCGGCCACGACATTCTCCCAGCGATCGGTGCCCCCGCGGGATTTCGGGAGTACATGATCGCGGGTCAGGTCCGAGCGGGAGAACTGGCTTCCGCAATACAGGCAGCGGTAGTCATCGCGCCGGAACAGGGTCCGGTTGCAAAGTGGGGGCGTGAAGCCCTGCATGATGCGGCCCTGTATGGCGATAATGGGTTGCAGGTCGACGCGTGACCGGATGCCGGTGATGCGCTGGACTCCGCCGAAAATGGGGGGCAGGGTGTCGCCGATGCCATAGATGACATCGCCTTTGGCATAGGCAGACACTGCCTCCTGAACGGTGATCCAACCCCGGGGTTGGCCCGCAAGATCCAGTCTCAGGATGGTTTGCATCGATTCCCACTCACAGGTTGTTTTAACGCTACTGGATTTTTGCGACAACTACAATCGTGAATTTGCCGACAGCCCGGCCGCTGCAGAAAGCTTACTGCGCAATCCAGTGCGCCTCCGCGATCACTTTGCCCTCCGACAGCACACGGCCGGAGAAATTTTCCCCGGTCCTGATCGGACCGACACCGGCGGGGGTTCCTGTCATGATGATGTCGCCCTCTTCGATGGTCATGAAGCGCTGCAATTCACGCAGAATGGTGTGGGGCTGGTACATCATCAGGTTCACCCCGCCATCCTGGCGGAGATCGCCGTCCACCTCCAGCTGCAGTGACAGGGTATGGATGTTTGCCGGCACCGGGACAAAGTCGCTGAACAGTGCCGCGCCGTCGAACGCCTTGGCCCGTTCCCAGGGCAGGCCCTTGTCCTTCAGTATCGACTGCAGGGCTCGTTTGGTCAGGTCCAGCCCGAACCCGACCGCATATAATTCGTCATGGGAAACCGCGAACGCCAGTTCGCCCTCATAATGCAGACCTTCCCCGTCCATCTGGGAACGCAGGATGTCGCTGATCGCCGAGTTGGGCTTATTGAATACCACCATATCTTCCGGGATCTCGTTACCCAGCTCCTCGATATGGGCGACGTAGTTGCGCCCCACACAGACTATTTTGGACGGGGTGATCATCTCACCCTTGACTTTGATCGTGTGCATAGTGGTTGCA
>JAHEEV010000116.1 GCA_024640505.1 Halieaceae bacterium
AGGCGCTCTGCTTCGGCGGTGGCCGCCTGACGGGCTGCGTTGTCGCGAATGGACGCGGCGATTTCTTCCCGTACTGATTCCAGCGGCCTGACTTCGGGAGCATGATGTTTGCGTACCCTGAGCACCACAAACCGATTTCCCGCCAATTCGATCACCTCGCTATTATGACCATTGACGAGGACTTCCTCGGAAAAGGCTGCACTAAGCAGGGAGGGGTTGGCAAAGAGGCCCTCGGCCTGGGCGCGGGATACGTGTTCGCTCTGGCGAACAGTCAGTTGCAGTTCCTCCGCCGGGACCTCAAGGTCCTCCGCGTTGAAAGTAATGTCTCGCAGGCTCTCGACGGTGCGGAGCAGCTCCACGGCGGCCTCTTCCTGTTGAATACGTGATTCCAGGCCGGGGCGCAATTCTTCAAAAGTCGGGGGCTCACCCTCGCGACGCTCGGTTACCAGTATCAGATGGGTACCGACTTCAGTGACCACCGGTGGCGACACTACCCCGACGTCCAGTGCGGCGATAGCCTGCTCCATCTCAGGTGGGAAAGCTTCACCGCTGGTGAAACCGAGGTCACCACCAGCACTGGATGATCCGATATCGTCGGAGAATTCCCTGGCCACATCGGCAAAATCCGATCCTGAATTCAGCGCTTCCCGTGCAGCTTCGATGCGGGCCTGGAGTTCCCCTGGAGATTCCCCCGTTCCGGCCTCGAACAGAATGTGAGATACGCGATTCTCTGTGGCATAAACGCCACTGCGCAGCTCCTCGTCAAAGGCGGAACGCAGCGCCTTGTCATCCACCGGCTGATAAAAATCCTCGGGCGTCAGTTCAATGTAGTCCAGCTCAACCGACTCCTCGCTGAGAAAGTCGTTCTGGTTTGCGCTGTAGAAGGCCTCGATCTCGGCATCGCTGACCTCAAGCTCACCCATGAAGCGCTGCACAGGAATGGTCAGGTAACGCATATCCCGCTGCTCGCCCATGAACCGCGCGTTCATTTTCAGTTCGGCAGGGGTGGCAAAATCGCTGCCTGCAATCCCGCTACGTGCCTGGTTGATGACCAACTCCGCGGAGAGACTGTGCTTGAAAAAGGCGGGGGTGTACCCTGAGGATGCAAGCAGGTTTTTGTACATCTCCGGCGAAAATTGGCCGTCCAGCTGGAACTGCTCCATACTGCCGATCACGGCACCGATTTCCCGCTCCGAGACCGCCAGGCCCATATCGCTGGCAGATTGGATCTGCAGTTTTTGCGCGACGAGTCCTTCGAGAGCCTGGGGACGCAGACGTTCGTCGTCCAGCATGGCCGGATCCACGTCATCTCCCATCATTGCGATTAGGCGGCGCTTGGCCGTATTCACTGCCTGCTGCAGTTCCATCGGGCTGACTTCCTCGCCGTTGACTTCGGCCACACCGCCTCCGCCTCCGCCGAGCAGTATGGATTCGATACCGAAAATCGAGAATGAGATCACAATGAGGCCCACCACAATTTTCGCGGCGGTACCCTGGACGTTCTGGCGTATGTCTTGAAGCATGGGTTCTACTCGTCGGAACTAAAAAAAAAGCGCACCGGTAAGTGCGCCTTTCTCATCGGCCGTGACTGCTGCCGGGTCATCCCGGTGGCCGGCCCTGAGTCAGGAATTGACAGCGTCTTTCAAGGCCTTGCCAGCTTTGAAGCTGGGGACGTTGGAAGCAGATATCTCAATGGTAGCGCCCGTCTGCGGATTACGTCCGCTGCGCGCACTGCGGTGCTTTACAGAAAAAGTGCCAAAGCCTACCAGTGAAACCTGGTCACCTTTGGTCAAGGCATCAGTGATGCTGTTGACAACAGCGTCCAGTGCACGTCCGGCGGAAGCTTTGGGCAGGTCGGCTGCTGCCGCGATTGCGTCGATGAGTTCAGTTTTGTTCACACTTATCCCCTTGGAAGTCAGGTTTGGAAGTTAGGTTTAATTATCCCAGGATGTGGTCGTAAAGCCGTAAATGAGCGCACGATCAGACGTGCGACTTTATACCACAGCGGGAATGCGGGTCAATAAATAAGCCGGTTATCAGTGCGTATTTATGCGATTTTTTTCATCCTGTTCGGAATCCGTGCCCCCGCTCACAGAATTCGCGAGAAATTCTTCGTCACTCAACGGTTCGGGCATGGACTCCAGAGCGATGGACAGCACTTCGTCAATCCACTTTACCGCACGAATCTGGAGATGTTCCTTGATATTATCCGGAACCTCCTTGAGGTCGCGCTCATTCTCTTTGGGAATAATGACGGTCTTGATCCCGCCGCGCCGCGCCGCCAGCAATTTTTCCTTCAACCCGCCGATGGGCAATACTTCGCCCCGCAAGGTGATTTCGCCGGTCATTGCCACATCAGCCCTCACGGGTATACCGGTGAGCACGGAAACGAGCGCGGTGCACATGGCGATACCGGCACTGGGGCCATCCTTGGGCGTCGCGCCTTCCGGAACATGAATGTGCACGTCATGCTTCTCATGGTAATTGGCGGGGATGCCCAGCATCTGGGACCGGCTGCGCACAACGGTGGTCGCTGCCTGTATCGACTCCTGCATGACGTCGCCCAGGGAACCGGTTTTCACGTGACGGCCCTTGCCGGGAACAGCTACTGCCTCGATAGTGAGCAGTTCTCCGCCGACGGAGGTCCACGCAAGGCCCGTCACCTGCCCGATCTTGTTTTCTTCCTCGGCGATACCATAGTTGAATTTGCGCACACCCAGCAGGTCAGCCAGCATATCCGGTGATACGCTGGTGCTGTCGCCCCCGGCTTCGCCCAGCGTAATGGCCTTGACCATCTTGCGGCAGACTTTTGCGATTTCCCGCTCCAGTGCCCTGACGCCCGCCTCACGGGTGTAGTAACGGATAATGTCCGTCACCGTCTCCTCGGGGATTGTTATCTCATCCTTTTTCAGGCCGTTGAGTTTGATCTGCTTGGGGATCAGATAACGCTCGGCGATGTTGATCTTCTCGTCCTCGGTGTACCCGGGGATACGGATTACCTCCATGCGGTCCAGCAGCGGACCGGGAATATTCATGGTGTTGGAGGTACATACAAACATCACATCGGAGAGGTCGTAATCGACCTCGAGGTAGTGATCGTTGAACGCGTGGTTCTGTTCCGGATCCAGTACTTCGAGCATCGCAGAGGCAGGATCACCCCGATGGTCCATGCCCATTTTGTCTATTTCATCCAACAGAAACAGCGGGTTGCGTACCCCGGCCTTGGACATTTTCTGAAGCAGTTTGCCCGGCATTGAGCCGATGTAGGTGCGCCGATGGCCGCGAATTTCCGCCTCGTCGCGAACGCCGCCAAGGGCCATGCGCACGAATTTGCGGTTGGTGGCCCGGGCGAGCGATTCTCCCAGGGAGGTCTTGCCCACACCCGGGGGGCCGACCAGGCACAGTACGGGTCCCTTGACCTTGCGTACGCGCTTTTGCACTGCCAGGTATTCCAGAATGCGATCCTTGACCTCCTCCAGGCCATAGTGGTCCTCGTCCAGAATCGCCGAGGCGCGTTTGAGGTCATGCTTGACCTTGCTGCGCTTGGACCAGGGTACGCTGACCATCCAGTCGATGTAACTGCGCACGACGGATGCTTCGGCAGACATCGGGGACATCATTTTCAGTTTGCCCAACTCGGAAAGCGCTTTTTCCTTCGCTTCATCGGGCATTTTTGCCTCTTCGATGCGGCTCTGCAGTTCATCCAGTTCATTGGGCGCCTCGTCCATCTCGCCCAACTCTTTCTGGATAGCCTTCATCTGTTCGTTGAGGTAGTACTCCCGCTGGCTTTTCTCCATCTGTTTCTTGACCCGCCCACGGATGCGCTTCTCGACCTGGAACAGGTCTATCTCGGCTTCCATGAGCCCCATCAGGTGTTCCAGGCGAGCGCGGATATCCGAAATTTCCAGAATGCGCTGCTTTTCCTCCAGCTCCACACTCATATGGGCAGCGATGGTATCCGCCAGGCGACCCGGCTCGTCGATGCCGGTCAGCGAGGTCAATACCTCGGCAGGCACTTTCTTGCTCAGGTTTACGTACTTTTCAAACTGGGTCACAGTGGAACGCAGCAGGCCCTCCACCTCACCCTCTGGTATGTCGTCACTGACGATCTCGCGCACTGCAGCGACCGTGAAGCGACCATCGTCATCCACGCTGTCCAGAGAGGCCCGGTAGCCGCCTTCCACCAGCACCTTGATGGTACCGTCGGGCAGTTTCAACAATTGCAGGATATTGGATACGGTCCCCACCTGGTAGATATCGTCGGCGCCCGGGTTGTCGTCCGTGGCATTGCGCTGCGCAACCAGCAACACCTGCTTGTCGTTGGCCATGGCGTCTTCCAGCGCCTCGATGGACTTTTCCCGGCCTACGAACAGGGGAAGCACCATGTGCGGGTACACCACCACGTCTCGCAGCGGCAGCAGGGGAAGTTCGATGGCTGAAGAAGAACCCATAACTATCTCCGGGTTTGGCAGGCGTTACAACGATACACACCTGAGAGATGGGGGCGAACCCCCCGAATTCAAGCCCTTTTTCCGCCGGGCCAGTGACGGTCGCAGGCAGCGGCTCAGGAACCGCCTCCGCATGAGGAGGGGAACTCTAATCCTCGGTGGACGCAGCCCTGGCGGCAGGTTCACTGTTCTGGTAGACCAGCAGTGGCTCCGAGTCCCCCCGGATGACAGACTCATCTATGACAACCTTGCTGACATCATCACGGGAAGGGATGTTATACATGGAGTCCAGCAGAACGCCCTCGAGAATGGACCGAAGCCCCCGGGCACCCGTCTTCCGGTCCATGGCTTTTTCCGCCACGGCGCGCAAGCCGTCCTCCCGGAAGTCCACCTCTACACCCTCCATTTCAAACAGCTTGCTGTATTGTTTGGTGAGCGAATTCTTGGGCTCCGTCAGGATTTTTACCAGGGCGTCCACATCGAGCTCTTCCAGTGTGGCGATAACAGGCAGTCGCCCCACAAACTCGGGAATCAGGCCATACTGCACGAGATCTTCGGGCTCCAGGTCGAACAGCAACTCTCCGACGTTGCGCCGCTCGTCCTTGCTCTTGACCTCCGCTGAAAAGCCAATTCCGCCCTTCTCGGAGCGATTGCGGATGACCTTGTCCAGGCCGGCGAAAGCGCCGCCACAGATGAACAGGATGTTGGACGTGTTGACCTGCAGGAATTCCTGCTGGGGATGCTTGCGACCACCCTGGGGAGGAACAGAGGCCACCGTGCCCTCGATCAGTTTCAGCAGTGCCTGCTGCACACCCTCGCCGGAGACGTCCCGTGTAATGGAGGGGTTATCCGACTTGCGGGAAATCTTGTCGATTTCATCGATGTAAACGATCCCGACCTGGGCCTTTTCTACATCGTAGTCACATTTCTGCAGCAACTTCTGGATGATGTTCTCGACATCCTCGCCGACATAACCCGCCTCGGTAAGCGTCGTCGCATCTGCAATGGTGAAGGGCACGTCCAGCAGACGAGCCAGGGTTTCAGCCAGCAGTGTCTTGCCGCTGCCGGTGGGACCCACCAGCAGGATATTGCTCTTACCCAGTTCGACGTCATCGCGGCCCTGGCCATGCCGAAGACGCTTGTAATGATTATAGACCGCCACGGACAGCACCTTCTTGGCGCGCTGCTGCCCGATCACGTACTCGTCCAGGATGGCATTGATCTCTTGCGGCACGGGCAGGTGATCCTGCGGCGAGTCGCTGCCGCTTTCCTGCACTTCTTCGCGGATGATATCGTTGCACAGGTCCACGCATTCATCACAAATGAATACCGATGGACCGGCGATCAACTTCCGCACTTCGTGCTGGCTCTTTCCACAGAAAGAGCAATACAGCAATTTGCCGCCATCGTCGCCAGAATTGGTGGTTTCGTCGCTCATTCGACTGCCCTGCGCCCCGCTGTTGCCTTTTTCATCACCTGTCGCTTCCTAAGATGATGTTTTTTAGCTGGTTTTGCAAGTCCCACTTGGGACTAAATGAAGGTTTTCCAGGGCGCCGTGCCCCGCTGTCAGCGGCTATTCCTTGCCAGTGCGTCGGGTGACAACTTCGTCCACCAGGCCGTATTCCCTGCTCTGTTCGGCATTCATGAAGCGATCGCGCTCGGTGTCACGCTCTATCACCTCCAGGCTCTGGCCGGTGTGCTCTGCCATCAACTCATTGAGGCGCTGGCGGATAATGAGGATTTCCCTGGCCTGGATGTCGATATCTGTCGCCTGACCCTGTGCGCCACCGCTGGGCTGGTGGATCATGGTCCTGGCATTGGGCAGACAGAAACGCTTGCCCTTGGCCCCGCCGCAGAGCAGGAATGCCCCCATGGACGCCGCCTGCCCTACACACATGGTGCTGACATCCGGTTTGATGAACTGCATGGTGTCATAGATCGACAGGCCTGCGGTGACAGAGCCTCCCGGGGAATTGATATACAGGTGGATATCCTTGTCCGGGTTTTCTGACTCCAGAAAGAGCAGTTGGGCCACTATCAGGTTGGCCATGTGGTCTTCCACCGGCCCCACAGCGAAAATAACACGCTCTTTCAACAATCTGGAGTAGATGTCGTAGGAGCGCTCTCCGCGGGAGGTCTGTTCCACAACCATAGGTACGAGGCCCAGGTTGGTTATGGTGTTGCTGTTTCGCCCGTCAAGCTCGAATGGCATATATCTTTCTCCGTAGGGGGAGTTACTGTTTCTGCTGCTGTGCCCGGTTGATAGCTTCCTGGTAACTGCACTTGCTCTCAGTCACCTTGGCCCTCTCCAGGAGTTTGTCGACGACCTGGTCTTCCAGTACACGGGATTGCACGGCAGACAGTTGCTCCTGGTTGGAATAATAGTACTCAATGACCTCCTCCGGGTCCTGATAGGTCGACGCGATCTCTTCGATAGCTTCGCGCACCTTGTCCCCATCCGCTTTCAATTCCAGCTTGCCGACGAGTTCCGACAGCACGAGACCCAGCTTGACGCGGCGCTCCGCATTTTCCGCGAACATGTCGTCGGGCAGAAGGGAATTAAGGTCAAGATCCTGCCCGGCTGCGCCGCCGAACTGCTGGAACATCTGGCTGCGCATTGCATTGATCTCCTGGGCCAGCAGTGCCCGGGGGATTTCCAGCGAGTCATGGGCCTCGAGAATGGCATCCATCACCTGCTGTTTCACCGTGGCCTGCACAGCGTTCTTGAGCTCACGCGCCATGTTGTCGCTGACTTCCTTGCGGAAGCGCGCCTCGTCCCCGTCTTCGACACCGTACTTGGCGAACAGCTCCGCGTCCAGCGGGGCGGGAACCATCTCCATGACCTTGTGCAATTTGACCGCGAACTCGACCTCAGCGCCCTTGAGCTCTTCGTTGTGGTAATCCTCGGGAAACCTGAGCTGCAAGGTCTTCTCCTCACCCGCTTTCATCCCGACGATTCCCTCTTCGAATCCTTCAATCATACGCCCTGAGCCCAGTTCCAGATCACTGCCCTCGGCGGACCCACCCTCGAATGCTTCACCTTCCCGGGTGCCGGTGTAATCGATGTTGACCTTGTCGCCTTCGGCAGCTTCCCTCTCTACGGTCTCCCAGCTACCCTGCTGCCTGCGGAAAACGTCGATGATGTTGTCAACGTCTTCGTCCGTCACTTCTGCTACGAGCTTTTCAACCGGGAAATCCTGCACTTCAGCCAGTTCCACCTCGGGGAAAACTTCAAAAACCGCGACGTACTCGAGGTCCTTGCCCGGTTCCAGTGTCCGCGGTTCGATACTGGGCTGCCCTGCGGGGCGCAATTTTTCCTGTATCACCGCCTCCTGGAAGGATTGGCTCACGACCTCCCCCATGACCTCCTGACGCACACCGGCGCCGAAACGCTGGCGCATCACTTTCATGGGAACCTTGCCGGGACGAAATCCCGCGAGCCTGACATTCTTTGCCGCCTTCTGCAGGCGGGTATCAATCTCGCTCTCGATTCGCTCGGCGGGCACGCCCACGGTCAAACGACGTTCCAGGCCTGAAGTCGTCTCAATAGAAACCTGCATGGTAATTCCTCACAATCCAATCGGTGTGGAGCGCCGCTGCCGGCGATCCGTGCTATCTGGTCGAGAATTTGGTGCGGAAGGAGAGACTCGAACTCTCACGCCTTGCGGCACTGGAACCTAAATCCAGCGCGTATACCAATTTCGCCACTTCCGCGTGCAATCGAGCCCCCACTAGCGGCCCCTGTCAGAGGCTAGAATCGCTATTACAAACCCCACATAACCGATTGATTATAAGGGATTAGGAGCGCCTACTCACTGGGGACTGGAGCCCTCGCAAGGGCGCAGATTCTGCCACAAAGACCGCCCCTGTTCAACCGTCCTGCGCCCGCCAGACGGACAGGCCCGCCCAGGACACTGTCAGGCCCGCCTGATCACCTCCATCGCCGGACATTAAACGATACAAAACCGGCTATCGTCAGCACCCCTGCCCGGCCCGGGGTCAGTCTGTCAGGCAGGCCGGGTCGAACGTGTACTCCCCCCGTAACCACCCCGCCACTTCGCACGCGGCCTGGCCCGCCAATGCCTGGTACTGACTGGCAAGTCCCTCGCGGCGCGAGGCGTCAAGCCCGGTCAGTCCGACACGCTGAAACAGCTCCCGGTCACGCAGTAACTGCTGCCAGGTCTCTCGGCCCAGCACCCCTTCCAGCCAGGTATCAGCCTCTCCGAACCTGCCATATAAAGAAGCAAGTCCCGCCAGGGCTGGTAAGGACAGCAAGCCCTGATTCATCGGGTTACACAGATGGCCCCTGAGCAGGGGTTCCAGGCTGCGGTCCCGACCGGACAGAGGCTGGCAGTAGAGAAAATTACTGCGCAAGGCGCCATCGTTCACGGGGTAGTTGTCCCAGAGAGTGACCTGGCGGCCCAACAGGCCGTTGATGGACTCGATATCCGCCGCGGTGATCGAATCGGAGCACACCCGGTTACCCGTCCAGAAGATGTCGACCCGTTCCGGCAATTCCCGCCCCAGTCTTGCCCAGTAGTCCTGCGGCATTTTCCCGAAATGCGATTCCAGGACAGGGTCGAATGAGTAGTAGGTAGGGCACACCAGGACGCGCTCGGCACCTGACCAGTCGCAGACATCTGCCACGATATCCGCCTGACGTGCTGCCAGGTCCGGCAGGTCTCCCGGCATATCGTCAAACAGAATAGCCAGCAATGGCGCTTGCAGGTCTGCCAGTTGCCGCAGCTTCTCCTTCAACCTCGCGCGCTGCGCCGCACTGTAATCCTGATACAGGGCGAACGGGGATAGCCCAACCCCCCAGTGAATACCTCGCTTGCGATAAGCGCCGGCCAGCTTTTTCAGCTGCCGCCATTCACTATCGGGCCAGCGTTGATGCCAACGCTTGCGCAGACATGCATCTCCCTTGGGGCAATAGATGAAGGCATTGAGACCTGCCTGACCGAGATAGTCCGCATAGGCCAAACGGGTTTCGAAGGGCCATAGGCGTCCATAATATCCCTCGACAACACCGCAGAGAAATGCATCAGCTGCCGTCATTGCCCACCCCTTATCTCCTTTTAGAATTAAAAGTTATATTTTTATTACCAATGCGTTTAAAAAAGAGCGATGAACCTGTGGAAAATTACCGATCATGAGCGATACTAAGAACGTGGCTACCTATCCCCTAGATTAATCGGGTGGTCGCGGGAGCATACCCAATGCTCTGTCAGGGAAGCAATTCCTTTATGTTTCACTCCTAATGGTCTTATTGGGTCCCTTTCGGGACCCATTTTTTTGACCTGAAAACACTATATATCAATAGGTTAGGGGCATTTTTAAAGAAATTGCCTTAACTTTCAGTCCGCACCTAGAAATGACGTTAAGAGTGTGCATCACATGGTGTGGGTGGGGCGATCCGAATTCAGGGATCCCGCCAGGTGGTTTTCTATCTTCGCGTTTGCCGCCGCATCCTGCTCACTGAATTGCACGCCGATACCGGCGGTGCGGTTTCCCTGTGCCCCCCGTGGAGTGACCCACACGACTTTACCGGCGATGGGTATCTTGTCTGGCTCATCCATCAGGGTGAGCAGCATAAAAACCTCGTCACCGATGTCATAGGTCTTGTTGGTCGGCACGAACAGCCCGCCATTTTCCAGGAATGGCATATAGGCCGAATACAGCACCGCCTTATCCTTGATGGTAAGCGAAAGAATACCGTTGCGACTGTTCTGTCTTGCGTCGTTCATGGTTAGAGACCTCCCCCGTCGGCCACCATATTATCACCCTGGCCACCCATGCCCAACTCCCGTTGCATCTTTGCCAGCAGTGCCTCCACGAGCAACTGACGGTTGGGGTTGGCACCCCCGGCGACGGCCCGCTGAATCGTCAGTACCTCGTCCAGCAACCCGAAGGCGGCTCTTCCCCGGGGGCCGGATAAACGCTCCGGCGAAAATCCGCGGATCAGGTGGCGAAGCTCGTCACCCACCCTGGCCAGCAATTCCTCGATATCCAGGTCGGCCAGCAACATACCCACCTGCGAAACCCCGCCCTGCCCTGACATCAGCCCCTGAAGCCCCTCTCTCAGCGCGGCCAGTTGCTCCGCTCCGCCCCCGAGATGGAGACTCTCTGCCAGCATCGGCCGGCCGTCTGCCATCGTCAACAGCTGTTCACTCAGGGCGCGCTCCCCGGTCGTCAGATCGAGCCAGTCCAGGGCATGCTCCGGTGCGGGGGTGGGCAG
>JAHEEV010000117.1 GCA_024640505.1 Halieaceae bacterium
GTCAGCTGCCACTGCTGTGAGCGCGACTGGCCGTTGGCCTCAATGCCTCTTGCGTGGATGCGGAAGGGGTACCAGGTCCAGGCACGCTCCCAACTGACCTCAAATTTTTCCGGCCGGATCAGATTAACCAGAGTCTGGGTCATTGGAACGTAGAGCAGGCCGTTCGCCAGGGCCAGATAAGCGAGCTCTGCCGCGATGAGTATTTTAAGGACGCGCCTGCTCCAGCTGGCGACTGAGGTACTACTATCGAGAGGCATTAGTCAGTTGAGCCACAGGTCTTCTAGTATCTTCCTTGTCTGCCACCAGACTGCCATCGGCGCTGGGTGCTGTCCACCTGTTAGTGCTGCCGGCACCTGCCGGCCGCCCCGCCCTAGAGTTCTACGGTTACCGCCGATGAGACGGCCAGCGCCTTTGCCCTGGCCTCGTCGGTATCGGAACCCCGGGCCAGGCCCACGCCCATGCGGCGCTTGCCCGACACTTCCGGCTTACCGAACAGGCGCAGGGCGGTTTCCGTTGCGGCCAGCGCGGAGTCGAGGTTGCCAAATCGCACCTGGCTGGACTCTCCCTCAACCAGGATGACGCTGGACGCCGAGGGGCCATGGAAGGCGATGTCGGGGATGGGCAGGCCGAGGATCGCACGGGCGTGCAGCGCGAATTCCGACAAGTCCTGCGAGATCAGTGTCACCATCCCGGTGTCATGGGGCCGCGGTGATACCTCGCTGAAATAGACCTCATCGCCCTTGATGAACAGTTCCACGCCGAACAGACCGTGCCCCCCGAGGGCCGCAGTGACTTTCTCGGCGATCTCCTTCGAGCGCTGAAGGGCCAGGTCGGTCATGGCCTGGGGCTGCCAGGATTCCTGGTAATCGCCATCCTCCTGGCGGTGACCAATGGGCTCGCAAAAGCTTACTCCGTCACGGTGCTGCACGGTCAACAGGGTGATCTCGTAATCGAAGTCCACAAACCCTTCCACGATGACCTTGCCCGCGCCGGCGCGCCCGCCCTGCTGCGCGTACTCCCAGGCACTGTCGATATCTTCGGCGGTCCGCACGGTGCTTTGTCCCTTGCCCGAGGAACTCATGATGGGCTTGATCACGCACGGCATGCCAATGCGCTCAAGCGCCGCATCGAAAGCGGCCCTGTCGGCGGCAAATTCGTAAGGTGAGGTCGCCAGGCCCAATTCCTCCGCGGCCAGCCGGCGGATGCCCTCGCGATTCATTGTCAGCTGTGCCGCACGGGCGCTGGGTATCACCCGGAAGCCCTCCGCTTCCAGCTCTACCAGGGTGTCCGTGGCGATGGCCTCGATCTCCGGCACGATGAGGTCAGGCTTTTCCTTGAGAATCACCTCGCGCAGGGCCTCACCATCGAGCATGGAAAAGGCATAAGACCGGTCTGCAACCTGCATGGCCGGTGCGTTCTCGTAGCGATCACAGGCGATCACCTCCACGCCGAGGCGCTGCAGTTCAATCACCACCTCCTTGCCGAGTTCACCGGAACCGCACAGCAATACGCGGGTGGCAGTAGGGGAAAAGGGCGTTCCAATGCGGGTCACGGGGATCTCCTTGGGTTGTCACAACAGAGTTGGGTAGCAGTCTTTGCTTCGGGAGGGGCAATATACCGTTTATGCGCGCTGAACTCACCTCTCCGGGCAAACCAAAGACGACGCAACGACAACCAGTCATCCATTACCCGTAATTTGACGTAATCTACTGAATAACCGCGTCCGCAACACGAACCGAGATGGATTCCGCTGCGATGATCGAAGTCGCCCTGTTCCCCATTCCCAACTCCGTCAATTTTCCCGGGGTGCCCTGCCCGCTACACGTTTTTGAGCCACGCTACCGGCAGATGGTGCGCCACTGTATTGATGAGGATATGTTAATGGGGGTATGCCATACCGAGAAGGTGGTTCACGCCATCACGAGGGAGCAAACCCTACAGGAGGCCCTGAAAAGCAACCAGGCGACCTACAAACCCTGCGAGATCTTCTCCGCCGGGCCGGTCAGGTTGTTACAGGAACTGGACGATGGACGCATGCTGATCCAGGTCGACAACCAGGTTCGACTGAAGCTGGCGCAGGAGAAACAGACTCTCCCTTTCAGTATCTGGTCCTGCGAGGAATTGCTGGACGCAGCGCTCGACGAGGAGGCCAGACAGGTGCTGGCACAGACGCAGGAGAAGATCCTGCAACGACTCCTCACCATTACCCATGGCGACGAGCGGGCACAGGCGATGCTCAACAGTGATCACTGGCAGGGCATGCCGGCGCAGGATTTCAGTTTCGCGGTCGCCGGCCTCCTGAGTATGACGCCGGAAACCGCGCAGTCATTGCTGGAAATGACCGACGCCCGGCAACGCATGGATACGGTACTGGGGATGCTCAACGCCATGGGCCCTGTTGTCAGCGGTTAGTGTTGCCATGCCTATCGAGCTGGAAAAAACCCGGCGTTAGCCGGCTCAGACACCCGCGGCCGTCTCCTCACCAGCGACCTGTGAGCGCAAAGTTTCCACCCGTCTACGGTTGGCCCCCATGTCACTGATACCCAGCCGGGATGATGAGCGTACCTGTATCAATCCCGCCTGCGCGTCAAACAGCAACTGCACATCGTCGCGAAAGCGCATCAGGGGCGTTTTTGCCACCGCCTGCACGAAGTCATCGCGATCGACCACGATCGTCCAGTACTCCTGGGCGGCCAACCACTGCTTGAGTTGCCGCCACTGCGTCGCAGTGGCGCTTATGGGAGCAATGGCCTTATCTCCCTCACCGGACTGGCTGTTTACACAGTTGGGCAGCGGGCCACAGGAAGGCAGTGGCGCACCGGCGGCCGGCATTTCTGGAGCGCTGGTGCAACCAACGAGATAAACGAGAGTCAAAAGCAGCACCAGATGGTAAGGTTTCATCACACTACTTCACCGCTTTACAAGCCATAGAGGTTATTGCGGATAACAATTATGCCCCTCTTGATGTTCCGCCCCGAATTCCGAACACTGATCCTGCTTGCGCTCTTGTTCGGTACCTATCCTGCCACGGCCGAGCCAGATCTGGTCGCATGGAACAGCCTGCTTCGGGCTGCCGTGAGTGAAGGCTACGTCGACTATACCCTTTGGGATGACAATCCGCTATTCGACAGCCTGGTGGAGCAGGTTGCCGCGACCGATACCAGCGCCATGAGTCGGGAAGAGAAGCTGGTGTTCTACATCAACGCCTACAATATACTCGCGGCAAAGGGCATTCTCGACGGCAGCTCACCGGGTGGGCTGCTGGGCCGCTTCGTCTATTTCAAGCGCGACAAGTACAACGTGGCCGGCGAACGCATCAGCCTGCACCAGCTGGAACACGAGCGGCTTCGTCCGCTGAAAGAACCGAGAATTCATTTTGCGATTGTGTGCGCCAGCCGATCCTGCCCGCTCCTGCAAAGCGAGGCCTTCACCCTGGAAAAACTGGACGAGCAACTGGACTCGGCCGCCACGGGTTTCATCAACGACCCACAACGCAATCGATTCGATACCGGGGAGCGACGTGCCGAGCTGTCACGCATCTTTGACTGGTTCGAGGGGGATTTTGCGGAGGCCGCGGGCTCCCTACAGGCCTACCTGGCACCCTTCGTCGAAAATGAAAAAGCCAAAGCCCTGTTGGAACAGGAAGCGTTTGATATGGACTACATCGATTATGACTGGAACCTGAACGGCGTCCGCTAGCACCGTGTGTGCTGCCGGGCTGCCACGTTCGCGTCCAGGCCCGTGCGCCATCTGATTCATCACCTATTTACGTAACAACCGAAGCCGATTGCTCGCGGCAAACCCGGGTCGGCAGGCAATTACTGGCTAAACAGAACCCGGTCGGCTACGTGGCAAAACCGTCAGCTGGTGGGTGAGCGCTGCCCCCTCACATGTAATTCGACTCATCCGCTGCCACACAATCTACGTACCCAACACATGGCTAAGAACCCAAATCCCCAAGGCAAGGCCAATCTGACCCTGCTGAACGACCTTCAAGCTCTGCGGCATGTCGAGGTGCCCGCAAAGACCTTGCGACATGTCATGATCGATTACCTGACCGGACTCCTGGTTCTCTCCGCGGAGTTCAGTTTTCGACCCGTACCGGGACAGGTTTATCATCTCTATTTTCGGCAAGGTCGTTGGCAGCTGTCGCTGATAGGGCCGGGCGAGTGGCGCCACTCACGGCACGACACCCATGTCGCTCAATGTGAACTGCGGCACGACGCGACCTGGGCCGTGCAGCCGGCAGCCGGACTGGAAGCGCGAACCGACGTCGTGACCGGCCTGGAAGCCCTGTGGAGTGCGTTCCAGGCACGGGTTGTCAGTACACCGACCGTCTCGGACAGCCTGCCGCATCATGAATCTGCTTTGCCCTACTACCGCAGGGTTCTGGCCTCCGGTCTGGCCCGGTCGCTGCAACATTCGCTGGAACGGCTGGGTCTGCAGCACGCCGGCGGGTCAGGGCTTCTTCACGCTCTGCAATCGCACTCGAAAACCGATCCTCACCGCCTGGAAGCATTCCCGTCCGGAGACTTACCATGAAAACCTACGTTCTGATGACATCACTGGTCCTCGCTGGAGGGATGTCCCTGGGCTTCTGGACGGGCAAGGGGTCCGCGCAGACAAGATTTGCCAGCGGTTGTGCTGCCAACGGTCTGGTCGTGGTCTATGACTACCAGACCGAGGAGCACCGACGATTCCATTGCTTTGAACTTGGCCAGGTCGAAGAGTCGGAAAAACCCGAGGCGATCGCCCCTTTTTATCCGCATACATCCGGGTCTGTGTTGGAATTATAGCTTCGACCGGACGATTTGTGGGTCGTCGGGCGACCCGTGCACAACTGACTGTCTTATTCTATGCTTGATCCAGGTACCTTTTCAGGAAGCGTGCATGGCCAGGTCTTTATGTAAGTGGAAAAAGAAAGAGATCGAAAAAAGCCTCCATGAACTGGCTCATCTTGTTGATAAGCCACGCTTTATCTGCAAAGACTGTGCTCGGTCGGCACACGATAGGGGATTTTTGTGTAAACCGCTAAAACTTCCATTGACCCATCCCTGAGCGATTGGCCACCCCGGCGCGACCTATGTCCACTGCCTGGACCTGTCGGCCCACGCCTCGTGGCTACAGATTGTGAGGGTTAACCAGGATCCCGCCGTCCACGTTGAGGACGTGGCCGGTAATAAAAGAGGCCCGGTCGCTCAACAGATAACTTACCGCGTTTGCCAGTTCCTCCGGCTCACCCAGGCGGCGCATGGCATGGGTGGCAATGGTGGCGTCTTTTTCCTGGGGCAGTATTTTGAAATAGTGTTCGATAGACGGCGTCCTGACGCCACCCGGAGCAACCGCATTGATCCGGATTCCTCGCTGGGCGTACTCGGCTGCTGCGGTTTTTGTCAGGGCGATGACACCGCCCTTTGCGGAGCTGTAGGGAGCCATCTTCGCTTCACCACGAACACCGCCGACAGACGCGATATTGACGATAGCGCCACCCCCGGCCTGCTCGATCGCCGGGAGCTGGTACTTCATGCACAGCCAGACACCTTTGAGCGTGACATCCTGGATCTTGTCCCATTCCTCCACTGTCCAGGCAGTCAGCTCCTTGAAACCGCTGCTGTATGCCGCGTTATTCGACGCGGCATGCAGTGCACCGTAACGCTCCACCGCTGCCGTCACCATTTTCTCCACGTCTTTCTCACAGGAAACGTCTGCAACCACGGCGATCGCATCACCACCCGAAGAGCAAATGGTTTCTGCCACTTCAATGGCGGCTTTTTCATTGCGATCCACGACTACCACTTTCGCGCCGTCATTGTGGAACCTCATGGCGGTGGCTCTGCCGATGCCACTGCCACCACCGGTGACCAGTGCCACCCTGTTCTCAAGCAAACCTTCCATTAACGATTCCTCATTTCTCCTGCCGACCAGTCGGATTTCTCATCACGCCTCGGAGCAATTCAGGGTAACCACATCCCCGGGTTCCGGCAACTGACCGCCAACGCCATCTTATGGGCGGGTTCGGCCGGCCACCACTGACACCGCCCACCTGGCCATGGCCGCAACCGGAATGGGGCGATGAATATGATCAATCAATGACGCATATCATTTCCCCATATTATTATTGTGGTTAAATACACTGAAGAGAACGGAGGTTTTACAAGGGCGGAGTGCATTCACGGCAAATCGTCGGCTGGTGGCAAATTTCCAGCCGGGAGAGAGTGATCTAGGTGAACGGCCGATTTTCCAAAGGTCTCGAGGATAGCGATACCGTCGCTATCATTGGGGGTGGTCCCGCCGGCGCTTTCACCGCCATACATCTGCTGAGGGAAGCCCGGCAAACAGGCCGTAGCATCCACGTCGTAATCTTCGAGTACAGGCGCCAACGCGAAGAGACTGGAGCCTGCAACCTGGCTCCCGAATACAGGGGCTGCCCACGCTGTGCGGGTGGCCTTTCTCCGAGGCTGAATGACGCCCTACGGGAACTCGGGCTGACCATACCCCCAGGCGTAGTCCAGGCCCGCGTGGACAGGATTATGGTCCAGGGGAACTGGAAAAACATCGTGTTGCCGGTGCCCGCCGACCGCACATTGTTGACGGTGTATCGGGGCGCCCTGCCCTTCGGGCATCACGAGCCGCGCGATGCCTTCGACAGCTGGCTGCTCGATTGCGCCGTGGAGTCGGGTGCAGAGCTGATGACCTGCCGGGTGACCCAAACCTGTTACGATAATGCCGGCAGACCCGTGGTCCGATATCTCCGGGGTGAAGCTCAGGGGGAGTTACACGCGGATTTCCTCGTATTCGCTGGTGGCGTCAACGAAACGAGTAAAGCCCCGCCAACCACTGGCTCGCCCGCAGCCATGTTAAGGTCGCTGCAGCCGCGCTACGTGCCCCCCAAATTGCGACGTGCACTGATCTTCGAACTCGAGGCCGACGCAGTTACCGCGACGCCGCGCGAGGGGGAGATGCATTTGATTGAGAGCAGCTCGGGCGGGGTGCACCTGGATATGTGTTCCATCTTGCCCAAGCGCGGGTACTTCAGTGTCTCCCTGATCGGGAAAAGTGTCGATCGGGCCCGTGACCATACAGCCTTGCGACAAGTGGTTCATGATTTTCTGGCGCTGCCCCAGATCCGAAGGACTCTACCCATCGAGGCACGGCTCAGAATCCGGTGTATCTGCAACCCGCATATCGTCATCGGCACAGCCCGGATGCCGATGGGGCACCGCGTCGCGGCCGTGGGTGACATGGCCACGTCACGACAGTACAAGGACGGCATTCTGTCGGCGCATATCATGGCCGCCGCACTTGCCCGTATTGCTTTGGAACGCGGCGTGGACGAACGCACCCTGCACAGCTTTTACGGCGACGCCATCGCACGGTTCCGGCGGGATAATCGATTCGCCGGGGTCATATTTTTTCTGTACCGCGGGTTTTTCACCAACACCTTCCTGAGTCGGGTCATTTATCAGACATATACCAGTGAGCTCAAGGTTAAACCGATAGAAGAGCGGCGTTTCGGCAGGATTTTCTGGGAGATTTCCAGTGGTGACGAATCCTACGAAAAGATCGCTCTGTCCATCGTTAAGCCGGCCACGCTGTGGCAGGTAACCAGGGATGGCGTCTATGTCACGTTGCGAAACTGGCTGGCGGAGCGCTTTTTTGGCCTCGACTGGTCCGGTATCGGGCGCTTTCCGGTCGCGGTATCGCAGGAGGCGTTGGAAGCCAGGCGCGCCAGCCTGGGGCAGACCGGGCCCGCGGAATTCGAATGCATCTATAAAGTGCACCTGAGAACCGATCCCCAGGTCGCAACGAACCTGCTGGGGCAATTCGGCGAGGCCGATCGACCCTTCCTCCACCCGCGCTGGGTGCAGATCCAGAGGACCAGCGGCAAGCGGCAGGAAGCGGGCTGCGTGATCAGCTACCGTATTTTCGGAGGATTGATTTCCTTTTCGATAGAACAGCTGGCGCCGACGGCGGAAGGCCAGATCCGGTACCTGGTACACGGGGGATTCGCCGACGGGGGTCTATTTCTCTTCGACGTTGAGCCCGGCACACCCGGACACTGTTTCGTCACGGTCTACCTCGCTTTCGATTACGCTCGCGGCGATACGCTGCCCAGTCGTATCTACTGGCGCCTCTTCAGGCTGTTGTTTCCCGAGTTCATCCACGAGGTCCTCTGGAACCATGCGCTGTGTGAGCTGAGGCAGGCCGCCGAATCCCTTGATCTCGACAGCAAGCCCGAGATGATCAACGTCGAGCAACTGTAGAACCGCACTATATACATCGAAAAAAAGGACTCGCCATGAACATTCCTCACACACCGATCAGCGAATTTGATCGATCCACTTTTTCAGCGCCTCTTTCTGGTGGGCATGAAGTGACTCACGATATATACGTCCGGGGCGCAGGAGCCCCGGTTCTGCTGATCCAGGAGCTGCCAGGCATAGGCGAAGAGACCCTACGCCTGGCAGACCGGCTGGTTGACGCGGGCTTTGAGGTGGTTATGCCCCACCTCTTTGGCCCTATCGGCAAAACATCCATGGGAGGCAACCTGTTAAGGGTCTTCTGTATGCGCAAGGAGTTCTCACTGTTTTCGGCGAACAAATCCAGTCCGATCGTCGACTGGCTAAAGGCTTTATGCAACGAAGTACGTGAATCTCGCGGGGCTGCTGGAGTGGGAGTGATCGGCATGTGTCTGACGGGCAATTTCGCTATCTCGCTCATCGGCGATGACAGTGTGCTGGCGGCCGTTGCCTCCCAACCGGCAATGCCTTTACACAAGCAGGACGCGCTGCATATGAGTGAAGGGGAAATAGCGCTGTCGCGCCAGGCGCTGGACAGGAAAGGTCCCATGTTGGGATTTCGCTTCAGCGATGATAAGGCGTGCAGCGCCAAAAAATTCGAATGCATTCACGAAGCTTTCAATGGGGAAGGTAAAGAGCGGATCAAGCTGCACACCCTACCCGGAAAAGGCCACTCAGTCCTGACGCTGGATTTTGTGGACGAGGAAGGCCACCCGACTTATCAGGCACTCGATTCGGTGATTGGCTATTTTTCCGAACACCTGAAATGAAGCGCCGGTGTGCCGACCATCGGCGTGAGCCTGATGCGCTGCAGTTACCAGCCACCGCCACCACCACCGCCGCCGCCGCCACCGGAGGAGCCCCCGCCGGAGCCTGAGCTGCTGCCGGGCGCTGTGGCCGCCGAGGAAATAGCGGAAGACAGGTTGCCGCCGACGCTGCTGGCAAAGCTGTTCATTCGGGTGGAGCTGAAGTCGCCCTGGTACCAGGCGGGGCTGTATGCCGCACCCTTCGCGGCTTCCAGGCCCGCAAATACCTGGCTGAACTGCTCCGCCCACTCCTGCTCGACGCCGAGTGCGATAGCAAAGGGCAGGTAACGCTCGAACAACTCGGGGGTCAGGTGAGGCGGATGGCGCAGCGCGAGATCGTCTTTCTCCGCCACCTCCAGGTACAGTTTGAAACCCTCCAGTTTGTCCATCAGGCGTCGCCCCTGACGAGATGGCGCTTTGAGGAGGTAAGCGAACAGGAGGTGCAGGACGACGATCCCGGCGTAGAGGACAAAAACCAGCGGCACGAGGTGCGCGGTGCTCACGATCACCAGCAGCAGGAGTGCAGAGACCACGATTGAAGGCAGCATCAGTATGGCATTGGTTTTAAAGTAACGGCCCAGATAGTCGCGTTTCAGGGCGCGCTTGTGGGCGACCCGGGCGGCGGATATCTGCGTATGATTTTTATTCTCCAGTTTCAGCACTGCACCACCCCGGAACAACTTGTCGAGCAGGTTGGACTCCCCCGGTGCCAGGGGTTCGGAAGAGGCCTGCCGCTTTAACGTGTAATCGTCATCGTCGCATGTGATTGAGAGATGGCCTTTTACCGCGAGGTTAATCACCGCGGCGGTAAACGTCTTGTTGTCATAACCCATTTCATTGACGTAGCGTGCGGCCGCCGGGGAGTAGCCCTCAGGGGGCTCGTAATGGGGGAATATGACGCCCTTGCCCGGATCCCGCCCGTGTCTGGACCACATTATGAAAAGGTAGAGTCCGCTGCCAACGAAAGCCAGCAATGACAGAACGAGACCGAGGTTATCACCCAGCAGGTAGGCCAATCGCTGGAGAGCCCCCGGTTCGGTCACCACGCCTTTGGGCCAGCCCATGACCAGCGTCAGCCCGGCCCGGGGCGGAAGAGCCCGCGAGGTCCGGAGGTTGCCGGAACTCTGCCCTGCCGAACTGACGTAGTCCTTGCCCCTGGCGCCCTGGGGCCCGGTGAACCCCGCCAGGGTAATGTCCGAACTGCTGACCGGGCCGGGCAGACTGACCGAGGCACTGGCCTGCTCTATGCTGAAATCCCAGCCATTGCCGGTAACATTCCAGTAGAGCTCATCGTGACCCTCAAAAAAGCCGATCTGGCGATTGGTCTCATAGACGAAGATGTAGGTGTGCTCACCCGGACTGAGCAAGGTATCCGACTGGCCCGCATAAATTCGCACGCCGTTGGTAAGTCTCTTCCTGTGCCACGGCTCTGGCCTGCCGTCCCGGCTGACCTCCAACACGCGGAAACGCACCTCCACCCGGTTACCGAAACGGTCTTTATAGGTAGTGGGAAACTCCCGGTAAATGCC
>JAHEEV010000118.1 GCA_024640505.1 Halieaceae bacterium
CCTATATGGTCATCTATGAGATAGAGACCGATGATATCGATGCGGTGCTGGACAACCTGGTTGGCGTCGCCCTGGACGGAAAGATCACCATGTCCGATGCCATCGACAGGGAGAATGCCCACGCGGCGATTTATGAAGAATTGGGCCCTGTGGTTACAGAGCCCTAGTCTTCGCTACTTTCCTGAATACGCCAGACTGAACCTTTGCCGGCTCAGAAGTTGTAACGGAGCCGCGCGCCGTACATCCGCGGTACACCGACCTGGCCGGATTCCAGACCGGCAGTATTCCAGTTGCCCGTGAGGAAGGTTATGTACTCCTCATCCGTCACGTTGGTGGCAAACACCGAGAGGTCTACGGGGCTGCCGGCAATGGAGCGCCAGTTGAAATTGAGATTGATCAAGTCGTATTCATCCAGCGTGGCGAATATGGACGTTTCCTCGGACACCGCCTGCATTTCATCGGTGTAGATGTAGGTGGCGGAAATGTTCATATCGCCAAGGTCCGCATCCAGGGGCAGATCATAGCTCGCTGTGAGCACCAGTTTGTTTTCCGGTGAATAGGAAAGCGGCTCACCCTCTGCGGTAGAAGCATTGAAGCCCTCGACGGGGAGCCCCGGCGGGAGATCGGGGAAAACGATTTCGTCAACCTCTGTGTCCAGGTAGGTGTAACCGGCGCTCAGGACAAAGCCGTCGAACAGGCGCAGTGACGTCTCGATCTCGATCCCCCAGATGGTGGATGCGCCGGCGTTCACCACGGCCGTGGTGCCTACACCGCTGGGAGCAAAATAGCCGTACTGGATCTGCTGGTCGGTGAAGTCATTATAGAAGGCCGCGATGTTGAAGGTCCCGGGAACCGTGCCAAAGAATGCCGTTTTGGCGCCAATTTCGTAGGAGTCGACCTCTTCAGGGCCCACCGTATTCAGGCCTTCGATCCCCGCCAGGTTGACGTTGCCCTGGCGGTATCCCAGTGCATATTTCGCGTAGAGCAGTATGTCGTCGGTCGGTTTATAGTCCAACCCGGCCATCCAGGTCACCTTGCTGCTGTCTTCCTCGGGTTTTCTGGTCTCGGTAGTCACAGAGTTGGGCGGTGCAAGTTCTCCGGCGGGGAATTTGTAAATACTCTCCGTCACTTCCCCGTCAGTCTGGTCATCGGTATAGCGAATGCCAAGGGTGGTGGACCAGTGATTATTGAAATCGAAGGTGCCCTGGAGATACGCGGCCTGGTTCTCGTAGGTGACGCCTCCCGGCGCACTGGACACGCTGCCCCGGCTGGAGGTGCCATTACAGCGCCAATCATCCGGATTACCTGACTGAATTGACAGCTGGTCGCAATCGATAAAGGCGGGGGATTGTGAGCCGTAGTCGTCATCCGGTTTACTTTTTTCATAGTAGAGGCCTGCCTGCCACGTCAGGCGGTCGTCGAAGCCGGATCCCTGAACCTGGAACTCTTCAACAAAGGTGGTCTGGTCAGTGGTCGGGCGCTCGTTGGAGAGGCCGACCATCTGGAAAATAAAGAAAGAGCCAAAGAGGTTCCAGTTGGTGCCATAGATCGCGTTTCTCGTATTGGTCTCAAGCTCCGCGTAGGAAATAATATTCTTCAACCTGAGACTGTCAGTAATATCCCAGGTCGTGGTGTTGATGGCCTGCCACTGTTCCTGCTTACTCTTGGGATTGGGTATGTAATTGAAGACATCGTAAAAGCCGTCATTGCCTGCGGCCTTACGCTCCTCCAGGTCAGGTACGCAGACCAGGCTGCCAATGCCGGGGTCATCTGCGTTGCAGGCAAAGATGGAGCCGGGGTAGCCGTTGTTCTCGGATTCCGCGCCCTTGAGTATGGTGTAGTTTTCCAGCCGGTCGGTGAAATCGATGACCATACTGGCGCGCCACGAGGTGTAGTCTACGTTGGCGAAGTGGTCCGGGCCGATATCCGAGATGTTGTCCAGATAGCCGTCGCGCTCCTGGTGGTCGATACCAAAGCGCAGGCGAATGTTGTCGGTCACGGGCACATTGACCACACCCTGTCCGCGCCACATATCGTAGTTGCCGACAGAGCCCTCGATATAGCCTTCGAGTTCGTCGGTCGGTCGATTGGGTGTCAGCAGTATTGCGCCACCAGTGGTGTTACGGCCGAAAAGGGTGCCCTGCGGACCTTTCAAAACCTGCACATTCTGCAGGTCGAAGAGATCCCCGGGGCCGGCGCCGTCACCGGATACAGAGGAGTTGGCACCGCGCTGGGCGACGACTTCCGCAAAATAGACGCCCACCGACGCCGTCGTGCGCAATTCCTGGGAAAAGCCGCGAATCGAAAACTGGGTCGTATCCCCGCCGAATCGGTTATTCACCTGCAGCGAGGGTGTATAGGTCGCAAGGTCGCCGGCGTTGATGATGTTGGCATTATCCAACTGGTCCTGGTCGAACACCGTCATCGAGATCGGCACATCCTGCGCCGCCTCGACCCTGCGTCGTGCTGTAACAATAACCTCTTCGAGCACCAGTGATTCCGAATCTGACCCAGCGGTTTGAGCCTGGGCGAGAGAGGGGAGTGCAAGCCCTGTGCTGAGTGCCGAAGTGGCCAACACGACGGCTTTGTAGAGTTCTTTTCTCACGGGTTTATCTCCTTTTATGTTTATACTTTTCATGCCTATTACAGCATGTGTAACAGTTAGGGGCTATGCATTATTGCCGCAAATAGGCTGGTGCATTGCCCTGGATTATCGGACCCGTCATGCAGGGAAATCGGTCCCCCTGCTGGCTGGGGTGTGCCAGAACTGTCGCGTAGCATACAACACTGGTGTTCAAAACGACAACACCAATCTACCGGGTAATTCGGGCTAGGTTTGCAGGCCTCCCTGTGACCGGGCAGCACGGCTTTAACTCAAAGCCGGCTTATGTGGAGACCGGGGGCAGGGCGCTCAGGGGGAAGTCACAATTATCGGCCGTTTGCTGTATTTCGATGAGGTTGCCCTCGGGATCCCTGCCGTAGATGGATTTGACGTGCCCGACATCAATGGGCGCGGGCTGGCTGAAGGTCATCCCCAGCCCTTTCAGGCGCTCGTACTCCGCATCGATATCCGTGGCGTCCACGCAAAAGTGCGTGTAGCCCTTGTCATAGGGCTGTAAAGGCGTATCGGACGCGGGTTCCGGTGCGCTGTACTGGAACATTTCCATATAGCAGGTGCCGGCCCGCAGCATCGCGCCGCGTGCCGCTGAGCCCGGGACGTCCACGATGGTGTCGATGAACTCGTCGTTGCTCCAGCTGAATTCCTCGCCCACGATTTCGAAGCCGAAAGCCTCGCGGTAGAACGTCACCATCCGGTCAAAATCCCGTACGTGAACTGCAATGTGATGTATGCCCCTGATCATTCCGACTCCCCTAAACCTGTGCTAAATCAATGATTAGAGAATATAGCACAACAAGACAACAGTGTTGTATTATAAGATAAGAAGGGACAAGCGCATGTGCTGCTTCAGTCATTTTCGGGTTTCCGGTGCAGTGGCATAATTGTAGCGGTAGCTAATGACTTTATCGCTGCACCCGGAAAATCGGTTTTGGAGGTGACATATGAGCGAACAAATGGTCGAGAAGTCCCGGGAACCTGCACCGGGAGACGCCAGGTATCCTGGTGAGCCCAGCACGCAGGAGATCATAGCCCGGGACAGGGTACCTGCGCCTGACTGGGTGCGATCGGAGTCTTACGAATTTCTCGGTGACGAGGACATTTCCATTGATCGCTACACCGACCCGGAATTTGCGCAAAAAGAGTTCGACAACCTCTGGACCCGAACATGGCAGTTTGCCTGTCGGGAAGAGATTATCCCGGAGGTGGGTGACTATTACGTATACGATATAGGGCGCCACTCCTTCATTATCGCTCGTGTCGCTGAAGACGAAGTCCGCGCTTATTACAATGCCTGTCTGCACCGGGGTACCATGCTCCGCGCGCCCGGGACCGACGGGTGCGCCAATGAATTCAAATGTTCCTTCCATGGCTGGACCTGGAATCTGGACGGTTCCCTCAAGCAGGCGCTCTGCGACTGGGATTTCCCCCACGTCAAGGCTGAGCAGTTCGCCCTGCCCGAGGCCCGGGTTGAATTGCTCGCCGGTTTCGTCTTTATCAATATGGACAGAAACGCGCCCTCGCTGGAGGAATACCTGGGGGCCGAATTCCTGTCACATATCAGCCAGTGGGGACTGGAGGATCGCTACACTTATTGCCATGTTTCCAAGAGCCTGCCCGCCAACTGGAAATTGTCGATGGCGGCATTTATGGAGGCCTATCACGTACTCGATACGCATCCCCAGGTGGCCCCGTCCAACGCCGACGCAAACTCGCAGTACGATTTCTATGGCGAGCACGTTGACCGATTTATTTCATCACTCGGCGTCGTCAGCCCTCACCTCAAAGGACAATATACCGAGCAGGACATAATCGACCAGTTCACCCTGGGTGACAGCTCGGTGGCGGGTGATGTGCCACGCAAACTGGGGGAGGGCGAAACGGCCCGTCAGCGCATGGCCGATATCATTCGGGAGGCCTTCGAGACTCAGTCCAATACGGATCTCAGCGGTGTCTCGGATTCCGAGCTGCTCGACTGCTTTTCCTACACGCTGTTCCCGAATACGTTCCTGTTCCCGGGAATTTCACTGCCCATGGTATACCGCTTCCGCCCGGACCCCGATAATCACCGCAGGACCATTTACGAGGTGTTCTTCCTGCGACCGGTGCCGAAAGACGGCGAGCGCCCCGACCCCGCGGAGACGGTGTATCTCAACGATGACCAGTCATTCACGGAGGCGGAAGGGATGGACCCCGGTTTTGGGGCGATCCTCGACCAGGACACTGAAAACCTTATCCTGCAGCAAGCTGGCCTGGAAGCTTCGGCCAAACAGGGGATTACCCTGGGCAACTACCAGGAGATCCGGATCCGGCATTTCGAGCAGGCCGTCGACAAGTATGTCGAGGGCGCGGCCTGAGCGGATCTGAGGGGAGGAACGTAAATCTTGTCCGAAGAATTCGTCCGCTTCTGTGAAACCTCCGAGATTCCGTCGGGGGCCAAGAAGCATGCGAAGATAAACGGCACCTGGGTTCTCGTGTGCAATGTGAAAGGTCGGCTATTAGCCGTATCCGCCATCTGCTCCCACCAGGAAAAACCCTTGTTCACCGGGCGCGTGCGCAACTGCAAGATTTCCTGCCCCGTCCACGGAGCGCGGTTCGACCTGGAGACAGGCGAGGCACTGGACCTGCCGGCAACCAAGCCGATCGCGACCTATGCGGTCCGCGTCGTGGGCGACTGGGTTGAAGTCAAGCTATGACAGGGGGCCATATCGAGCGCGCTCATGCTGTGAAAGCTATTAAGGAGTTTCCATGAGTGCAGCAAGTAGCCAGGAGGCGCTGAGGCGGGAGGTCAGGGACTGGCTGTCGCAAAATGTCGATGCGGGTTGGCGCGCCGCCATGACAGATTCCGAACAGGAGGCTTTCTTCGCGTTACAGAAGGAGTGGTTTTCCGAACTCGTCAAAGCCGGTTACGCCACGCCACACTGGCCCGAGGGCTGGCCCGGGGGCGGCCGTTCTCTCGCGGAACAGAAGATCATCTACGAGGAAGTGGCGCGCGCTGATGCACCTCGTCTGATCCTCTATTTTGTCGCGCTTTACCACGCCGCCTGCACCCTGTTTGAATGTGGTTCCGCGGAACAGCAGTCACGCTACCTGCCCGCCATACTTGAGGGGGAAATCTGGTGCCAGGGCTTTTCCGAGCCCAACGCCGGATCCGATCTCGCCTCACTCAAAACCCGGGCCGTGCGTCAGGGCGACCACTATGTGATCACCGGACAGAAGACCTGGTCCACGATGGCGCAATACGCGGACCGCTGCCTGTTATTGGCGCGAACCGACAAGGGGGAGCGGCCGCAGGCGGGCCTGACCTATCTGTTACTCGATATGCGGGCCAGGGGTGTCACCGTGCGCCCTATCTCGCAGATCACGGGTGATGACGAATTCGCCGAGATTTTCTTCGACGAGGTCGAAGTGCCGGTGGAGGACAGGATTGGCGAGGAGGGTGCCGGCTGGGCCGTGGCGCAGACCACGCTGGCATCGGAGCGGGGGCTGACGCTGGTGGAGTTGAGCCAGCGGATGCGATATGCGCTGCCGTTGATCGTCGACGCAATGCGCCGGAGTGATCGCCTGGACGACGCAGCCATACGGCGTGATTTCGGTCGCCTGATTACCCATGTCGACGCTGCCTGTGCCCTGGCAGACCGCTACCTGCTCAAGCGCATCTCGGGAGACGAGGCCCCGGGTGACGCCTCCATCGTTAAACTGTACTACGCCCGCACCCTGCGTGAGTTCACTGCCCTCGGCAAGCGCATAGCCGGGCTGGACGGGCAGTACCATCGGGGGTTCATGCGCGGGGCTACCCAGGAGACCGGCAACTGGACGGTCGATTTCATGAACTCCTACAACTGGTCTATTGCCGGGGGCAGTGATGAGATCCAACGCAACATTATTGCCGAGCGCATGCTAGGCATGCCCCGGGAACCTCGCGACTGGACCTTGAAGGGGCAGGGCGCATGACCCCCGAATTGAACCAGCTGACCGATTCGGCCCGTCAGGTGGTGGCCGGGCTCGGGCTCGGCCTGGCTGCAGACGAGCAGGAGGCATACTCGCTCATCGCCGAGCTGGGGTGGTTGATGGTGTCGACGCCCGAGGAGCAGGGCGGTCTGGGTATGGGGCTGGCGGGTGCCTGCGCACTGCACACCGAACTTGGTCGGGGCCTGGCCACGGTGCCCTTCCTGCCCCAATTGCTGGCCATAAGCGCAGTCTCCAGTGGCGCATGGCCGGGTCAGGAGATCTGGCTGGAGTCCATGATGTCAGGTGAGCGGCGCGTGACGACCTCGCTGGGTGAGTCATCGCTTACGGTCGAGCGAGACGGCGACGGCGCCATGAAGCTCAATGGCAGGGCCGTGGCCCTGGCATCTGCAGACTGTGCCAGTCATGTGCTGGTCGAGGCGGCGGATGGAGTGTGCCTGGCGCTGCTGGCTCTCGACCAGTCCGGGGTGCGTATTACTGCCCGTCCGACCTGGGACGTAACCCGGCGCCTGTTCGACCTGGAAGTGTCGGATGCAGCCCTCGATCCGCAACTCATCATCGCCCAGGGAGAGTCGGCGAGCCTGCTCCGACAGCGGCTCGCGATTCTGCGGGATTTCGCCCTGGCCGCCGACGCAGTGGGTGGCGCTATGGCACTTCTGGAAATGACCGTGGAATACCTGCAGACGCGGCAGCAGTTCGGTCGCCCGCTGGCCCTTTTCCAGGCGCTCAAACATCGATGCGCGGACCTCAAGGCGCATACCGAGGCGGCCCAGGCCCTGTTGCAGGACGGTCTCGATGCAGTCACTGACCGGGAAGGCGACGTTATCGCAACACCGGAGGCGGAAATGAAAGCCCTGGCCGTCAAGCAGCTGGCCTGCTCCGCCTACGCCGCCGTTGCCGAGGAGTCCCTGCAACTGCATGGCGGCATTGGCATGACCTCCGAGCACGACTGCCACCTGTTTCTGAAGCGGGCACTGCTGAACGAGCATCTGGGCAGGCGGCAGGACAGCTATGATCGCGGTCTTGCGGACAGGTTCATCGCCGGCTTGAACCAGGCATGAGTTTTCACGGCTCCCCCTCGCGTGTGGAGCCCCAATAGAACGGCGCAACAAATACAGGAATTTCCCTATGTCAGCGAAAGCGCAAGAAAGTGACGTACAACTCGATCTGAGCGACCTCGACAAGTGGGTCGGTAAGCCGGTCATCTTCGCCGAGATGTGGGATCCGTGTAATGCCACGGATATCCGCCGCTGGGTGCAGGCGATGGATTATCCCAATCCGCTGCACTGGAGTGAAGAGTTTGCCCGTGATTCCAGGTTCGGTGGGATCGTCGCCCCGCAGTCCTTTACCGTCTGCATGGACTATGGCCATGGCTGCCACCCCTCCTGTGTCGGCAAGATTCCCGGCTCCCACCTGATTTTCGGGGGAGAAGAGTGGTGGTTTTACGGTACGCCGATCCGCCCCGGCGACAAACTGTTTCAGAACCGTCGCTTTGACGGTTACAGCGTTGCGGATACCAAGTTTGCGGGCCCCACCGTGTTTACCCGCGGTGACACGGTTCACCGCAACCAGAATGGCGGCCTGGTGGCCAAGGAACGTGCCACCGCCATACGCTATCTGGTGGAAGAAGCCAAAAAACGCGGTATGTACGACAAGGAGCAGCGCGCGCCGAAAAAGTGGACCCATGAGGAACTCACGGAGATCGAGCGCATCCGTATGGACTGGATCCTGTCCAACCGCAATGGCCTGTCGCCACACTACGAGGAAGTAAAAGTGGGTGACAAACTGCCGCGGCGGGTTCTCGGGCCCCACTCGGTCGTCACTTTCGCCCTGGAGTGCCGCGCCCACCGCCAGAACATCTGGGGCACCTGGCGCTGGAATCCGCCGCAGGGCGTGCATGACCCGGCAAAGGAAGATGCGGGGTTCGGTGAAAACATGACCTATGACCATGAGGCGAGAAAGATAGACCCGCGCGAGGGCGATGGCCTCTATCACGGCCCCTCCAGCGGCCACATCAATGCCGACAAGGCCGAAAACATCGGTATGGGTGGCGCCTATGGCTATGGTGCTTCGATGAACGCCTGGTTCCTCGATTACGTTGCCTACTGGGCCGGACATAACGGGTATATCTGGCATTCCAAGGCCCAGTTCCGCAGTCCCGCCTTCGAGGGAGACGTGACCTATCTCGACGGTGAGGTGGTGGACAAGATCGATCAATCCCCCCACGGTGGCCCCGTGGTCCAGGTCAAGGTCAAACAGACGACCCAGGAGGGCGATACTATTCTCAGTGCGACCGCTGAAGTAGAGCTTCCGTACTAGGCCGACCGGGGTAGTTCCGCGATGAGCACAGGAACCGGCGTTCACGGCGATCTCTCCATAGTGCACGGCATTCCGCTGAGTGATGAGCCCGACATGGGAGCGCTCACGATCCCGGGCTACCTGAGAGAAGTCACCGCTCGCCACCCGGAGCGTGAGGCGGTCGTGCTGCACCTTGGCGACCATGTCATCCGCTGGTCTTACAAGGATCTCTGGGATCGCTCGATGCAAGTCGCCAGGGCCCTGGTGGCATCTGGTGTTGGCAAGGACAGCCGCGTGGGCATCCTGATGACCAACCGTCCGGAGTACCTGGCTGCCCTGTTTGGCACGGCCATGGCCGGGGGGGTGTCCGTTGCACTGAGTACGTTTTCCACTCCATCGGAACTGGAACACCTGCTCGAGGTCTCGGGTATCTCCGTGTTGCTGTTTGAAGACCGGGTCCTCAAGAAGGATTTTTCGGCCATGTTGGCCGATGTCGAGCCGGCGATTCGCGATGCTGCTCCCGGCGAGCTGACCTCTGCAAAATTCCCCTTCCTGCGACGGTTCGTACGACTGGATAGCCTGACCGATGCCTGTGAGCAGGCGAATTCTGTGGGCGAGCCTGCCGCCTTCGAGACCTGGGACACCTTTTTGGCCCTGTCTGCAAAGGTGCCGGACACGGTGGTCGAAGCCCGTGGTAAAGCCGTGACACCCGCCGATGCAGGTGGCCTGTTTTTTTCATCCGGTACCACCAGCCTGCCGAAGGGGATCCTGCACACCCAGCGGGCCTTCGCCATCCAGTGGTGGCGCTGGCCTCGCGTGCTGTGTGTCAGGGAGCCTGCCCGCAGCTGGACCGGCAACGGGTTTTTCTGGTCGGCCAACGTCACCATGGTGGTGGGAACGGCACTCTCAACCGGGGGCGCCATTATCCTGCAACCCCTGTTCGAGGCCGAGTCGGCTTTGCAGCTGGTCGAGCGCGAGCGCATTACGCTGATGAACGGCCGTCCCCATCAATGGGCCCGGCTGCAGGCCGCGCCGGGCTGGCAGGATGCGGATCTCAGCAGCCTGCGCTACATCACCAAGGGTGAACTGGTCATGGAGCACCCGACGGTCGACACGGATTGGCAGCTCCCGAACTCTTTCGGTACCACGGAAACCATGACGATCCTCTCCTCCTACGACGCCGATACCTCGGAGGAACAATATGCCGGCAGTTTCGGCGTTCCGCTGCCGGGGAACATCCTCAAGGTGATCGATCCGCAATCCGGCCGGGTGCTCCCGCGCGGAGAGCGGGGAGAAATCTGCATCAAGGGTCCGACCCTGATGATGGGGTATATCGGAAAGACGGTAGAGGAGACCTTTGACGAGACCGGCTACTTCTGCACCGGTGACGGCGGTTATGTCGATGGAGAAGGGCGGTTGTACTGGGAGGGTCGCCTGAACGACATCATCAAGACCGGCGGGGCCAACGTCTCACCGGAGGAAGTGGATACCGTGATAGCCCATTATCCCGGCGTGAAACGCAGCCAGACCGTCGGCGTGCCCCATGAGACTCTCACCGAAATGGTCGTATCCTGCATCGTACCGGTGGATGGCGCGACGTTGGACGAGGGTGAGATCATCGCCTATCTGAAAAAACACCTGGCCAGCTTCAAGGTCCCGCGCCGCGTTCTTCTGTTCACGGAAGACGACTTTGCCCTGACCGGCAACGAGAAAGCCAAGGCAGCGGAGATTCGCCAGCTCGCCGCCA
>JAHEEV010000119.1 GCA_024640505.1 Halieaceae bacterium
GCCCGCAGGGCTGCCATGTGAAACCCTCTGCACCGCAGGTGCGAGGGTTGGGCGCCGCAGGCGTCGCATCGCGATGGCGAGCACCGCTCGCCACCCACTGTAGGTCATCCCGCCCCAGCGGGGCGGAGATGCCAGACAAAGCAGGGCAAGCCCTACCCCAAATACTTCCCGACATCCACCTCGTCAATCTGCTCCGGCGCCAGGAAATTTTCCGCATATTCCATATAGACCTTTTCCCGGACAAACAGCTCGAAGCAATCGCGGTCGATGTGATTATCCAGCACCATTTTGTGCAGGATATCCACGGCCACGCTGACCGGCTTCGCTTTTTTATAGGGTCTGTCGGCAGCCGTGAGCGCCTCGAACACATCGGCCACCGCCATGATCCGCTCAGCTACGCTCAGCTGCTCTCCAGGGAGTTTCCGTGGATAACCCGAGCCGCCCATCGTCTCGTGATGCGTCGATGCCCATCGCGGTACATTTTCCAGCTCCGGGGGAAATGGCAGGCTTTCCAGCATCTTGATAGTGCTGATCATATGCTCGTTGATTTTGAACCGATCCTCCGCTGTCAGCGTTCCCCGAGAAATCGACAGGTTATAGATCTCACCCTGATTGTAGAGGTGTACCGGAACGTCCATGTTGATGCCCAGTTCCGGAGGGTAGTCGGTGGAGCGAGTTCGCTCGACGATATGTTCGGGCTTGTCGCTGAGCAGCGCTTCGGGTATGGGCAGGGGTGGTGAAGGCTCCGGGGGAAGACGCAGTTCCTCTGCTGGGGACAGTCCCACCCGGTCATCGAAATGTCGCAGCCAGCGGCTATCGGCGATCTGTTTCAGACGATCCTGCTTTTCCTGATCCAGAAATTCGCCTCCCACGTTGCATTCGGCGACGAAAGCATAATCGTCCTGCAGTTTTTCCTGCCGTCGTGCCAGTTCCTGTTTCAGTAACTTTTCGTTCTCCGGTTGTTCACAGAGGGATCGCCAGTAGTCAATCTCGGCATCCCGCCACAGCGCCTCGAACCTCATGCGCACTTCATGAATGCGGTTGTAGATGGTCTCGAGTTTACTGCCCTTGTCCACGATGTGTTCCGGTGTGGTGATCTTGCCGCAGTCGTGCAGCCACGCGGCAATGCGGTACTCGCGCCACTGGTCTTCGGTTTGCAGCCTGAAGTCCCTGAAGGCGGGCAGGTCGCTGTTGGAAGCATGTTCTGCCAGCATCAACGCCAACTCCGGAACACGCTCGCAGTGTCCCGCGGTGTAGGGTGACTTGTCGTCGATAGCCTGGGCTATGAGCTGGATAAAAGAGTCCATCAGTCGGCGCTGCGCCATTTCATGGGCCCGTATCGACTCAACCATGCTGACCATGGACTCGGAGAGTTGGTCCAGTTCCCTGACGTTAGAGCGGACCCGCTCAACCTGGTCGTATTCCCTGCGCCGCACCTTGTCGTTTTCCAACGCGAGTTGCTTTACTGGCTGTACGATTGGCGTGGCGAATATCCAGGACAGGGGCAGCAACAGCAACAGGAATGCGCCGGTAACCAGAATTGAAAGTCGCACTTTATCGAGAAAGGGTGAAACCACGTCCCGAAGGGGGGCCAGGATGCCTATGAAGAGCGTGGTGCCGTCGCGAGCCCCCGTGGATTCACCGTAAACCAGGTACGATGCGCCGTCGATGGTGGTTTCCAGCAATTTCCCCCGCATGTCGGCGTTCCCGGCGATATCGACAAGCAAGTTGGTCGGTACGGTGGAGGCACTGGCGGTGCGGGCGTCCGATTCAAAATCGAGCCAGGTATTGTTCAGGTACTCTCGCTGCTGATCGCCGATGGCGGCGATGGCCTTGTCCAGAATGGTGCGCAGACGGGGCTGGTCCGCTGACACCATGATATGGAGTTTGTCCGGAATGGCTCCGGTGCCGAGGTCGACAGGTGTGTGGTATTGCAGCCCCTCGAGAAAGTAGTGGCGGGCCACGTAACGCATGATGATCTCGTTGTCCAGGGCGGCGTCTGCCTCGCCAGCCCGAACCTTGTTGATCGCCTCCAGCGTATTCTCTGTTTCCAAGATGGTGAGGCCAGGGAAGCGCTCCCTGACGATGGGAATCACAGACCAGCCTGCCGGAATAGCCAGGATTTCGCGCTCGAGATCTCCGGGGCCCTTGATGGCCTCGCGCCCTTCCCGGGTGGCCAGGGCGTATGGGAGTGAGGCGTAGGCCGTGCCGGGCAGTCCCCAATCCCTGTTTTCTTTCGTCAGAAGAACTGAATGCAGGATATCGATCTCTTCAGCCTGGAATTTCGCGACGAGCTCGGGCCAGCTGTAACCGTTGACGAAGTCGATTTGCAAGCCGGTCATCGCAGCGATCATACGGATGATGTCGATGGAATAGCCACGCGGCTCCCCGGTCTGTGTGTAATCAAAGGGTGGCCAGTCATGCTCGTTGGATACGCTTAGCACCGGTAGTGATCGTATGAATTCCCTCTCCTTGTCGCTCAGGCTTAGCTCGGGAATTGGCATCGGCGGTCGGGCGAGTTGGTGGGTCAGGCTGGAGGCGACGATCTCTCCGGTTTCACTGTACAGATAAATGTCGCCATGCTCGGCCACGTCATGGCTGCCCAGATAGTCGGACATGCTAGCCAGGGTCATGTCGATAGCCACCACCGTGTCAGTGCCCGGTACAGACTTTGATATCGTCCGTCCCGGCAATCCCAGCGCATCGAACATGTAGGGCTTCGAGGCCTGAATCTCCAGCGAATCCCGTGCGCTGACGTACCAGGGCCTTTGGGTGGTATCGAAGTCGGTTTTTTCGCTTCGCGACAGTCGCGGCACCAGGTCTTTATCGAGGTACTGAAAGTTGCGCGTTCTACCCTCGGTATGCTCTTCTACTGTAACCAACAGCCACCGGTCTGAGGGCAGCGCCCGCATCGCGCGTCGGGCGTCATCGCTGGCGTCGAGATTGATCACTTCGAAAAAACTGCCGTCGCCCCTTCCGAGGTAGACACCATAAAACAGCGGGTTCTTTTCCAGGACACGGGAAAATATTTCAAGGTGCGCCGACTGCTGGTCGCGGAGTGGGAGTTCCGGGTTATCCGCGAGTAGTTCGATGACATTGGCGTTAACCCTGCCAATACCCCGCACTTCGGATGTAATGCCTGCCGCGGCAGCGGTATAGAGATCCGCAGCAGCCTCACGTGCCATGGTCTGGCTGAAATAATACTGCAGCCCGATTGCAACGGCGGCTGTCAGCATCGTTGCAAGTATAAACACGGTCACGACAGTAAGCCGAATAGTGGTGTACATGCTCAGGCGGCTCTCTCGGTGAGATCAATTCACTGCATTAAAAGTCGGTCTTATATAAATAAAGCACAATATTTCGAAATCGCATAAAGGACGAGCGTAACCGCTTCGAGGGCCCGGGTCGTTAATTATTTTAATCGGCTGTACTCACCATGCTTCATGGCTGTTGCGAGAAATTATGCGTAACGTAAAACAAAAAAGCCGTGACAAACGTCACGGCTTTTCTGAAAAATGCTTTCAGGCTTGAAAGCGCTACCCAACTCCCGTTGGCGAACGATTTCCCTACAGACGCTCGTTGGGATCCGGCGGTGTTCTGACCTTGCACCCGAAAGTCCTGGTGAAGGAGCTGCCATCGCTGGAATTCATAGAGACCCTTACGTCGCTCAGCTCTCCCTCACCATCTGTCTTGAGTTCCAAGCCAAATGCTCCCGGGGTCACCTTGTTGGGAACCTCGAAGCTGGATGGGCTCAGTAGTTCACAATCCCCCGTTGGAGTCACGGTTATTCTGGATCCTGCCGGAGGCGGGTTGTTGTACTGATCCGAGATATAGACCATGTAATTTCTGCCCCAGGTAGTGCTGCTAACCTTGGTTCTGGCGGCCACGTCTGCCAGGGCTGCGTCCCAGCTGGTTGCGTCGGAGAGAATAAGAACTGCGTCTGCCCTGACATCGACCAGAGATCGGCTGCAGAAAACCTTGTCGCCCTCCGGAGGACAAAGAATGCCGTTGTATTGCTCCGGGTTGTTGAACTTGTTGTAAAGGCCATTGTCATTCAGGTCGAAAAATGGCTCATCGGCTCCCGCTGCCTTGCAGTCAGCCAGCGAAGTAGCGGAACCACAGTCAGGGTTGCTGTAAGCCGGAGTGTAGAGCGAGTCCTCGTTGTAGTCAGTGAATGCCTCGGGCAGGTTCTCGAACTCTTCTCCCTCATCGTACTGATTGTTGTTATTTGCGTCATTGAACCATTCATCACCCTCGGCTCTTACAGAAACGGTCGAGCGCCCACCCCGGAGACTGCCGAGGTCTTCCGGACAGGGCCCGGTTCCGTTGTGGCTCGAGCAGTTCGCAGCGTCATTGATCGTTTTGACCAGGTCGGGGTCTGCAGGTTGCGGCTTTTCGCTGGTCCACAACACCGTACACTCTCCGGTGTCCGGCGTGCCCGCAGAGACACCGCTGCCATTAGCGACGCCCAGGACACAGGACAGGTCGACATCGCCGTACTCTGTATCAAACAGGGCGCGGGTGCCGTTCGGCGCAGGCGCTCCGAATTTATCCAGCATGCGGACGGTGATCAGGCGTTCCACACCTGCATCGTTGAAGCCGTTCTCGATGACATTACCACCACCGCCTATCGAGAGACTGATCCCCCTTTGCTCCGGTACACCTGTGCTCACAGCCAGAGGTTCTGACGTATTCGAGATGCCGCTGTCTACCAGTGTTGCAAACACCAGGAAGCGGGTAGGGGCATCGCCGGAGCTGACGGTCGTCGTCACGTCGCCGTTGATATCACTGGTATCCTCGGTATCGCCCAGGGACAGCCCACCCACGCGTGTGGACAAGTCGAATGCCACATCGACATTGGGGATCGGCCTGCCGGTTGCATCGGTCACCCTGAACTTGACTGTGGTGGTCTCCTTGCGGGTTACACCGTCACCCGTTCCTTTCAAGACGATGACAGGCGGATCTGCGCTCACCGGTACGATCCTCTCTGCGGTACTGGAAAGCGGTGCAATTGAAACCGTTGCCGTCGCCTGGCTTGGTGTATCCACCAGGGTGCCGGTAATGATGTCGTCGCCTTCACAGCCGTTGGCCGTATAGGCCACGGTGGCCTGGCCTGTGATGCTGATCGGGTTGGCCGGGTTCAGCGTCGCGAAATTGGCTCCGATACACTCACTGGCAAGCTTCACCTGCTCGTCGGTGGGTGCGAGAGCGCCGAATTCGTCAACGATGGAGAATGTGAGGTAGGCGGTGCCGCCAGGAGAGAGGGTTTCCTTGGGTTGCACATCGATCATGCCGTCAATGAAGTCGGTGCCTTCGAAGTAGCCCAGGCGCAGATTGGCCTTCACCACCTGGATATTGATGACGCCGGATTCGGTGCCGGCCGGTGCATCATCCACCGACGCGGTAATGGTGCCCGCGCCAAGGGTGCCGTCAGACTGCACCCTGAAGGTGGCGACCCCATCGGCGTTCGTCAACCCCGAGCCCTGTTCCGGATCAATGGTAGCAATAGAAGACGCGGCTCTGACG
This sequence comes from Halieaceae bacterium, assembly GCA_024640505.1. Lineage (GTDB taxonomy): Bacteria > Pseudomonadota > Gammaproteobacteria > Pseudomonadales > Halieaceae > JARRPM01. The sequence goes on from JAHEEV010000119.1 coordinate 5,527, forward strand.
ACCACACCGGCTATCGGCGCACCGTTCTTGTTTTTCTTGGTGACAGTGATCTCGAGACGGTTCGGGCGTATCGTCGTTACCGTGTTGGTCGGCTCACCCAGTGCATCGAGGAGTACCACATCGACGTAATAGATGTTGTCACTGTTGTCATCGGGCAGGAACCCGCCGCTGTTCTCGCCATCGCCGCCACCGCCGCCACCGCAGGCAGCCAGCCCTATCATAAATGCAAATAGAATAGCCAAGCGGCCATTGAAGGTAGCTAACCGAGTGATCATTTGTGTCCCCTTATGTTGCCCGCTATACAGCGGGTCTTATATTGTGATTCCCTGTCCCCGATTCTGGGGTGTTTCCCTAGAGTGTCAACCTTTCAATTATCAACTTTTCACAGCTTAGCACGCTGCGGGTTAAAAACTCTATATATAACATAGTGATAGATGATCTTTGTGATTTTCTGCACAAACATTTTTCTACCGTGCCCCGACCATGTCGATGCTCCATAGAATAGTGTATTGCGCAAAAAATTCCAAACAGTTATATCTGGTAAGTTCAGGTTTTCAATTGGCCTCCCAAGGGGAAATCCCGTGAGAGTTTTGCGCCAATGATGAATATGGGGAGTGTCGCCCCGGCAGACTGCAGCCGCGTTGCCGTCGACAGATTTTCAGCCCCGACCGCAACTGCTACTATCTGACTGATGGAAGCTGTCCCCCAACCTCCCTGCACACTGTCAGCTACGATCGTTCTCTATCACAACCCTCCCGAGTTGCTCCATCGCACGGTGACCAGTCTGTACCGGGCCGCCGTGAAAGCCCGTGACGCGGGGTTGTTGAGGGAGGTACACCTGTCGCTGGTGGACAACTCCTGTAATGTCTCCTACCGGGATGCTCTGTCGAAGGAGGCGGGGGACTTCCCACAGGATGTTTTTTTCCGGATCGACTATTTCCCGGCGCCTGAAAATCGCGGTTTCGGTGCGGGGCAGAATCGCGGTTTGCAGGGCGTGGAAAGCGACATGCATCTTGTCCTCAATCCGGACGTGGAACTCGACACGGGAGCGCTTCAGGCAGGCCTGGCCCATCTTCACCGTGATCCCGGTATCGCCCTGTTGAGTCCCCGCGTGTTCGCCGGGGACGGGCGACAGGAATTTCTCTGCAAACGCTACCCTACCGTATTTGTCCTGTTACTGCGGGCGTTCGCGCCGGCCTTTGTCCGGAACCGGTTTCGGGCGAGACTGGACCATTACGAGATGGTCGACGTGTGCACGGCAGAATGCCCGGCAGAGGTACCCCTGGCCAGCGGTTGCTTCATGCTGTCGCCGACGGCTGTATTGCGCGCTATCGAGGGTTTTGATGAGCGGTATTTCCTCTATTTCGAGGACTTCGACCTCTCCCTGAGGCTGGCCACCCAGGGGCGCCTGGTGTATGACCCTGCCATGCGCATCGTTCACCATGGGGGTTACGCGGCCCGGAAGGGGATGCGGCACATTCAATACTTTATCGCATCCGGGATCCGGTTTTTCAGCACCTATGGCTGGCGCTGGATATAGTGTGGTAGCCAAAGCTGTTAGACTTTCGCCATGAGTAAGCTGCAATTTTACGCGGGCAAAGATGAATGAACTGAGGCGTTTGGCCTATCTGTCCGCGCTGGGCATCGACAGTTATGTCTCTCGCAACCAGCTCCCGGGCGCCGCGGCGACCCGTCGGCTGGCCGTAGTTGCCAAACGGCCTGAAAAGGAAGCGATCGTGCAGCAGGCGGCACCGGCACGGCCGGATTCTGCCGCTGCAAGGGTCCGGGATCGCCGACCTCCCGCTTCGCGCCCACCCGTGAGCGCCCCGAAACCAGTCGGGAGCGTGCCGGCAGAGGGGCGGGAGTCTGTCCGGTTCAGCCTGGGCGCTGTGGTCGCTGGGGGATGGCTTTGGCTGGAGGAACTGGGCGAGCTGCCACTGGCCAGGGAACAGGTCCACCTGATCGTTGCCATGGCACGCGCCCTGTCCCTATCCGCAGGCAACACCGCTGAGATTTCCTGCGAGGTCAGCCAGTTCGACTGGCCGATACACAACAATGCCCAGTTGGATCAGGGAGAGGGCGCGGCGAGGGCTGCCGTGGCGGGCTTTGTCGGTCGCAAGCTGGAGCAGTCTGCCTGTCGCGGGATGGTATTACTCGGTGAAGGCTGTCCCGGCCGGGTAGACCTGGGGATGTTTCCCGAACTGGCCTGTGCCCGGGTGCCCGGCACCCTGGCGATGATCTCCGATCCGCGGCAGAAAAAGCAGGCCTGGGCGGCCCTGCTGCAGCTGCCCCGACTGACCTGATCATGGCCCGTGGACCGGAGGCAGGGCATGATCCGGTACTGCAGGATGAGCCGGTGAGGCCCGCTCGCCCGCTTGACGCGGGCCAACTGGTGGAGATCGACAGTCAGGCGAGCCGCACACCCTGGGGGGCAGGGCGCCTCGAGGTGGCCCTGGCGGCGGGTGCCGCTAGTCGTGAGCGGGTGCTGGTGTATGAGCAACAGGCCGGCGCCCGTGCTTTCCTGGTGTACTCGACGGTTATGGATGAGGCCAGCCTGCTCTATATGGCGGTCGCGCCCCGATGGCAGGGCAGCGGAATTGGGCGATCCCTGCTGGTTGCCGGCCTGGCTGAGATGCGCCGTGAGGGTGCGCGCGTCTGCCTGCTGGAAGTGCGCGAGTCGAATGGCCCCGCCCGGCACCTATACAGAGCCCTGGGGTTCAGGATAGACGGAGTTCGCAGGAATTATTACCGTACAGCGACGGGCCGGGAGGATGCCCTGCTGATGTCGCTGGCGTTGTGAGGAGTGATCGATGAACGTGCTGGAAACCGAGTGGTGGAGTCTGGCCCTGCCGCCGGAGTGGTGGGCCGAGCCCGAGGAGGAGAGTATCGTTATCGGCGATCGCGACGGCGTGGGGTGCATCGAAATCACGACCCTGCACAGGGAGCAGGGCGACTTCGACACCGCAGCTGTGGCGGGGGTCGCGGCGTCGCAATCCGGTGCGGAAGCCGACTGGCGTTCGGCGACCTTGGGTGAGTTCACCGGCGTAACCGCGGATTACCTCGAGGATGGAGTGGCTATCCGTGAGTGGTATCTGGCCAAAGGCCCTATGCTGCTCTTCGTCACCTACAGTTGTGAGGAGGAGAACCGGGGCTTGGATGATGCGGCTGTCGACGAATTGCTCGATACGCTGATGGTGATTACGAAATCGTCCCCGTGACGCGCACCCGTTTGGCACCTTTGACTGGTTTCTCCCGCAGGGCGTCCTGGCGTTTCTTGATGCGGTCGTCGATCAGGTTTTTCACGGCGATGATCAGCCCGGTGAAGATGAAGGCCCCCGGCGGGAGTACGGCAAGCAGGAAAGGCTGGTAGTCCTCGACCAGTACGAGCTTCCACTCGGCAGCCCCGGGCCCGAACAGCAGGTCCATGTTGGCAAAGATCGCACCGGTGCCCAGGAGCTCGCGCAGCGCGCCCAGCAAAACCAGTACCAGCCCGAATCCCATGCCCATGATCAGGCCGTCATACACCGAGGGGGCCAGGCTGTGTTTGCTGGCGAAGCCGTCGGCGCGGCCCAGGATGACGCAGTTGGTCGTTATCAGGGGCAGGAAGATGCCGAGAATCTGGTACAGCTCGTAGGAAAAAGCCTGCATCAGCAGTTCGATCGCCGTTACCGCTGAGGCGATGATCATGACGAAAGCCGGCAGGCGCACGGCGTCCGAGACGATATTGCGGATCAGGGATACCGAGGTGTTGGAGCAGACCAGCACCAGGGTGGTGGCCAGTCCCAGCCCGATGGCATTGACGACCGAACCGGTCACGGCCAGCAGGGGGCACAGGCCCAGCAGCTGGACGATGGCCGGATTATTCTTCCATAGGCCGTTGAGGGATAGTTCCCTGTAGCTGACGTCTGTCATTAGCCCGCACCTCCCGAGTTGCTTTGACCGCCATTGCCGAACAGGGTTTCCCGGTTGGTTTCGGCGTACTGCAGGGCTCTCAGCGTGGCTGCCACCACGGCCCGTGGCGTAATGGTGGCGCCGGTGAACTGGTCGAAGACCCCGCGATCCCTTTTGACCGCCCAACCGGGCAGTGTGGGGTTCTCCAGCGATCGCCCGTTGAATCCCAGTATCCAGTCAGATTTCTTGATATCCACTTTGTCGCCAAGCCCCGGCGTTTCCCGGTGATTGAGCGCCCTTACGCCGGCGATAGTGCCATCCCGGTTGACGCCCACGATCAGGTCGATGTCCCCGGTATAGCCGTCATGGGCGGTTACCGGAATGATCGCGGTGACAACGGCATCGCCCTGTCGGGCGATGTAGATACGCTTGTCCTGCCGCAGGCCGAGCCCGGCGGCTTTCCTGCCCACCGGTATCGTGTCGTCCAGCATGGAGTTGTCATGACGCTCCCTGGGAACCACCTGCAGCAAAGCCTTCTCTTCTGCCTTGCGGATCTCCCCGGCGATGCGATCCCGGGTCAGCAGGTAGGTGCCGGTGAGCAGGAGAGCGGTGCATACGGCAAAAATTGCCAGCAGCACACTGTTGCGGGTGATGGACTGGCGCAGCATCTCAGTCACCTCTCCTGTCACGCTGATGCCCGTAGGTGCGCGGTTGCGTGTAGTGATCGATGAAGGGTGCGGCAAAATTCATGATGAGGACCGCGAATGCGACCGCGTCGGGATAGTTGCCCCGCACGCGGATGATATAGATCAATGCCCCGATGAGAGCGCCGTAGACGAGCCGGCCGCGTACCGAGACTGCCGATGTCACCGGGTCGGTGACGATGAAGAAGGCACCGAGCATGGTGGCCCCGCTGAGCAGGTGGAACAGGGGCGAGCCACCGCTGGCCGAACTGCCACCGTCATAGAACAGGGCTGCCATCAGGCTGAGACTCACCAGCATGGCTACCGGCGCGTGCCAGGTGAAGACCCGCTGGTAGAGCAGCCACAGCCCCCCGCCAAGGAAGGCGATATTGGCCCATTCCCAGCCGACGCCCGCCCAGCGTCCGAACTGGGGAGTCTGCGCCCACAAATCCTCCACCAGCAGGCCGTTGTTCTGTTTCAGCAGATCCAGCGGTGTGGCCATCGTTAC
>JAHEEV010000120.1 GCA_024640505.1 Halieaceae bacterium
ATGTATTAACGTTAAATCGCCCGCAGAGCGGGCTCCTACAGGGTCACCGCGGTGAAGTTATAGACCCCCCAGTGCGCATGGCATCCAGTATCCCGGCACACGCCAGCCCGGTCGTAAAATCGGGCGCTATCTGTCGCCTGGTCTTAACGGCCTCGCAGACTTTGGCCAGCCACCGTTCCTGGGCGGCGCCAAGGGGGTTTTCGTCCCTGGCGACGGGGAATCGCTCGGGGTCCTGTTCGGGCCGCATCAGCACCAGCTCCGCATTGTGGCTTAACTGCAGGGCGCCTTCGCTGCCAAACAGGACGATCTGTGCCGGCAGATTCACAGCGGCGGAACAGGCAGTATCTATCGATGCGGTGACACCATTTTTCAACCTGAACCAGGCGGTCAAGGCATCTTCTGCGGTGGCGTCATGCAGCTGGCCCCCGGCGTCGCCGCGGCCGGGTCGTGCCACAACATCGATTCGCGGCAGGCAGCTCACGGTTTCGATCTCCCCGAACAGCCAGTGCAACAGGTCCACTTGGTGGCTGGCAAAGGCGCCAATCCAGCCGCCGCCTTTATCCTTTTCAAACAGCCAGCCGTGTGGCGCCTTGCGGCCCCTGGACATGAACATGGAGGAGGAGAGGTGCCGGGGTTTGCCGATGGCGCCGGCATCGAGAAGCTCCTTCATCTTCGCTCGCAGTGGGTCGCAGCGAAACTCGAAATTCAGGAAATGCATGACGCCGGACGCGCTCGCCAACTCAAGCATCTCCCGTGCCTCGGTTGCGTTACAACCAAACGGTTTATCGCACAGCACACTGCGGCCGTGGCCCACGGCGAGCCTTACGTGCTCGCAATGGAGAAATGGCGGGGAGTGGATAGAGACCAGGTCGCAGGGTGCGGCTACCGCCTCCCTGACCGCGCGAGCATCGCGCGGGGAGACCAGATCAACGTCGCAGCCAAGAGATTCAAAAGCCGGCGCCACGGTATGGCGACCGAAACCTGTGCCTATCACCACAATTTTCAGGCTCATGAGCACTGCTCCCGGTCAGTTATCAGATACTCTGACCCCATCGCGGCCACTATGCGATAGCCTCAACACCTTTCAGGGTAGTCCTGTGCATGACCCTTCCCGATGATTCGTCATAGGGGTGCGAGCGGTGCAGCAGTCCCGGATTGTTGAAGATCACCAGATCACCCTGTTGCCAGTGGTGGCGATAGGTGAACTGCTCCTGGGTGCACCAGTCGAGCAACTCCTGGAGCAGTGCCTCGCCATCTTCCCTGGACATGCCGGATATACCGCTGGCTGTCGAGCCGATGACCAGGGATGTTCGGCCATCCTTCTGTTTCCAGACGATCGGGTGTTCAGTTGGCGGAAAAACATTGTTCCACCGTGCAATATCTTCCTCTGTCGGCTTGTCGTAAAGCCTGCGACCCACCGCTTCAAGACAGTGTATGACGTGCAGGGGTTGCAGTTGTCGCTTTTTCTCTTCCGGCAGCGCCTCGTAAGCCGCGTACAGGTGGGCGAATTCGGTGTCGCCGCCGCTGCTGGGTGGATTCTCACACTTTAATAGTGTGCCCTTGCCCGGCACCTTGTAAGAGGTACCATCCATATGCCAGTAATCGTTGCCGGCCACGTACTCGCGCTGGGTTTTGTCATCCTTATCCATCGCAATACGGTAGATACCCAAATCGCTGGGAGAAGAACCGTCCGCGGTGACGCGCGCTGCCTCCATCTCTCCAAGCGCATCGGTCAACGCTACGAACGCTTCGTCACTCAGGTTGATCCGGGGGAAAAGCAGGACACCGTACTGATTCAGGGCCTCGAGAATCTGGTCCGGCACGCCCTCGTCCAGAATGTGATCCGCGGATAGGGTAATGCGCGCCCCCAGGTTCGGTGTAATCCGCTCAATTTTTAGTTGCGTCATTGTTTCACCTCTCTCTGAAAGGCCGTAAGGATGATCAGATGATAGTTGGTTTGACATTCAGTTGCAGTAGCGGCCCCCGTTGACACCCAGGGTGTGGCCGGTGATGTAGTCTGCCTCCTCCGACGCCAGGAAGGCCACGGCGGCGGCGATATTCGCGGGTTTACCGGGACGCCCCATGGGCGTGGTCCGGGCGAAGCCATCCACGTTGACGGGAGCTTCCCGCAGACCCTCCGTATCGACAAATCCGGGCGGTACGGTGTTAACGGTGATGCCCCGGGTCGCGTACTCCTGGGCCAGGCATTTGGTCAGCCCGATAACGCCACCCTTGGAGGCGCCGTAATGCGCCATTGCCCTGGCGCCGGTCTGTGCCGACGAGGAGGAGATATTGATTATGCGACCCCAGCCCTCAGCCAGCATATCCGGAATCATGGCCTTGCAGCACAGAAAAGGCCCTTTGAGGTTGATGGCCATCAGGCGATCCCACATCTCTTCGGTGATGTCCTCGAAAGATGAGAAAGGGGACAGTGCGGCGTTGTTAACAAGCACGGTCACGGCCCCCAACGCTTCATGCGTACGATCGACAGCCTGTGCAATGTCGGCCGCAGAGGAGGCGTCGCCCTCGCAGGCTATGGCCTGTCCGCCGCTCTGTTCGATCATGGCTGCTGTTTCCAGCGCGCCTTCGAGACTGAGGTCCCAGACAGAGACGGCGGCTCCGTCCCCGGCCAGTTTCAGACTGATAGCGCGTCCCAGGCCACGGGCGCCACCGGTAACAACCGCGACCTTACCTGTTAATGACATAGTGTTTCCTCCATTAAGTTAGTCTCCGGACCACTGCGGGCGAGTCGACCGCCCTGATTACCCCCATTCCTCGGCTGCAGTGACGGCCTCCCACATGGCGGAACGGCCCAGGAACAGGGCCAGGGCCGCTAGTGGCAGGCAGCTGCCGAACATGGTGGCAATACCAAGGTTGATGGCGTTGCCACCGTAGAGGTAATCAGAGAAGACCGCGATAAGCACAGGTCCCAGACTCAATGCGAACAGACCGATGGTGGCAGAGTAAAAAGCCACCCCGGCACCGCGGAGTTCATTCGGTGTGACAAGGTTCAGGGAAGCGACATAAAGGGCGGTCACGGGCGAAAGCAGTGTCAGAAAAACGGTCAATCCACCGAGGAAAACCCAGGGACTTGTGCTGGTGGCTGCAAGCAGGCCCACGGGGGTTGCCAGGATCAGGCACCCGGCGTACCAGCGGAACTGGGCATCTTTGTAACCACGGCGGAAAAGGATGTCCACCACATAACCACAGAGGGATTTACCCACGATGCCGCCGATAATCATCGCGGCACCGAGCCCGAGCCCGATCTGGCTGCCACTCCAGCCGAAGGAGCGGCCCATGTGGGCCGGATACCATGCAGAGCCACCGACGAAGCCGATCGAAGCGAGACCGAAACCGGCATAATGATAGAAAAAAAATCGGCCCCGCGAGCGTATGAATCTGAGCAGCACAGGGTAGCCACTGAATATGCTGTCCATCGCGGGGCCGGCATGAACCTTCTCGCGAACCCCGCGGCGGGCCGGTTCGGGCATGGTAAAGCTGAGGAGGGAGAGAAAAATACCGGGGATGCCGATGATCAGGAACACGGCCTGCCAGGGTGCTATCTCGCCAAGCACGGGAGCGATGATAGCGCCCGACCCGGACACAAGATCGACCAGCATCCCGCCGAACAGATAGGCGCAACCGGACCCCACGGATGCTCCGATCGAATACACCGCCAGCGCCGTGGTTAAGCGGGTAGGCGGGAACAGGTCGGTAATCATCGAAGTGGCGCAGGGGTTCAGGCCGGCTTCACCAGCACCAACCCCGACGCGCGCCAGCAGCAGGTACCAGAAGTCCCTGGCCAGGCCACAGCCGGCGGTGGCGATCGACCAGACGGAAACACTGACAAAGATGATCACCCGGCGGCTGAAGCGATCCGCGAGGGCACCGGCTGCCAATCCGAACAGCGAAAAGGTGACGGCAAAGGCCAGGCCGTGCAGCATGCCGAACTGTACATCACTGATTCCCAGATCGGCTTTGATCGGGTCGACCAGCAGTGAAATGATGGTGCGATCCAGTATGGACAGCCAGTATAGAAAAGCGAGCAGGACCGTTGAGTACCAGCCGATGGCAGCTGGGGGGTAGGGCATTGCTGCACTCTTTACCGCGCGCGAATCCGTTTTATTGGGCATCGGCAAGCTCTGTTTATTATGCAGACCAAAATGTCTATGGCCTCAAAACCGGGTCAGTCGGTTCGTTATCGGGCGAGTTGACATGACCCTGTGCGAGCAATATTGTACATCACTGTTGATCAAAATGGGAATTGTCAGGGCCGTATGCAGGTAACAGGCCGGATCGCCGTGTCCAGCGACAGGCAATTGCGGGCGACAGTGTGCTTTCTATCGGCAGCTGCCTGGCGATTGGATCTCTGTCGATCTTGGGAAAACACGGTATGAAGCTGAAGGACCGGGTGGCCATCGTAACCGGCGGGAGCAGGGGTATCGGGCGAGGCATTGCCATCAAACTAGCCGATGAGGGCGCCGATATCGTTGTGGCAAGTACCACGCTAGAGCCGGCTGAGCGGGTTATTCGCGAAGTCGAGGCTCGTGGACGCAGGGGCCTCGCGTTGCAAACGGATGTGAGCAATTTTGATGAGGTAGAGCGATCCGTCGCCCAAACGATGGAGGCGTTCGGGCAGATCGATATTCTGGTCAATAACGCGGGTGGCAGCGCACGAGGCAGTATGTCGCTGTTTTGTGACTCGCAGGAGGCGACCTGGGATCGTGTGCTGGGTACCAATCTCAAGGGAGTCTTCAATACCTGCCGCCAGGTGATCGGTCATATGCAGGCGAGGGGCAGTGGCAGCATAATCAATATCGGTTCGGTCGCCGGGATGATCGGCCTGGCAAGCCAGGTCGATTACTCGGCCGCGAAAGGCGGCGTTATCGCGTTTACGCAAGCTTTGGCGAAGGAGGCCGTTCCGCACGGTGTCAGGGTCAACTGCGTGTCTCCCGGCCCCGTCGGTAGCGACGCGGGAAGGCAGATACCACCCGGGATGAAACGGGGCCTGGCGTATACAGCGTTGAGTAACGCAACAGGATTCGGCCGTTTCGGCGAACCCGCTGATATCGCGAACCTGGTGGCATTTCTCGCATCCGATGAGGCCGGGTTCATCACTGGTCAGAATTTCCCGGTCTGCGGGGTGATGAACCTGGGTCTGGCAGAGCCCTTGCTGGGGTGAGACACTCCATGGGTCAAGGGGAGTAATGATTCCAATCGAACGTGACAGGGCACACATGCAGAGCGAAAAGTCAGGAGTAAGCGCATATGTCAGCTCCGCTTGAGCAATACCGTCTTCTTGGCCGCTCCGGTCTCAGGGTTTCCAGGCTATCACTGGGCACCATGACATTTGGCGTGGATGCCAGTTGGGGTTGTAACGACGACGAGGCGGAAAGGGTCGTCAACCGGTACATCGACTGTGGCGGCAATTTCATCGATACGGCAAATTTCTATGGCAACGGTGGCTCTGAAACGGTCATCGGCAACCTGATCCAGGGACGGCGGCAGCAACTGGTTGTCGCCACGAAGTACTCGCTCACCATGCGGCGTGGAGACCCGAACGCGAGTGGAAACCATCGTAAGAACATGGTCCAGTCTGTAGAGAACAGCCTCAGGCGGCTGCAGACGGACTTCATTGACCTGCTCTACCTCCACGTCTGGGATGACCGGACACCGGTGGACGAAATTCTCCGGGCCTTCGACGATCTCGTACGATCCGGCAAGGTACTCTATATCGGTATTTCTGACACACCCGCATGGCAGGCCTCGCGGATGCAGGCAATTGCTGAGCTGCGCGGCTGGACGCCCCTGGCGGCGCTGCAGATTCCCTACAGCCTCGCCGAGAGAACGGTGGAGCGGGAGCTGCTTCCCATGGCGCGCGAGATGGGAATGGGGGTGTTGCCCTGGTCGCCACTGGCGGGAGGCATCCTGTCCGGGAAATATGACGAAGGTGACCTCGAAGACGCTGCTGGCAGCGACCGTGGGGGTCTGGACACCCGCAAGGCCATCAACCTTGCCACAGGGCGGCTCACCCCGCGAACGCTGGCGATTGCCAAAGAGGTTACGACGGTTGCGCGGGAGCTGGCCTGTAAACCCGCCCAGGTCGCGCTGGCCTGGACACTGCTCAATCCCGCAGTGACGTCTACCATCATGGGCGTGCGCACACTGGCGCAGCTGGAGGACAATCTGGCCGCGCTGGATGTGACGTTGAGTGACCCGCAGATTTTACGCCTCGATGAAGCCAGCCGGATTGAGCCGGGGTTTCCCCACGATCTGCTTGGTTCACCCGTCGCCCACGAGATGTTCGGCGCCGTGGATATCGAGCCGCGCGGGTAACGTACAATGAACGCGCAGTGGGGCAGGAAGAGGTGGAGTCCCGCGTTAACGATGGTTATGGCTGTTGCCATAACGATGGCGGACTGTCAGGCATCAGAGTCAGGATCAGCACAGGAACCGAGGGAGAACAACATGGTAGAAAAAACTGACCAGGCAGCCGGCATGACTCGCCTTGGCACCCTGACAGGCATTGCCAGCCGCGACGAACAGCTCGTCGAGGTCAACGATCACCTTTGGGTATCCAAGGATATCAGCGACAGTATCCTGGTGACCACGCCGGAGGGTAACGTGGTCATCAACAGCGGTATGCCCGGCAACGGTGACCAGCATCGTCAGCGTTTTCACGAGGTCAGCGAGCAGCCCGTTGAGTACCTTGTTATCACCCAATGCCACGGCGACCACTTCGGCGGTGTCCATGAAATTCGCGACGCACGGACCCGCGTCATCACACAGGAGAAATTTGAGGAGTGCCGGGAATACTGGCGTATCCTCGATGATTTCTATAAGAGGCGCTCCGGCAAATTGTGGGGCTCCGTGCTGGGGACGCGAGGGGACGTCAAAAACATCATCCGTGAAGTGACCCCGGACATCACCTTTCGGGATGATTACACGCTGGAACTGGGTGGTCGTCGATTAGAGCTCTATGCCGTTTCCGGTGGTGAAAGTGAAGACGGCATTATCGTCTGGCTGCCGCAGGATCGCACGGTGATCACCGGCAACCTGTTCGGGCCTGTGTTCGCCAATATGCCCAACCTTTATACGATCCGGGGCGACAAGATCCGTTCCGCCCGGCGCTTTATAAAATCCCTCGATTTCGTCGCCGCACTGCAACCCGAAGTGATTGTCACCGGGCACGAAGTCATTCGCGGCGGGTCGCAGATCCAGGAATCACTGGCTAAATTGCGCGGCGCAGTCGTCTACGTCCACGATTATACGATCGACGGAATGCAGGCTGGCAAGGATGTGCAGACCCTGATGCGGGAAGTCTCCCTGCCGGAGGCATTACAGGTGGGGCAGGCCCATGGCAAGCTGGCATGGTGCGTACGGGCTATCTGGGAAGAGTATGCCGGGTGGTTTCACTACGATGCGACCACATCGCTCTATGGCGTCCCGGCGGCGTCGGTGTCTGCTGATATTACAGAACTCGCCGGTGGCGCCGATGCGCTCGCTCTGAGGGCGGAGCGCTACCTCGATCAGAAGCAGCCCCTCGAGGCCCTGCATCTCATCAACATCGCTCTGCAGGCCGAACCTGAAAATCGGCGCGCCCTGCAGGGGAAGATCGCGGCCCACCGGCAACTTCTGGAGGCATCGGGCGGGGAAAATTTCAGCGAGGTCATGTGGTTGAAATCGGAAATCGAATCGGCCGAGGCGCAACTGGACTGAATAATGAGTGACTTCGACGAGGACTTTGACTTCGTCATCGCCGGGAGCGGTGCCGGCTCGATGGCGGCAGGCCTTTACCTGCGATCGGTCGGCAAGCGTGTACTGATCCTTGAGAAGACCGAACTGGTGGGTGGCAGCACGGCCCGCTCCGGCGGCGTTCTATGGATTCCCAACAATCCCTTCATGGCCCGCGACGGTGTCGAGGACAGTTTCGAGAAGGCAGCAAGCTATCTCGATAGCGTCACGGGAGGCCAGGACGACGCGCCGGCGGCTACGCAACAGCGCAGGCAGGTATTCCTCACGGAAGGGCCGCGTATGCTGGCGTTCCTGCTTGAACAGGGTATTGAACTGGATCGTCCGGGCTACTGGCCGGACTATTATGACGAGGCACCCGGTGGATCAGCGCCCGGCCGCACGGTCGTAGCCAGGCTGTTCAACGTCAATGAACTGGGAGCCTGGAAAGACAAACTGCGCCCCAGCTTCATAAAATTGCCCGGCGACCTGCCCGGCTCGATAGAGGAAATGCGCCAGTTACCGCATATGAAACGCTCCTGGAAGTTCAAGGGCACGCTGGTGAAGATTATCTTCCGCGGTATGGTGGCCAGACTGACCGGCAAACGCTACGTCGGAGGTGGAGCGGCACTGCAGGGGCGAATGCTCCAGGCGGCCCTGCGTGCCGGGGTCGATATCCGCACCGGGATGCCGGTCAGCGAGCTGATCATCCAGGGCGGGGTGGTGACGGGGGTGGTCGCGGAAAAAGAGGGCCGGCCGTGGCGCATTGGTGCACAACTCGGTGTTCTGGTGAATACGGGCGGTTTTGCCCATAACCAGCGCATGCGTGATCTATACCAGCCCGGCACCTCGACCGCCTGGAGCAACGCCTCCCCGGGGGATACCGGCGAGATGATCGAGGAGATGCTCGGCCGGGGGGCCGCACCTGCCCAGTTGGAGGAGTTCGTCGGTTTCCAGGCCACCATTCCCCCGGGCCAGGAGGGCGAAGACTTCAAGCAGGGCGTCCAGGGGATGACGGCGTCTCCCCATGCCATTCTGGTAGACCAGACCGGCGTGCGGTATATGAATGAGGGCGGATCCTACATGGCCTACTGCAAGGGCATGTTGGAGCGCAACAAGAGTGTACCCGCCGTTCCCAGCTGGGCGATATTCGACAGCCAGTATATGGCGAAGTACATGCTCGCGGGCACCATGCCGGGCAGTGAGAAACCGAGCCAGTGGTACGATGAAGGCTATTTGAAGAAAGGCGACACCATCGAGGAGCTGGCACGCCGGATCGAGGTCGAGCCCGGGGTGCTCAAGGCAACCATCGAGCGCTTCAACGGGTTTGTCGCCAATAACCGGGACGAAGATTTCCAACGCGGAGCAAGGGCCTATGACAACTGGCTGGGCGACCCCCTGCACCGACCCTCGCAGACCCTTGGCAAAATCGACAAGGCGCCATTTTACGCCATACCTGTGGTCCCGGGGGATGTAGGCACCTTCGGCGGAGTTCTTACCGACGAGTACGCGAGGGTACTGCGTGAAGACGGTTCAGTCATACGCGGTCTGTATGCCACTGGTGTGGCTGCGGGGTCGGTGATGGGGCGTGTCTACCCGGGGGCGGGCTGCAGCATCGGGCCGGCGTTTACCTGGGGCTACGTGGCGGCGAAGCATGCGGTGGACGGGAGTGAAGATGACAGATCGGGTCAAGCGTAAGTCACAGGGCCGGGGGAGAGTATGATCAAACCACGGGTGCTGATCGTCGGCGCGGGAGCCCTGGGCCTGACGACCGCTTACCACCTGCAACTGGCCGGTGCCGGGCTCGCTTTCCTGGTCCGCCCCCACCGGATGGAAGCCCTGTCGCGGCCCCAGCGACTGTATAGCTACTCCGATCACGATATCAAAACCCTGGCGTCATATGATGTGTTTACCTCGCCGGCCGATCTTGAAGGGCACGATTTTGATTTTGTTCTGCTGACGCTGGATGGCGCCACCTGCCGTAGCGATCAGGGCGTTGCCACCCTGTCCGAACTGGGAAAGGTACTGGCGGGGTCAGGGTCAGTGATGATTATCAACGGCGTGGGCGTCGGTCTCTACGAGCATGTTAAAGAAACAACCGGCTTGGCGGAGAAAAACCTCCTTGAAGGAACCATGACCATGTTCGCCTACCAGGTTCGCAGTCCGGGGACGCCGCTGCCATCGCCAGAGCACCTCGACCTGCACAACAGCGCGGATATCGCCTATCTGAAGTTTGCCGATGGTGTCGGATTTTATGTGACTTCGAAACCTAAACGGGCGTCAAAGGCTTTCTCTGACTTGTATAGCCGGTGCGGCGTTGCCACCTGCAAGCGGATGCCCCGCAGCGTGTATGTTATGAGTTCCAGCATGTTCTTTGCGTTTACGGTTGCCAGCGAATTAAACGGTTGGCAGGGTACGGATGCCCTGGTCGCCGATAAAGCGCTGTGGCATCTCAGCTGTTCGGCCCAGCGGGAGATCGTGGGACTGAAGCGGTTTGGCCTGGCCGGTAAACTGGCTTCGAAATTACTGACGGATGATCGGCTGGAGAAGATGCAGCGCGGTTCCGACCGCAAAGCCGGCGCGATGGGGTTCACCGACTTCAACCGGTTTCACCATGGCGGGAAGGTACTGGCACAGGATATACAGATTCTTGAAAACTGCGTGGCCCTGGGTGAAGGGGAAGGGCGCAGCATGAGCGCCACAAAGTCCCTGTTGGAGCGTTGGCGCGAGAACCGCAGTTCAACGGCCTCGGCGAACTGATG
>JAHEEV010000121.1 GCA_024640505.1 Halieaceae bacterium
CCTGCGGGGAACCATGCGCAGCATCGCCGATGGCGAGGCGTGGAAGATGCCGGCGACAATCGACGACCCGGCGATTCTCGACGAGATTGCCGAGGCCCTGAAGGGGTTGGGCTACCCGCCCGCCGGCTGACGTCCTTGCGGTTCGCCCGTAGGAGCGCTCTACCCGATAAAACGGGGCACGCTGTCCGAGCGCGATCGGGCCCTACAATGCGCCCGTCGCCTGTAGGAGCGCTCTCCGAGCGCGATCGAGCCCGTCGCGAAACCCCATCGGCCGCGGAGCGGCCTCCTACGGGGGCGCAGTCTTCAGGGGGAGGTATCCCGGTACTGTTTTGCCACTTCCGGCTTGCCGAAGAACAGGGCGGCGCTGAGCATCAGCCGCTCGGCGGAACTGAGCTCGGCACGCTGTGCCAGGATGTCGCGGGCGAGGGCCGGCTCGTCGGTGATCACGCCGTCCACACCCATGGAGACCCAGCGCGAGAGTGACAGGCCGTCGTTGACCGTCCAGACGAACACCTGCTTGCCGGCTCGGTGGGCCCGTTTGATGAAGGCCGGACGAGCCATACTCTGGTTGACCGCGAGAAAATCCACATCGAGACGGGTGAGGTCACCGACCGCTTTGGCGGCGAGCAGACCCGCGGTCCAGTCCGGGCGCAGGGCCTGGAGTTTCTGGATGCCGTCGAGCTTCAGCGACATCACCACCACCTGATCGGCCATGCCCGCCGCCTCGACGATATCCACGACACGCTGTTCCAGTTGTTCGTCATGGCCGTAGTATTTGAGTTCGATCACCAGCTTCGAACGCCCGCGAACGGTTTCCAGGACATCCTGAAGCGTCGGCGCCCTCTCCCCGGAAAAACGGGGATCGAACCAGCTGCCGATATCGATCTGCTGGATCTCCGCCAGGTCACCCTCCCAGACTTTGAGGGGATTGCCTGCCAGTTTCATGAAGTCGCTGTCGTGGACCACGACCACCTCTCCATCGCGGGTCTCCTGAACGTCGATCTCGACCCAGTCGGCGCCGTCTTCCAGCGCTTTTCGTACGGAAGCCATGGTGTTTTCCGGGGCCGCCCCCGCCGCGCCCCGGTGGGCGACGACCAGCACCTCGTCCTCCAGCTGAACCTTGCGCAGCAACAGGACGCCGGTCAGTATCGCCAGCACCGCAATCCCGACCATGATGGCGGCGACGCCGCCCGCACTCAGCCCCCTGTCGGGTTGGCTGGCGGTGCGCTGTAATTCGTCTGCGACAGCAGTTTTCGATCGCGCCGGGGCGAGTCGTGCGTAGAGCGCGGCGACGACCAGGGTGAAGCCCGCCAGATTCAGTGCCGCGACCAGCACATTGAGCAGGGACCAGACCAGGGCGACGGCGCCCAGCAGCAGCATCAGGGTTGGCAGGTGACTGATGCCGGCGCCGACAACCCATCCCGTGGTGACGCTCAGGAACAGGGCGGGAACCAGTGTGAGCAGGGCGGCCAGCGCCAGCCAGGTGAGCAGCGCGCGCAGGCAGGTGGACTTCGCGCCGGCTGTGATGTGCTCGCTTTCCCTGAAGGCTTCCCCGGCAGCGCTCTCGCCAAACAGCACCAGTGGCAACACCAGGCTCCAGCCGAGGAGGCGGCGACCCAGCAGCCAGACCAGGACCAGGGTCAGTGCCCCGCCGATGGCCAGCGCCGTGTAGAACTCGGCGGGACGTTGTGAGAGGTAGTAATTGATGTCGTGGTCGGTGAGCAAAAACCAGGCAACCGCACCGACGGCGGCGAGGTAAGGCAGCAGGTAGAGAAGAACCCTCACCGTAAGCCCCAGGGTCAGGCGCAGCAGTGGCAGGGCATGCCGCAATGAATACCTGGTCGCGGCCGCCGGTGAGACGTCAACTGACTGCTGGGCACCCTGTGCGATCACCTGCAGTGCCCCCAGTTCCAGTCCGGCGATGGCCAGGAATATGGCCGTGAGGGCGATACCCGAGGCCAGTCCCAGGGGAGAGAGCAGCATGTAGGCGATATCCTGGTCGGCTACCGCGGCGGTGCCGGACAGGGACAACACGCCCTGCAACAGGAGGCCGAACAGGGGCGCCAGCAGGATGACGCCGAGCAGGGTGAAAAACAGGTGGACGACCAGGATCGGGCGCCAGTAGGCGCGCAATTGACCGACAAGCAGTGATGGGTTCATGGTGGCTCCTGCTTATTTTCTATCCACCGTAGCACGGTTGGAGGGGTGGTGAGTAGAGCCGGCCGGGTTACAACTGGGACTCCGGCACGACGATGGAGAGGAAGCGCGTGCTCCAGCGCTTCCATAAGGTGGTGTCCGGCTCTTTGTCCTGTCGCAGTTCCTTCCCGTCCTCCAGCGTCACCCATTCCAGCTTGCCCTGTTCGGTCAGTTCTACCCGATAGGCGACCTCGATAATTCTGGTGTCGAACTGTGCCGACAGGGCTGCCGCCTCGGCGGGGCTCTCATAGTAGGCGCCCAACTCCGTGTTGAGGGCGATCGACCTCGGGTCGAGATTGAACGAGCCAATGAACAGGTATTGCCGGTCAAAGCCGAAGAATTTCGCGTGCAGGCTGGCCCCGGAGGCGCCGATACGCTGCTTCCCGCCGCGTTTTTTAGTCACTTTATTGGCGCTGGCCTTGTACTCGTAGAGCTCCACCCCGCCGGCAAGCAGGTCCTTGCGATAGCGCATGTAACCGGCGTGTACCAGGGATACATCATTGGCCTGCAATGAATTGGTCAGGATGCGGACCCGGACCCCGCGCTCTACCAGGCCGGTGAGGTAGCGGGTCATGTCTTCCCCGGGCACGAAATAGGGCGAGACGATGATGAGTTCCTGCCGGGTCTTGTCCATCCCCTGTTTCAGCCTGGGCGCGAGGTGCGTACCCGCACTGATCTTCTCCGCCTGGAGCTTGTTCGGCTGGTCGTAGACCAGTGCCCAATCGGACCAGACGAAATCAAACCCGGCGATGTTCTCAACTTTTGCCGTTTCGAACTGCCAGAGCACATCCGCATAGGCCGATTCGCGGGCCGCTGCCATGTAGGCGTCGGACTGCGCTCTGAAAGCGGTGACCGCCCCCGGCTCGACCGGCGTGTCCCAGTCGAAGGCGTCGAGGGGATAGACGAGAGGGCTGTTCCAGTACAGGTCGAACTGGTCGGATACCTCCTGCACGATGGGGCCGACGGCCAGTGCATCCATATCGCCGAAGCCGACATCCATGGTAGCGGCAAAGTACTCGTCACCGATATTGCGCCCACCAAACACGGTCACCTGGTTATCCACGGTGAGCGTTTTGTTATGCATGCGGTGGTTGATGCGCCGCGTATCTCCCAGGAAGTCACCGGCCCGTGTGTCACGGTTGGCGAAGGGATTGAACAGCCTGATTTCTATATTCGGATGGGCGTCGATCAGGCGCAGCATCTCGTCCTTGCCCGCGGTATCCAGGTCGTCCAGCAGCAGGCGCACGCGCACGCCACGGTCCGCTGCAACCAGCAATCGATTGTGCAGCACCCGTCCGGTCAGGTCGTCATGCCAGATGTAATACTGGGCATCAATGCCGCGCTGTGCTGCTTCGATAGCCCTCAATCGGGCGGCGAAAGCCTCTTCACCCTCCAGGAGCGTGCGAAAACCCGAGCGGTCCGGATGGGCATCGAGCAGCGGCTGCAGGTCCTGTCCCAGCTCCGTACTGGCGGTGTCCTCGAAAGCGCGGGATTCACTGCGCTGTACCTCCTCGGGCAGGGAGGTACAGGCGACGACAAACAGGCATAGCGTGTAGGCGCACAGCCTGCCGAGGCGGGACCGTGCGTTTGTCGGGTGATTGCGTGCCGCCCCTTGCCAGGGCTGCCCTGCGTTGGACACTGGGGAATACCGATCGCTGCTGTGGATCCCGGAGGATATCGCGATTTACGCCCGGGGCGCCATGGCGGTGATCCATTCTGCGCCAGTCGGCGTAAGACTGTGTATGGTTGGCTGTCGCTGACGCCATCCAGGTCCACATTAGCCATCAATCCCCCCGATGGCGTTCCCGCCCCGGCTCATGCCGGGGTTTTTTTGTCTGGTCCGCGGAACAACGATCAGGAAGGAGCAAAAACGATGAAATCGATACTGGCACGGTGCAGCGCGACCCTGTTAGTCCTGCTGGGATTGGCGGGCTGCGCCTCGGTAGACGTGACGGACTATGCAACAGAGAACCCCCGGTTGGAGCCGGAGTCTTTTTTCGACGGCTACCTCACCGCCCACGGCATCATCAAGGATCGTTCGGGACGGGTGATCCGTCGCTTCAATGCGGATATCAACGCTTATTGGCGGGACGGTATCGGCACCCTGGAGGAAGACTTCGTCTTTGACGACGGGGAGCTGCAGCGCCGCGTATGGACCCTGACGCCCGCCGGTGAGGGGCGTTATGTGGGCACCGCGGGCGATGTGATAGGGGAGGGCATGGTAACCGTGGCGGGCAACAGTATGTTCCTGGATTACACGCTGCGTATTCCCTATGGGGACGGCACACTGGACCTGCGGATCGACGATCGCATGTACCTCGTGCACCCGGATATCCTCATCAACGAATCGCGCATGAAAAAATTCGGCGTGGGGGTAGGGGAGATCGTGCTGGTGATCGAACGGCGGGCAGCTGGCTCAATCCACGGCGGGCAGGGCGCGGCATCGCAGGACCGCAGCCAGCGCGACAAACAGGAGCAGGAGTAGGACGGCAGACGTGCCGAGGTAGGTGTCCAGGATGCCCAGCCCCGCGCCGCAAAGCAGGAAAAGGCCGAGGACCGTATTGCTCACAGCGGTGTATTGCGAACGGTTGGAGCTGGTGGCCATGTCCACAAGGTACGTCTTGCGGCCCACTCGTGCGCCGTGGTGCGCGATAGCGGCAGCAAACAACAGCAGCGCACCGCCCATCGGGTGGGCGATGAGGGCGTGCAAGCCGTGGAACGAGAGCAGGGTGGCCGTAATGACGGCACCCGAAAGAGCCGCCGCTGCAGCCATGACACGGTGGGAGGAAGCGTCTGCCCAGCGGCCCCAGAACGGACCCGATAGCAGACCAGCGGCGCCCTCCGCGAACAACAGCACAGCCAGGGAGGCGGCCCCGGCGTTGCCAGCCCGCTGGATAAGGACCACGATGTAGGGAATGGCAAAGGCAGTGGCGACCAGCAGCATGCGGGCGAGGACAAAATCGCGAAATTGCCGGTCACTGCGCAGGATGCCCAGGCTGCGCACGGCCTCGACGATGGCGTTGCCGCCACCCTCGGTGGCCCCCGGGGTTTCCGGGACGTTCGAGTAGACGAAAGCAGCCAGCAGCCACAGGGCAGAGGCGATGCCCAACAGGGCCGCAAACATGCGGATGTCTCCGTCGCCGGCACCGGTTCCGGGCGCCAGCCAGAGCACGGCAGCCACCACCAGCGTTGCCAGCCCTGCCGCCGAAGCGGCCAGTCCTGTCAGGCGGCCGCGCCGGGACTTGGAGACGGTCTTGCCGAGCACGTCCTTGGCCGCCACCGAGCAGATGCCCCGGGCCAGGCTGAACACGCCCAGCAGTAGCACGATGACCATCGAGGCGGTGGCGCCCGGCAGGGTGAGAAGTGCCACGATCATCGCCAGCAGCGCCAGGGCCTGGCCAACGCTGCCTGCGACCCAGAACCATTTGCGCACGGGATATTCCCGTATCCACTGGGCAACGAACAGCTGGGGCAGCAGGGAGAGTGACTCCCGCAGAGGCACCAGCAGTGAAATGAGAATGGGCGGCGAACCGATCGCAGACAACATCCAGGCCAGTACCAGCCGGCTGCTGGTCAGCGCGTCCCCCAGTTTGGTCAGCGTCTGGGCGCCCAGCTGGGCGAAAAACGCGCGCGGCTGCTCGTGACAGGCCTCCTCCGGAATATCCCGGCAGACGCGGGCATCCTCCTCTTCGACCAGCAGGCTGTAGATCCTGTCTGCTACGGCGTCAGCTTTTTCCATGGGCTGGATACGGATTACGCAGCGGGGTGGTTCTGTCGACGCCCGCAATTCGAGCCGGGCGTGATCCGCGCGCCCGGGGGGCGGCTGTCAGTCGTGTGCGATCTCCTTTTCGGTGAACAGGTAGTCCTTCAGTTCCGCATCGAACCTGGGATCCCGGCGGCGGATCCACTCCAGTACCATGGCCGCGTGCTCTTTTTCCTCATCGCGGTTGTGCTTGAGAATGGCGCGCAACTCCTTGTCCTTGCAGGCGTCCACGCGCTGGTTGTACCAGTCGACGGCCTCCAGTTCCTCCATCAGGGAGATGATCGCCCGGTGCATATCACGGGTCTCGTCGGACAGTTCGTCGATGGGTTCATGGTAGCCTTCATTGGCCATGGGCTTCTCCTGTATCGCGTTGAATGGTGACCTGTTCGTATCCGGATTCGGGCGGCGGATGGGCCCTTACCAGCCAGAGTATAGCAATAGCCGATCGCCACGCTAACCCGGCCTGTTCTGCCTCACTCTAGGGGCGTTTCCCCCGCCCGGTGTTGGTCAGGCGAATGGGATCCAGCAGGTTCGCCAGCTGCTCGCGGGGCAGCCCGGTCTCTTCCTCGGCCACGTCCAGCACCGGTCGCTTCTCGGCATAACTGCGCTTGGCGATCGCGGCCGCGGCCTCATAGCCGATGACCGCGTTGAGTGCGGTCACCAGGATGGGATTACTGGCGAGGGACTGTTCGATCCTCTCCCGGTTGATGCTGAATCCCGCAATCGCGCGCTCGCTGGCCGCGCAGGCCCAGGAGAGGGTCTCGAAGCCGCTGCAGAGTTTGTCCGCGATAAGCGGCAGCATGACGTTGAGCTGAAAATTGCCCGAGTGGCTGGCGACGGCCACGCTGGCGTCATGGCCAATAATCTCCGCCACCACCATCAGCACTGCTTCCGGCAGCACCGGGTTCACCTTGCCCGGCATGATGGATGAGCCGGGCTGCAGCGGCTCCAGGGTTATTTCCGCGAGCCCCGAGAGCGGCCCCGACGCCATCCAGCGCAGGTCGTTGTTGATTTTGCCCAGCGTCACCGCCAGGGAACGCAGACAGGCGGAATACTCCAGCGCCACCTCCTGGCCCGCCATGCGCGAAAAGGGGTTTTTCGCCACGCGGAAATCCTGGTGCAACGCCTGGCCAAGTACCTTTACCAGGTTATCCGGGAAACCCTCGGGCACGTTCACGCCCGTCCCCACGGCCGATCCGCCGATCGGTAGTGCGCACAACCGCGGCAGGAGGTCACTGAAGCGCTGCCGGCACTCCTTGAGCTGGCAGGCCCAGGCCCCCAGTTCCTGGCCGAAGGTCAGGGGCATGGCGTCCATCAGGTGAGTGCGGCCGGTCTTGGTGACCTCGTCGAGCTCCCGGCTGCGTTCTGTCACGGTCGTGACCAGCTTTTCCAGGGCCGGCTGCAGTGTTCGTGCCCACCCCTGCGCGGCTGTAACCTGGATACAACCCGGGATGATGTCGTTGCTGCTCTGGCTGCAGTTGGCATGATCGTTCGGGTGCACGTCCTTGCCGCTCGCCTGGCTGGCCAGCCGGGCCAGGACCTCGTTCATATTCATGTTGGTGCTCGTGCCCGATCCGGTCTGGAACACGGACACTGGAAAATGTTCCCGGTACTCACCGGCTGCCACCTGTGCCGCCGCCTGCTCCAGGGCATCGGCGATCTCCGGGTCGAGTACACCACATTCGCGGTTGGCGGCGGCTGCCGCCGATTTGATCTGCGCCAGGCAGCGGATGAATGCCGTCGGCATGGGCCGCTGCAGCAGGCTGAAATTGTCCACCGCGCGCTGCGTCTGGGCGCCGAAGAGGGCGTTCTCCGGCACCCGCACCTCCCCCATGCTGTCATGTTCGATGCGTTGTTTCATGATACGACTCCCCTGCTATAGTTAGTGGCACCCATGTCTGAAGCATAGCCTGCCGGAAGCCCGGCGGGACCTGGAGGAGATTTTTTACCATGAGCAGCCGTTACAGCCAGTCACAGGTCCTCAGCGTCGAGGGGCAGGAGTACACGATTTACCCCTTCGCGGGTATCGCCGCGGGTGATGCCGGGAGTCTGCCGTTCTCACTGAAGATATTGCTGGAAAACCTCCTGCGTCACGGGGACGAGGAGTTCGTCACCGACGACGATATCGAGGCCCTTGCCAACTGGGACCCGGGCGCCGACCCCTCCCAGGAGATTGCCTTCGTGCCGGCCCGCGTACTGCTGCAGGATTTCACCGGCGTGCCGGCCATCGTCGACCTTGCCGTGATGCGCGACGCCATGGTCGACCTGGGTGGAGAACCCGCCCGCATCAACCCCCTGTCCCCGGTGGAGCTGGTCATTGACCACTCGGTCATGGTGGACCATTTCGGCAGCCCCGATTCCCTGGAACGGAACACCGAGGTCGAAATCCAGCGCAACCTCGAACGCTACCGTTTTCTGCGCTGGGGCCAGCAGGCCTTCGACAATTTCAAGGTGGTTCCTCCGGGTACGGGGATCGTTCACCAGGTTAACCTGGAGTACCTGGCGCGGGGTGTCTTCACCGCGGACCATGGCGACAGGCAACTCGCCTACCCGGATACCCTGGTGGGCACCGACTCCCACACCACGATGATCAATGGCCTCGGGGTGCTGGGCTGGGGTGTCGGCGGCATCGAGGCGGAGGCGGCCATGCTGGGCCAGCCCGTGACCATGCTGATACCGCAGGTGGTGGGATTCCGCCTGACCGGCAAGTTGGCCGAGGGGGCCACCGCAACGGACCTGGTGCTGACCGTAACGGAGCAGCTGCGCGCTCACGGTGTGGTGGGTAAATTCGTGGAGTTTTTCGGTCCGGGGCTCAGGCAATTGAGCCTGGCAGACCGGGCCACCATTGCCAACATGGCCCCTGAGTACGGCGCTACCTGCGGCATTTTTCCGGTGGACGCAGAGACGATCGAGTACCTCCGCCTCACGGGTCGCGAGGAGAGCCAGCTCACCCTGATCGAAGCGTATATGAAAGCCATGGGCATGTGGCACGACGAGGATTCGAAGCCGGCGCGCTACAGCGCCGAGCTCACCCTGGACCTGGGTGATGTCGTGCCTTCCCTGGCCGGACCCAAGCGGCCCCAGGACCGCATCCCGCTGACGGGCGCACGGGATTCATTTGAAAGTGTATTGCGCGAATTTCATGAACTGCATGTGGTGAGCGCCGCGGAGAGCGACTGGGCGGAAGAGGGCGGTCCGGCGGTGGAGTCTCCGGAGGCGATCCAGGGTGTGGAGGTGAAGCGGGGCGAGCAGCGCTTCCGCCTCGAACACGGCGCCGTGGTCATCGCCGCGATCACCAGTTGCACCAACACCTCCAACCCCGCCGTCCTGGTGGCCGCCGGGCTGGTTGCCCGCAAGGCGCGTCAGCTGGGTCTGGCGACGCGGCCCTGGGTGAAGACCAGCCTGGCCCCCGGCTCCAAGGTGGTGACCGAGTACCTGCAGAAAACCGGCCTGCTGGAGGACCTGGAGGCCCTGGGTTTTTACCTGGTAGGCTACGGCTGTACCACCTGTATCGGCAATTCCGGCCCGCTGCCGGACGACATCAGCCAGGCCATTCGCGCCGGCGACCTGCTGGTGACCTCGGTACTGTCGGGCAACCGTAACTTCGAGGGGCGCATCCACCAGGATGTCAGGGCGAACTACCTGGCCTCGCCGCCCCTGGTGGTCGCCTATGCGCTGGCAGGCAACATGGGCATCGATCTCTACCGGGATGGCCTCGGCACGGGGGCTGACGGCAAGCCCGTGTACCTGGCGGATATCTGGCCCAGCGGCGAGGAGATCCGCTCCCTGGTGGCATCCTCGGTGGATTCCGACATGTTCCGGGCCCGTTATGCGGATGTCTTCACCGGCAATACCGTCTGGAACGAACTCCCCGTCGCGGACAGCGAACGGTTCGACTGGCCCGACTCCACCTACGTGCGCAAGCCGACATTTTTTGACGGCATGCCCCCCGAACCGCCTCCCGTACGTGCGATCGAGGACGCCCGCTGCCTGGTCAAGGTGGGTGACAGCGTGACCACGGATCATATCTCCCCGGCCGGCGCCATTGCCCTGGACAGTCCCGCCGGGGAGTACCTGCTCGCGGCCGGGGTCACGCAGCAGGATTTCAACTCCTACGGTTCACGCCGCGGCAACCATGAGGTGATGATGCGGGGCACCTTTGCCAACGTCCGGCTGCGCAACGAACTCGCACCGGGCACCGAGGGTAGCTGGACCACCTGTTTTCTCGATGGTGAACAGGTATCCATTTATGCCGCCGCCGAGGCCTACCGCGACGCCGGGGTTCCCCTGGTGGTGCTGGCCGGCAAGGAGTACGGCACCGGCTCCTCCCGCGACTGGGCGGCCAAGGGGCCGTCGCTGCTGGGTGTGCGCGCGGTAGTCGCCGAAAGTTACGAGCGGATTCACCGCTCGAACCTGGTGGGGATGGGCATCCTCCCGCTGCAATACCAGGCGGGTGAAAACGCCGTGACGCTGGGCCTGAGCGGCGAGGAGCGTTTCAC
>JAHEEV010000002.1 GCA_024640505.1 Halieaceae bacterium
GTGCTGGATTCCATGGACGCCGGTGGTTCCCTGCTGCGCCGCCTCGGGCTGAAGGTCGCCCACGCCCTGAACAGCAATACCCACAAGGGCTCGCGTCGCAATATTTCAGCCCATTACGACCTGGGGAACGACTTTTTCAGCCTGTTCCTCGACCCTACAATGATGTACTCGGCCGCCGTATTCCCCGATGCCACGGCGACGCTGGACACCGCGTCGGAGTACAAGCTGGACCTGATCTGCCGCCAGCTCGAACTCGGCCCTGACGATCACCTGCTGGAGATCGGTACCGGCTGGGGCGGTATGGCGCTGCACGCCGCCCGACACTACGGCTGCCGTGTGACTACCACCACGCTCTCCAGGGAACAGTACGACTACACCTGTGAGCGGGTCGCGGAGGCCGGTCTGGCCGATTCCATTGAGGTGTTGTGCAAGGATTACCGGGACCTCGAAGGTCGCTATGACAAGCTGGTCTCCATCGAGATGATCGAGGCGGTGGGCTATGAGTTCTACCAGAGTTACTTCAGCAAGTGCAGTTCACTGTTGAAGCCCGGCGGACTGATGGTCATCCAGGCGATCACGATGGCCGACCAGCGGTATGAAGAGGCGAAGAAGTCAGTCGACTTCATCAAGCGTTACATTTTCCCGGGCGGTTGCCTTCCCTCGCTGGAAGTCATAAGCAGGCATATTGCCCAGGACACCGATATGCAGATCACCCACCTGCGGGATATCA
This sequence comes from Halieaceae bacterium, assembly GCA_024640505.1. GTDB lineage: Bacteria > Pseudomonadota > Gammaproteobacteria > Pseudomonadales > Halieaceae > JARRPM01. The sequence continues at coordinate 731 of JAHEEV010000002.1, forward strand.
CGGAAGATTATGCCGACACCCTGGCGTGCTGGCGGGAGCGCTTCCAGGCCGCCCTGCCGCAGGTGCGGGAGCAGGGGTTCGATGAATTGTTCGAGCGGATGTGGGAATTCTACCTCTGTTACTGTGAAGGCGGGTTCCGTGAAAGGGTCATCGGAACGGTGCAGATAACGTTCGCCAAACCCGGCTATCGCTTTCCGGGTAAAGGGTGAAAGCCCGCCGGGAAGGGCGTTATTGCTTCAGGGACGCATAGGCGGCAAGAGCGGCTTCCCGCGCCGTCCGGTGGTCGACAAGGGGAAGGGGGTAATCCTTGCCCAGGACAACGTGGGCTGCCTCCAGGACCGCTGAAGGGGCTTTGTCGGGCTGGTGAATGTATTTGTCCGGCAGGGCGCCGAGTTCGGGGATCCAGCGGCGCACATAGTCCCCCGCAGCGTCGAATTTCTGCCCCTGCAGGGTGGGATTGAAAATGCGGAAGTAGGGGGCGGCGTCGGCGCCGCTGCCGGCGACCCACTGCCAGCTACAGGCGTTATTGGCCAGGTCCGCATCCACCAGCGTATCCCAGAACCACCGCTCGCCTGCCTGCCAGGGTATAAGGAGATGCTTGGTCAGGAAAGACGCGACGATCATTCTCACGCGGTTGTGCATATAGCCGGTCTGCCACAGCTCGCGCATGCCGGCATCCACGATAGGGTAGCCCGTGCAACCCTGTTGCCATGCCTGCAGCATCTGGTCTGAACCGATCCACGGGAATGCCTCGAAGTCGCTCTTGAATGGCTGCTCCGGTATGGTCGGGAAATGGTGTATCAGGTGGTAGCTGAACTCCCGCCATCCCAGTTCGGAGAAGAACTTGTCCCGCTGCTGTTCCAGCTCCGGGTGATGAGCGCAGTGTCGCTGCAGGGCGTGCCACAGCTGTCTCGGGGACAATTCGCCGAAATGCAGGTGTGGAGACAGGCGCGAGGTGGCGTCCCGGGCCGGGTGGTCGCGGCCTTCGGGATAGTCTGCCAGGGGGCCGTCCAGGAAGCGCTGCAAGGATCGCTGTGCACCGCGAGATCCAGGCTGCCAGAGTCCATTCCACTGTGCGGCCCAATCGGGATTGCGCGGCAGCAGGTCCAGCCGGTTCAGGGAGAGATGCTTGCTCGGGAGCGGGTGCCATTGCAGGGTGTGCGGCGGTGGCAGCGGTTCGGCGGGTTCCGGCTGGCGGCGACAGGCTTTCCAGAAAGGGGTGAAAACGCGAAAGGGCTGCCCGGCCTGGTTATTGACCTGGTCGGGCTCGAAGAGCAGGGTGCCCGGGTAGCGCCGGAAGGCAATACCTTCGCCGTCGAGAAGGTCGTGCAGCGCCTGCTCCAGCGGTCCCGCCCAGGGCTCGTAGTGGCGGCTGCAGTAGACGCCTTCCGCCGCTATTTCCCGCGCCAGGGCCGGAAGCTCGGTCAGGGCATCTCCCCGGCGGATGAGCAGCTGGCCACCCAGCGCTTCGATGTCGTCGGCCAGGGCCAGCAGGCTGTTGTGCAGCCACCAGCGGCTGGCTCCCCCGGGCGCCCACTCTCCCGGTGTGGTCTCATCATGGATGTAGCAGGCGAGGAGCGGCCGGCCCGTTGCCGCCGCTGCCAGGAGCCCGGGAAGATCGGCGGTGCGCAGGTCCTGCCGGAACCAGTAGATGACCGGGCTGCTCATCGGCCGGCGGCCAGTGCTTTGCAGGACCTGGTGTTGTCATACACCCCGCCTGCACGGATCGTGGCAAGGTAGTCCAGCAGCGCCGCCCGTTCTTCCCCGGATTCCCGGGTCGATTTGAGCATGTGGGTGGTGTGGGGTCGCCGGTCGAGGAACAGCCTGCCGCTCAATTTTCCCGCCTCCGTCGCCGCTGCCAGCCAGACGATGGTGTCGGCCCCCTGTTCCGGGGTACGCAGGACCCGGCGCGTCAGGCTGCGAAATTCGGGCAGCGCCGATTGCACGCCGGGGGTATCGGCCCAGCCGGGGTGCATGGCATTGACCACCACCCCGTCGTCGGCCCAGGCCTGTGCCCAGTGTTCGGTCACCACCATCAGGGCGCGCTTGGCCCGGGCGTAGGCCACAGAGCCCGAGTAGCGCTCTTCCGTTTCCCCCAGCAGGGCGGGAAGATCCAGTTTCTGCGAGTACATGCCGCCAGATACCACATTGATGACCCGTGGCTGCCCTGCCTTGTCCAGCAGGGGTTTGAGGCCCTCGGTAAGACGGTGAGGGCTGAGCAGCAGCAGGGCGAGGCTCTGCTCGATCCCCTCCGGGGTTTCGCCCCGTGGATTGAACAGTGCGCCTGCGTTGTTGATCAGTACGTCGATAGCATCGCCCCTGTGTTGCAGCCGGCGGACCAGGTCATCGACTTCGGTCAGCAGACTCAGGTCTGCCAGTTCCACGTGCAGCCGTTTATTGCCCGTCTCCGTGGCGATCGCCTGGACGACCTGTTCGGCTTTGTCCGGGTTCCGCATGACCAGGGTAAGGCTGGCGCCGCGACGGGCCAGTTCCATGGCGGCGGCGTAGCCCAGGCCCGCTGATGCCCCGGTGATCACGATATGTTTGTCCCCGAGATAAGCGGATATGGGGTGCCAGTTGCGCCGGCCCTGGAGATATCCGAGGCGGGTGAACCGGGCCAGGCCCGGCAGCAGCATGCGGTCCGCGAGACGACTTGCGACGCTTTCCTCGGGAGGCGGGTAGTCATCTTCGAGTGCTTCCCGCATGCCCGCCATGGATTGCCGACCCATGCGTTGCAGGCCGCCCTCGAAAATGCTCGCCATGCGCTCCAGGACGGGCGGGAAGAAGAACTCGGCGCGGTAATCGATCCGGGTGCCGGCCCCGGTAGGGGTGAATGTGATGCGATCCTCGATGGTGAAAAAGCGGGACTCGCCCTTCAATGTGATGCCGCTGTCGGGTTCCAGCCGGGTGACCTCATAGACGAGCTTGATGGACCCGATGGGCGCCGCGCAGGTGACAGCGAAGCGAGTGCCCTCGGCGACAGGCCCGGGCGTGAGCTTTTCCGCTGACGTGGCGGTGGAGTCCCATTCCCGGGTCGTCGTGAAATCAGCGATATAGGTGAAGACTTCGTGAACGGGGCGGCTCACTTCGATCTGTTCGTGAAGTACCGTCATATAGCGTGGCTGCAGTCGTTAAGCATGTGTTTAATGTACGCCGCGATGCGTTGAACGGCTCACTGCGGGACCCTGTCGACATTTTGCCCATTTAGAGGCTCGTTGGGTAGTCAACCTGGACAATCCACCTCAAGTCCCCGGGCGTAATGTGTACACCCCCTGTACATTGGAGAAGCCAGATGGCCCGATCAATCAAATTGTTGTTTTGTCTCGCCCTACCTTTGCTGTTCGCATGCAGCGACAGCTCGGATAACAGCCCTCCCGGGAACCCGACTGACCCTGAGCCGCAGCCGCCTATCGAGGAGAGCGCCCCGGCCCAGTTGCGAGTGACGCACGCCTCTCCTGACGCGCCTGCAGTGAATGTGTACATCGATGGCAACGTTGCATTGGAAGGCGTCGAGTTCAAGCAGAGTTCGGGGCTCATAGAAGTGGAGGAGCCAGGGACTATCGAGGTGGAAGTCCGCGGTCTGCTTCCGGACGGAACGGAAGTGTCAGTCATCGGCCCCGTCGACCTCACGCTTGAAGAGGGGGTGCGTACGGACGTGGTTGCCTATGGCACTTTGTTCGATGAGGCAGGTGATCTCAGCATCGCACCAAAGGTACTGGATCCGGTTACGATCGAGGACGATATTCCCGATGTGCGTGTCAGCGTGTTGCACGCGGCCCCGCAGGTTGGCAGCGTGGATATTTATGTGACCGCGCCGGGAGACGATCTGGGAAATACCAGTCCCATTGATGCCGGCTTTGGCGATGCGGCGGGCCCGGTGGCGATCGAAGCGGATACCGATTACCAGATCCGTATCACGCCGGACGGCGCACCGGACGTGGTGTTTGATAGCGGTACCGTCAATTTCGGCCCCGGCACAGAGCTGGTGCTGATCGCGGTGGAAAACACCTACAAGGTGAGCGGCAGCCCGGTCACCCTGTTGGCAGTCGGCCCCGACGGCGCTGCGGAGGTAGTGGACGTGGCGACCGGCGCTGCTGTGCGGGTGGTGCATAACTCTGCTGATACCCCTGCAGTAGATGTGCTGGTCGATGGCAGCGTGGTCCTCGACGCGGTGCCTTTTCCGGTGGCCAGCAGCTATGACGATATCCAGGCGCCCGCCGGAACCTACAACGTCGTGGTGGCGGCGGACGCGGACAATACTATTGCGCCGATCGATGTGGATCTGACCCTGGAGGCAACCCGTAGTTATACCGCGATTGCAGTGGGGTCTTTGGCGGAAAACACCATCGAGGCCATTGTTACCGAGGATGATCGACGCAATATCGCTACGGCAGCGATCGTGGAAGTGATCCACGGATCTTATCTGGTGGCTGCCGGGATACCTGTGGACGTTTATCTCACCACAGACGGCGTCATTGCGGACGCTGAACCGGCCGTCATCGGACTGGCCTATAAAGAGTCGACCGGGCAACTGGCACTCATGCCCGGCGATTACTGGATAACGGTGACAGCGTCGGGCGACAAGTCAGTGGTGGCCTTCGACTCAGGCGCAACCCTGGCGCTTGACGGTGGTGTCAACTACACCGTGATCGCACGCGACCCCTCTGCGGAGGAGATAAGCGGCAGTCCCCTGATCAATGTCTCGGTGCTGACCGACTGATAGGAAAAAGGGCCTGCGACGCTCCCGCTGTCCGCCAGGGCTGCGGGAGCAGTCGCGTTAACAGGGGTCGAGGCGATCTGCGACCCGGGACAGGAGGGGACCGCAATCGGAGGAGAGCTTCAACCGGGCCAGGGAATCGGCCCGGGTGGTTCCGGGGTTGATGATAGCGAGGGGCTTGTCGAGTTCTGCCGCCAGGCGGCAGAAGCGGAAACCCGAGTAGACCTGCAGGGAGGTCCCAACGGCCAGCAGGGCATCGCTGTGGAGCACTGCCTCCTTGCATGCGGCGACCCGTTCCCGCGGTACCGTGCCACCGAAGAAGACCACGTCGGGCATCAGGATGCCGCCGCAGTGTGCGCAGCCGGGGACGTGTAACTGATCGACCTGAACAGCACTGATGGAGGCGTCTCCATCGGGAAGGGTGTCACGGGGGTGTCCCATTGTCGCAAGATCTGTGGGGTCCAGGAGGCGCTGGACGCTGTTGCGGGAACGCAGGGTGCCGCAGTCCAGGCAGCGTACCCGGTCCAGGCGACCGTGCAGGTCGATAACCCTCCTGCTGCCCGCCCGCTGGTGCAGGCGATCGACATTCTGTGTAATGAGCAGCTCGATGCGCTGCGCCCTTTCCAGACGCGCCAGGGCGAAGTGGCCCAGGTTGGGCCGCGCGTCTCGCACGGCGGGCCAGCCTGCCACGGAACGGGCCCAGTAACGCCGTCGGCGCGCGGGGTCGGTGAGAAACTCCTGGTGCTTTATCGGAGCGCTGGCGCGCCAGTGCCCTCCGGCATCGCGATAGGTGGGAATACCCGAGCTCGCGCTGATACCTGCACCAGTCAGCACTACCACCCTGCGGTGGTGGGACAGAAAGTTTTCCAGTGATCGGGCGTCATCGACAAGTGAACTCATGCCGGCAGTATACGCGCTCAGGCTGCATCAGGATGACTGGCCCCCTTTGATCCGAAGCGCAGGGCTGGCGTACATTGTGAAGACGCATTCACAGACGGACGACGTTTAATGCATATTCTCATGACTGGCGGAACAGGGTTTATCGGCACGGCACTGACGGAGCGCCTCGTCGCCGCGGGGCATGCAGTCACGGTGCTCACCCGGCAGGACAGGGCGGATAGCGACGCTATCCAGTACCTGCAATCTCCTGACCAGATTTCCAACGACAGTGCGATTGATGGCGTGGTGAATCTTGCCGGCGCTTCCCTGGCCCAGCGCCGCTGGACTCCCGCGTACAAGCGGGAGATCCTCGACAGCAGACTGGACACCACCCGCGCCCTGTTGGGCCTGATCGAGCGCCTGGATCGCAAACCGGGCGTGCTGGTCAGTGCCAGCGCTATCGGCTATTACGGCCACCATGGGGATGAGATTCTCACGGAGGATGCCCCGTCTACACCCGGTTTCTCCAGCGACCTCTGTCATCGTTGGGAGGAGTTGGCCCTGCAGGCGGAGCAGTTCGGGGTCAGGGTCTGCCGGGCCCGGCTGGGCGTGGTGCTGGACCAGGGAGGGGGCGCCATGGAGCAGATGGCGCGGCCCTTCCGCTTCGGTGTCGCCAACTGGCTCGGGGATGGCAGGCAGTGGCTCAGCTGGGTGCATCGACGTGACGTCATCGCGGCCATGGTGTTGCTGCTGGAGCGCGACGACCTGTCGGGTGCCTTCAACCTGACCGCGCCGGAGCCGGTGACCAGCCGCGGCTTTTGCGATGCCATGAAACGGTACAAAAAGACAGTCATCACGGCGCCCGTGCCGGCTCCCGTCATGCGTCTCATGGTGGGCGAGATGGCGGATGAGTTGCTCCTGAATGGCCAGCGGGTGGTGCCGGAAAAGTTGCAATCCGCCGGTTTCGAATTCGAATTCCCAAGTCTCGACGACGCCTTACAGGATATTCTCTAGTCAATGCGGCCCTTTAGCCGCGCCGCTGCCAGGGACTGGCTTTCAGGCTAGACGAGGTTGCGCAGTTGCAACTCGTCGGGATAGGGGGCCATGAAGACCTGTTGGTCGATATAGGCATTGGGGTTATTGGCAAAATGGTGCCTGAGCATGGTGATGGGCACGATCAGTGGCACCAGTCCCTGGCGGTACTGGTCGATGAGGTCCCTGAGCCGCTGTCGCTCTGCTGACGGCACCGTGCGTTTGAGATAACCCGACAGGTGAAAGAGCACGTTGCTGTGGCTGCGCCGGGTGGCGCGGTGGGTGAGTCCTGCCATGAGTTCGGCAATGAAGCGGGCCGACAATGCGTCCATGGGCTGCTTGCCCGCGTCGGCCACCAGACGACCCAGGATCTTGTAGGTGGGCATATGGTGGGCCATCACCAGATACTTGTAGCGACTGTAGAATTCGACCAGCCGGTGTGGCGTCAGGCCTGTGATGCACAGGGTTTTCCAGTCGTGGTAGGTGTAGGCGCGGGTCACGAAGCTCTCCCGCAGCCCGGGATCGTTAAGGCGCCCATCGTCCTCCAGGGGGAGCAGGGGGTCGGCGCGGCCCAGCGCGGCGGCAAAAATACCCCGCTGGTCCGAGGCCACACTGTGGCCGTTGTCTGCGAAGCGTTTCACCCGCTCGTAGCCGCAGCTGGGACTGCCTTTTACCAGGATGTAGCCGCACAGCTCCGGCGCCAGTTCCAGCACCTTGCCGGCATAGGCGGCCAGTTTGTCCGTGAAGTCGTTGCTGTGGGTGTCTACATCCAGGGCGCGTACCGAGGATTCGCTCCCCACCAGGTGGATGGGCGGACGCGGGACGCCCATACCGATCCCCATCTCAGGGCAGAATGCGCGCATCTCGAAATTTTCACTGATGCCGCGCACATACTGGTTGGGACTTTTGGTTTGGGCGTTGTAACGGACGGCATTGCCTGCCAGGCAGGAGCCGATGCCCATGACGGGGCGGGGGTTGGCGCTGCTGTTATCGTCCGGCATGCCTGAATCCTGGTGCGCTCGACCCGCAGACGTTACCGGAGGGGAGCCCGTGGCGCAAGGGTCACCCGCGGGTGTTCACGTGATCCGCGTAGGCGGAAGTTACACGTTCACTGGCGCGCAGTTTCTCCAGGGCGGAGCGTTCCAGCTGCCGGATCCATTCGGTACTGACGGCCATCTGATCTGCGACCTCGGCACGGGTCAGGGCGGGCCCTCCTTGCAGGCCCCACCGGGCGATAATCACGCGCTGCTCGGCGGGATCCAGGCAGCTGATTTCCCCCAGCAGGAAGCGTCGCAGGGACATGTTCTCCGCTTCTCCGAAGGTCTGCCCGGTTCCGGGATCGGGCAGAGTGTCGACGAGGGCGACGCTATCATCCCCGGTGTATCGCGGTGCATCCAGGGAGACGGCGAGGTTACTCAGCTGCAGGAGCTCACGGGCCTTGTCCACCCCCAGGCCGGCGGCTTCTGCCAGTTCCCTGTCACTGACCGGCCGCCCGGTGCGCGCGACCAGCCTGGCGCGCTCTCCGTAAAGGCGCGCCAGCTGCTCCTGGACGTGGCCGGGAAAGCGGATCTGGCCCGCGGCATCGGCCACACAGCGCCTGATGGCCTGGGAGATCCAGTTGAATGCGTAAGTGCTGAAACGATAGCCTTTTCTGTGGCGGAATTTTTCCGCCGCGCGAATCAGTCCCACCGTGCCCTCCTGGGACAGATCCGGGAACGATACACCCTTGTCCCGGTAGCGGCCGGCAATGGAATAGACCAGCCGCAGGTTGTGCATCACGAGCCGGGAGCGGGCGAGGTGGTAGGCGTCCAGCTGGTGGACCATCTCGCGCCGGTGGGGTTGGGTCGGGATGGGCGGCTCCTGCGCTGCGACGCCCTGCCAGCTCATCTGCCAGGCGCGCAAGGCCCTCGCAGCGCTGGATAGATCCTCCGCTTCGCCGCCGGAAATACACCATTCCGCCATGGCCGCCACCAGACTGGCGGGCAAGTCGAGGTCCTGCAGGGTCGTCAGGTCGCTCGCCCCGGCGGGGTGCTGTTGCAGCAGTGTCGCGAGAGTCAGCAGGCGGGTCTCAGCGCCATCGGCAGATAGGACTTCCGAGAGCTCTCTGCGCAACAGGAAAAAGTGGTCGCGACTCTGCAGTCGGTCCAGTGCGGGGGGCGTGGTGACGCAGTTCTGCGCCCAGCAGGCGACGAAACGCCGACAGTTCCGGTCCAGCAGCATCAGGCGTTGCAGGTCGCCGATGGCCTGCCACTTGCTGATGTCGATGGCGCGCTCCTCCTCCGCACTCAGCAAAGGGTAGTGGCGCGCCTCCGCGAACAGGTATTCGTAGTCGTTTTCCTCTCCGGTCAGGTCCTGCGTAATCACCGTCGTGGCCTGTGTGATGGTTTCGGGGGTGTATACGCCCGCACCGGTGTCCCTGACCAGCTTTGGAGGCACGGTGTCCGGTAAATGCCTGGACAAGAAGTGGTCGACTCATCCGGGTGCGCGGTTCATGCGTACAGTCTTGAGAAACACTAGGAGAAACGATGATGGAACAGCTCATGCTCGAAACGCGCCCCCTGTACGGAATTGGCACGGTAGCTCGCCTGACGGGGCTGAAACCGGATACGCTGAGGGTGTGGGAAAGACGTTATGGTCTGGGTGCCAGCCATAAGTCTCCGACAGGCAGGCGACAATATACCCAGGCCGATCTGGAGCACCTGCAGCTGGTGTCAGCATTGATAGAGTCCGGCTCGCGAATCGGTGAGATTGCATCGTCGGATCGCAAGACCCTCGAAATGCTGTGCCGGCGCCAGAGCGGTGCCAGGGCACTGCCTGACACCAAGCCGAAAGTCCTTTTTCTGGGACCGGCGCTTTGCAAGTGGGTGGACGAGCACCAGGGCTGCCTGGCCAATGTGGATGCGACACTCGCTCATCATAGCCCGGCCGACCTTGAACCCGGCAGCCTGGACCACCTGAAAGGCGTGAACGCCCTGGTCATCGAGTGTGCGGCACTGTCGGCCACGCAGTTGCAACAGATTTCCGCCCTGGCGGAGCACCTGGAGGCCGGTAGGGTTCTGGTCAGTTATCAGTTCGGCAACGAACGCTGGCTGCGGGAGCTGGAGGAGCGCGGTTTCACGGCAATGGATTTTCCACCCGATCCGGCTTACCTCGCCTTCGAGATCAGTCGCACGGTGGCGGAAAAAGCGACTGCGATGGGCGACAATGACCTGGGAGAGCTGATTGCCGGTAAACCCCGTGAATTTTCGCCCGCCGAGCTGTCTGCCGCCCGCGCCCTGCGCAGTTCCCTCGACTGTGAATGTCCCCGTCACATATCGGACCTGATAAACGCTCTGGCCAGCTTCGAGGAGTATTCAGCCAGCTGTTCGGTGGAGAACTGGCACGATGCGGCGGTGCACGCCTGCATTTACGCCTATACCGGCCAGGCCCGCTGGCTGATGGAGCGGGCTCTCAAAGCGGTGCTTGAAGAGCGGGAGGAGGAGTTCAGGCATCAACTGCAGGCGGACCGGACAGCCCTTGCCAGCTGAGCCGCCCGGGTTTGCTCAGACCTTGCGGGTAACCGGCAGGTAATCCCGCGTCAGTTCCTCGGAAACCCGCCACAGCTCGGTAGCCATGGCATCATCATAGAGGTAGGGCGTCTCCCCCGCATTGACATTGCAGTCGGCGAAATAGAAACCCCGGACACCGACCAGGTCGGGGCTGGCGGCCACGTAGCAGGTCGTTGCGGCCCCCTCGGGTACGGATTTCATGAACAGCCAGCCGAAATAGTCGGCGGCAAACTGTTGCCAGGTGGGAAGGTGCTTGATCAAATTGGTCTTGATGATGCCCGGATGGACACTGTTGGCCGTGGCATCCGTGTGCGATATTCGCCGGGCCAGTTCCCGCGCGCACAACGCATTGGCTAGCTTGGATACGCCGTAAGCGCCCCACGGGTCATAGTGCCTGCTGCCGTCGAGATTATCGAACTCGATGCCGTTCTCTGCATACCGGTGGGCCTTGGAGCTGAGCATAACGAAGCGGCCCTGGGGGGCTGCCAGGACCGTCTCCTGCAACTGATTGGCCAGGATGAAGTGGCCGAGGTGGTTGATGGCAAACTGGCGTTCTACCCCATTGACCAGCTGCAATTCCGGTAGTGCCATAACGCCGGCATTGGTAATGAGGCCGTCCAGTGGAATCCCCAGGCCCTTTATCTGCTCCGCACAGGTCACTACCGAGTCCCACTCTGCCAGGTCAAGGAACATCGGTGTGGTTTCACCGTCGATGCTGCTGCAGGCCTTTTCCGCTTTTTCCAGTGTGCGCGCTATGCCGATCACGTGCGCCCCGCGCAGTGCCAGCACCCGCATCGTCTCCAGACCCAGACCCGAGTTGGCACCGGTAATGGCGAACGTTTTGCCACTGAGGTCCAGGCCGGCGGTGACCTCTTCCGCGGTGGAGTCCTCGTCGAAGGGACTGGGTTGGGGTGTGCGCGTGATCAGTTCAGCCAGCAGTTTCGCGGGAAGGGCGCTGAGCACGGGCAGGATAGCCAGGTACTGTAAAAGCCTGCGGCGCCTGATGATTTTCTTGTGCATGCCGAATACCCCGTAATATTTCAGGTTCTTCGAACCCGATACCAGTGATTATAATAGCGCAGCCAAAGCAATAATAAACGAGGTGCGTTGCATGAAACCGACCGCTAAATCACTGCGCAGATGTCTGGCGGCTGTCATAGCAGCCGGTCTCTGTCCCGGCGTTCTCGCCCAGGGCCTGGAGGAGGTCATTGTCACCGCCCAGAAGCGGGAGGAGGGGCTGCAGGACGTGCCCATCGCCGTCGAGGCATTCAGCGCTCAGCAGATCGATAACCTCTCTGCGGATGACATTGCCGATTTGGGAGTATTCACCCCGAACGTAACGATCTCCCGGGCGGCCAACCAGCCTAATTATTCGATCCGCGGTATCGGTACCTCGGACTTCGGGATCGGTGCCGATCCCGCGGTGGGTGTCTACCAGGATGGGGTTTATATTGGCCGCAGCGGTGGCTCCAAGGTGGCTTTCAACGATATCGCGCGCATCGAGATCCTCAACGGGCCCCAGGGCACCCTGTTCGGGCGCAATGCGGCCGCCGGCGCCATTCAGTACGTGACCAACAAGCCCGACGAGGACTTCTACGGCTGGGCCCGGGCGACCCTGGGTAACTACGATCGCCGCCAGGTCGACGGTGTGATCAATGTGCCCATCACCGATGAACTGTTTTTTCGCAGTGGCATTCTCTGGAACCGTCGCGACGGCTGGGTCGACAACCTGAGTAACGGCAAGGACCTGGCCCGGCGGGGCAGTGAGTCCATCAATGCGCAGCTGCGCTGGGTACCCACCGACCGGCTCGACATGAACCTCCGCCTCGAGTACGACGAGACCGACCAGGATTCGAGGGCGCGTTCCAGCGCGGTGTGGGGACCCCGCGATAACGGCGCCGGATTCACCAGGGTCGAGAGCGACTCGGACCTGGAGGAGAAGCGCTTCCTGTTCGGCGCCGCCTTCCATCTCACCTATGACATGGACTGGGCAACGCTGACCTCCATCACCTCCTGGCGCGATTACAGCTCCACCAACCCGGAGGAGAAAGACGGCTCTGCCGAAGAACTCTATTATTTCAACGATCTCAACGAAGAGGACAACGAGCAATTCGGCCAGGAATTCCGCCTGAACGGCGACATCGGTTCCGCTTTCCACTGGACGGTGGGCACCAACTATTTCTGGGAGAATGCCAAACAGACCAGCGGGATCGACCTGACCACCCTGTCTTTCACCAAGCTGGCGGCCGAGCGGGAGGCCGGTCTGCCCTATGAGACGTTTCCGCCGGACGTCTGGCTGGACCTGGCTTTCGATGTCTTCCCCGACCCCTATGACCGTCGGGCTTATGAAAACGGTGCAGAGGCACTCGAGGAGACGGACTTTTTTTCCGAGCGCATCTTTATCGACGCGGAGTACGACTCCTACGCGGTCTTCGCAGATGTGACCTGGGACATCACCGAGAGCCTGTCACTCACCGGTGGCCTGCGCTGGACGCGGGACGAGAAGGAGTTCAGCCGCTACGTCGAATTCAACGACTTCGTGATCGCCTTCGCCTTCCCCACCGAAACGCGCATCGACGCCAATGGCAATTACGATCCCGACGGGGAGCTGGGCTGGCTGGAATCGAAAGACAGCTGGGAGCAGCTGACGCCGCGCCTGGTACTGGACTGGGCGGTCACCAGCGATGTCATGCTCTACGCTTCCTATGCCGAGGGTTACAAGGCGGGCGGGTTCAACAGCGCGGGCGAGATCCTGGCCCCATCCTTCGATCCCGAGGAGGTGACCAATTATGAACTGGGTATGAAGTCCACCTGGTTCGACAACACCCTGCGGGTCAACCTGGCCCTGTTCAGTTATGAATACGATAACCTGCAGGCCCTCGAGTTTATTCAGGCGGAGTGCCTGGAGGGCTCCAACGTCGGCGCTTATCTGTTCGAAACCTCAGATGTGGAGGGCGACGGCGCCGAACTGAGCATCAACTGGCTACCCCTTCCCAGTCTGGAGCTGTTCTTCAACACGGGGCTGCTGGACGCGGAGTACAAACGGCGCAATGAGCGCACTGTGGTGGACGGGAAGTGCCAGGTCATAGACCGCTCCGGCGAAACTTTTTCAGAGTCGCCCGACGTCACCTTCTCGCTGGGCGGAACCTATACGCTGGATCTGCATAATGCCGGTGAGTTGGCCTTCACCGCCGCCTTCAGCTACTCGGAAGGCGTTGAGCGCACCAGCTGTTACTACGTGGTCAATAACCGGGCCGAGGGCCGCTCGTCCGACGTGTACGGCCTCACTGATCTGGATGGCCAGCTGATCATCAGCGATCCATCGGCCACCGGCGGCCTGACTGAACCGCCCTTCAGCCAGTGCCCCGATACAGATGATTTCGAGCAGCTCAACGCGCGGGTCACCTGGTACAGCCCCGGTGGCGGCTTTGAAATCGCGGCCTGGGTGGTCAACTGGACCGATTGGGAGCCGCAGAACGTCGACCCGGGCGGACTGGGTGCAGAGCTCGCTTCCGACTTCTCGGACGGATCTCCGTCCTATGGCCGTACCGACGAGCCGCGCATGTACGGCATGGAATTCCGCTACAACTTCCAATAGCGCCGAATTTACACGGTCACGATAACGTGCAGAGTCAAAAAGGAAATTCGGTACCGAAAGTCCAGCCTCTCACACCGCTGCCCCGGGAGTAGCCCACCCGGACCCGTGCGAAATCCACGCCCAGGAAGGTGAAGGGTTTTTTCAGCCCGATGGACACGCCGACTTCGTGCAGCAGACCCACTTCGGATTTACGAGGGCGCAACTGGTCTATTTTCCACTCGGGAAGAAAGTGTTGGACGAGGTAATAGATGCCGGTGTCCACGGCCCGATCGGCCAGTACCAGGGGCGTGGTCCAGCGGAGGTCGACGCCGCCTTCCAGCATGCCAAAGCTGGTGCGGTTGTGGGAGTCCTGCTGGTATTCCCCGGCCGTCTGAAAGGCGGCGCCCCAGCGCAGTTCCCAGCCCTCGGGATAGTACCAGGTGCCCAGAGCCCGGATGCCCAGCACGCCCATCCAGATGGTTTCCCCGCCGGCGAAGTCGTGTCCCGCCCCCAGGTTGCCGAAAGGCTTGAGTGTCCAGTTCGGGTGAAGAGGGAGCTGGTATTCGAATCCTGGTAGTGCCGTGAGCGTTACCAGGTCTTCTTCCAGCAGCTGACCGAACCAGTCCTGGTCGGTCACGGTGTCATAACCCAGCACTACCGGCATGCTCAACTCGAGGCCCGCCCGGTCCTCAGTCATGTCGCGGTGGGTGTAAGTAAGTGGGATGCTCAGCATGGTGATCCGTCGGCCGTTGATTTTGTAGGATCCGGTGCCCATGACAGTTGCGTAGATGTAACTCACCTCTACGTCTTCGGCATCCGGGGGCAGATCCTGGGCGCTGGCAAGAGCGCTCGCAAACAGCAGGGTGAGGAGTGCGCTCAGGCTTGAGGGTCGTCTCATAGATAGATGCCAGTCATGGTCGCGCTGACGTAGCCTGCCAGCGCATCGCGTCATTTTACCGATTCCCCCCGTGGCCGCGATAGTGTAGGATGCGCAGCCCCATGCGCGTACACCTCCGACTTCGTCCGCGTTTCGTTGCAATTGAAGAGAATCCCCATGACGTTTGATCAGCTGGGCCTGTCCGAAGCGCTGTTGCGCGCGGTGCGGGAGAAAGGCTATACCGAGCCCTCGCCGATACAGGTGCAGGCCATTCCCGCTGTGCTGAGTGGCCGCGACGTGATGGCTGCGGCCCAGACCGGTACCGGCAAGACAGCCGGTTTCACCCTGCCCATCCTGCAGCGTCTGCAGGAGAGCGGCCCGCAGCATCCCCACAGGATACGCGCCCTGATTATTACGCCCACCCGGGAACTGGCCGCCCAGGTGGCCGAGAGCGTCGACACCTATGGCGCCCATCTTCCCTTCAAATCGGCGGTGGTGTTCGGCGGGGTCAAGATCAATCCCCAGATAGCCAGGCTGCGCAAGGGCGTCGACATTCTGGTCGCCACGCCCGGGCGCCTGCTGGACCTGCATCAACAGGGCGAGTTGAACTTCGATGCCCTGGAAATCCTGGTGCTGGATGAAGCCGACCGGATGCTGGACATGGGTTTCATTCACGATATCCGTCGCATTCTGAAGCTGCTGCCGGCACAGCGACAGAACCTGCTCTTCTCGGCCACCTTCGCCGATGAGATCCGCGGACTCACCCGCAGCATCCTGCACGATCCGCTGGAAGTGGAGGTTTCTCCACCCAATGCCACTGCCGATCGGGTGGAGCAGTGGGTGTATCCGGTGGACAAGAAGCGCAAGCCCGCCCTGTTGCGGGAGCTGATCGTCGATAACGACTGGCAGCAGGTTCTGGTTTTTTCCCGTACCAAGCACGGCGCCAACCGGCTGGCACAACAGCTGGAAAAGTCCGGCATAAATGCGGCGGCGATTCACGGGAACAAGAGCCAGGGTGCGCGCACCCGGGCCCTGGCCGGTTTCAAGAATGGCCAGATCCGGGTGCTGGTGGCCACTGATATTGCCGCCCGCGGCCTGGATATCGCCCAGCTGCCCCAGGTGGTGAATTTCGACCTGCCCAACGTCCCTGAAGATTATGTGCACCGTATCGGCCGCACCGGGCGGGCCGGCGCTTCGGGCAGGGCCTATTCCCTGGTGAGTGCCGATGAGATCAAGCAGCTCAACGATATCGAACGGGTGGTGCAACGCCATCTGACGCGGGAATATATCAGCGGTTTTGAGCCCGAGCATGAGTTGCCCCAGAGCGCACCGCTGCGCAAACCGGGCCAGAACTCGCACCGTCATGGTGCTCACAAAACCCAGGCGGGCCAGCAGACTGCTCGCGGGCGCGGCAGTGAGGGACATAAACCGGCCCGACGCAGGCGCCGCTCACGTGCCGGTAGCGCTGCGCGCCAGGCCTGACACCCGGCGCTACCCGCCTGTCTTGACTTGTGCCGGTCCTCCCTGAATGATGGCCCGGCCAGACCACCTGTTCCGGGAGACCCCTCATGCAACGCACGATTCTTATCACCGGCTGCTCCAGCGGTATCGGCTCCGCCCTGGCGCGTGAGCTGAATAAGAGAGGGCAGCGAGTCTATGCGACCGCACGTCGCCCCGGGACACTCGCGCCGCTGGCGGAGGCGGGTATCGAAACCCTTTCACTGGATGTCAATGACGAGGACAGCATTGCCGCCGCGATGGCGCAGGTGCGTGAGGGTGCGGGTCACCTGGACATGTTGATCAACAATGCGGGCTATTCCCAGGTGGGAGCCGTGCTTGACCTGACGCGGGAAGACCTCCGCGGGCAATACGAGACCAACGTCATCGCCCCGGTGGCTGTAGCGCGGGCCGCCATGCCCCTGCTGCGGGCAGCTGTGGCCGCGAATGGCAGAGCGTCACTGGTGAACGTGGGCAGTATCGTCGGCCTTTTCACCACGCCCTATGCTGCCGCTTACTGTTCCAGCAAAGCCGCCATCCATTCCCTTTCGGATGCGTTGCGGATGGAACTGGCACCCTTCGGCATCAGCGTCGTGATGATACAACCGGGAGGTGTGCGTTCCGCCTTCGGTGATCATGCTGAGGCGGCGATTCGACTGCCTGAAGATTCCCTCTACAAGGCGGCTGAAGCCGGCATACGGGCCCGGGCACAGGCAGGACAGCAGAACGCCACACCGGCGGAGGAATTTGTCGTACCGGTCGTGGACAAGCTGCTGCAGGAACCGCCTCCGGCGATAATCCGTGGTGGCGCCGGCAGTGTCAGGCTGCCTCTGCTGAAGAAATTACTGCCCTTGAAAACCTTCGACAAACAGGTATCGAAGATTTTCGGCCTGGACCGGTTCAGGCCCTAGGGATTATCTGTGGCTCACCGTCAGAAACCCGCTTTCCCGTCGCGGATTTGACCGGCGAAACCCTTATCCAGTGGCTCATAGGTGTCCTTCCCCGGTTTCATGACATAGAGGTCATCCCGGACCTGATCCAGATCGTACCCCTGCTTGCGCAGATCCCCCTTGACCAGCTTGAACGTACCCGTGGTATCCATTTCGCTCAGCACCCGCAGGAACACGGGGCGCGCGTAGGGGGGTAACTCCCGATTGACGTATCGCGAGAAATTCTCCAGGTCGAGTTCCCTTTCCCCCTCGGCGAGAGTCAGCGCTGCCATCCCGGCCCTGCCGTCGGCGCTGGGCACCTCCACACCGTAGACATTGCACAGGGCCACCTGCGGGTGGCCGTTGATGATTTCGCCGACCTCATTGGTCGAGACATTCTCCGATTTCCAGCGGAAGGTATCGCCGACCCGGTCCACGAACTGGTAGTGGGGCATGCCCAGGGCAAATCCCACATCGATGGTTTTCATCAGGTCCCCGGTGTTGAACCAGGCGTCGCCCTTCTTGAAGACATTGCGCAGGATCTTGCTTTCGGTGGCCTCCTCGTTGGTATAGCCCTCGAACACCGTGGCCCGGGTGATCTTGCCCAGCAGCAGTCCGGGTTCGCCTTTTTCCACCCGTATGCAGTGTCCCTTCCTGTCAAGTACGATCTCGTCCGCGTCTACATCGTATTTGACCAGGGCCAGGGGCAGGGACGTCGTGCCCACGGTGCAGTCCTTGTTGAGCAGGTTGACGAAACCTACGTTTCCCTCGCTGGAACCGTAAAATTCCGCGATGCGTTTGATGCCGAAGCGCTGTTTGAATTCGTGCCAGACATCGGGGCGCAGTCCGTTACCCATGATGGTGGCCAGCGGATTGCGGTGATCATCCGGCTGTTTCTCGGTCTGCAACAGGTAGCGGCACAATTCGCCGATGTAGATGAAACAGGTGGCCCCGTGCTCGCGGACCTCGCTCAGGAAGTTGCTGGCGGAGAATTTACGGCGCACGAACATGGTGGCCCCGCTGAGGAAAGAGGCACCCACGCCGAGGAACAGGCCCGTGCCGTGGTAGAGGGGCAGGCAGAGATAGATACAGTCGGTTTCATCACACAGCAGTCCTCCCTTGTAGGAGAGGGCGGTGGCCAGCAGGTAGCGACGGTTTGACAGCACAGCCGCCTTGGGGAGGCCGGTTGTCCCGGAGGTGAAGATGTAGAAGGAGGTCAGTCCGAGTGTGTTGCGCCCCGTATCTGGCGGATTGCCGCTGTCCTCGTCCCGCGACTCCTCCTCCAGATCCCGCGCCCAGGAGGGGCAGGTCGATCGCCCCGTATCGGGCACGAAGAGGTAGTCCCCGATCGCCGCAAGGTCCGACTGCGATCTCACGCCGTCCACGGCCTCCAGGCGCTCCTCGCCGAAGATGCACATCCTGGAGTTGGTGATGCTCATGCAGTGGGTAAGGGGCCGGCCGGTGAGGTTGGTGTTGATGAGCGCAGCGGCGACGCCAAGTTTGTTGAGAGCGACAATGGTGGCCAGGAACTCGATGCGATTTTCCATGAAGACGCTGACCGCCTCGCCCCGCTTGAGTCCCAGTCCCTTGAAAGCGCCGCTATAACGATTGGCCATCTCGTTCAGCTCGCGCCAGCTCAGTTTTTTCCCCTCGAAAATGACCGCGGTCCGGTCGGGAAATTTATCCACCGTGGATTCCAGGCGCGCTGCAAAGCAGTCCCGGGTGCTCATGGGGCGAGGCTTCAGTTCAGTGGTCAGTTTGAGCAGGTTGGGTACCTGGGCGAGAGTCGCTGTGACTTCTGCTACGCTCATGGGGTGTCTC
Organism: Halieaceae bacterium; assembly: GCA_024640505.1. Classification (GTDB taxonomy): domain Bacteria; phylum Pseudomonadota; class Gammaproteobacteria; order Pseudomonadales; family Halieaceae; genus JARRPM01. The sequence continues at coordinate 19,608 of JAHEEV010000002.1, forward strand.
TGGTCGGTTGGTGGATCGGGCAAGATAACGGCTCCCGACCGGAACGGCAACCTTGGCCGGCACCCGCGATCACGGACCCAGCAGGTTGGAGATTTTCCCCGCGGACAGCTTGGAAAACCAGGCCTCGTCATAGCTGCGTTGCAGCAGGTTGATCGCCGAAAGGGCCCTGACCACCTGGTCGGCAAAAGCTTCCCGGCGGGCCGGGAGCTCGGTGCCGACGCCCGCAAGCAGTTGCCGGTGATCCGCCAGCCTGAGTGCGCTGCCCAGCAGATCGCGGGATACCGAGGCAGCGCAACTGATAGTCCGGCGCAACAGCATCTGTTCTCCCTGGGCCTGCAATCGGCCGATAAATTTCTTGCGGTCGACGACGGGTTGCGTATCCATGTCCAGCAGGGTGACGGCGAGCACCAGGTAGCTTTCGGAGATGGAACGCAAAATGGCGTGGCCAAAGCGTGGCGGCAGTTCGCGCAGCAGTTTCTGAATGGAATGATTCCCGCTATCCCAGCCCGGGTAACGCAGTTGCGCCTCCCTCGACACTTCGTCCAGCAGTTGCTCCGGTGGTTTGAAGAAAAACTCGAAGCGATAGAGCTCCCGCAGTTCGCCGACCCGGGCTCGTAATGCATCCTCGTCGGGAAGCTCGATGTCCAGGGCGCAGGCGGCCAGTCCAAGCTCCGCCAGGGCTGCCGCAAGGAAGAAATGCGTGATGGTATTGCGATAATAGGCGGCTGCGAGGTACTTCTCCGCCGGGATGTAATGCACAGGCGTGTCCGACTTGTCGTACACCTCGACCAGTCCGGAAGTCTTCAGCGCCAGTATGGCCGCTGCCACCTCCTCTTCATGGCTCAACTGGAAGCCCGATGCTGCCGGCAGATCGCGTTCTACCACCAGTGCCGCAATTTCGCTGGCCTGTCGATGGATTTCTGCGGTGGTCAGGGCCCGGCGATTGGCTCCGAGCAGCACCATGGTCAGCACATCGGCGGACTTGATAGGGGTTACCTGCTCGATGCGCGCACAGACTTCGAGGGCCAGGTTGGCTACCCGGTTGCGGTCCTCGTCTTTCTCATCGCCCAGCATGCCACGGATTTGGGGGACGGGATCCCCGGGTGACAGGGGTCGCGCATAGCGGACATAGACCTTGCCGTTGGGCTGGCGCATTCCGAAGATGTAGTCCAGAAACCAGCGCAGTGACTCCTTGCGCTTGGGCTTGCCCTGCTGAATGGCCACATAATCATCGATTTCCGCGATCCGGTCGAAGGCTATCGAAACCGGCACCAACAGTACGTCGGACATTTCTTCCCGTTCACAGGCTTCCAGCACCCAGTTCAGAATGCCCAGTTTGGGTGGCGAAAGCTTACCGGTGCGGGAGCGGGTGCCCTCGATGGACCAGGTGAGAGGTACCCGGTTGCGGATGAGGAAATCGATGTAGTGGCGGAATACCAGCTTGTAGATCGGGTCTTCCTGGAAGCTGCGGCGCAGGAAAATGGCACCGACCCGCCGGGCCATGGCACCGAAACCGAGAAAATTCATATTGATGCCGGCGAACACCAGGGGGAGTGGCCGGAAGTTGTTGTCATACAGGGAGAGCAGGAAAACGAAGCTGTCCATATGTGACTTGTGGGACCACAAGAACAGGAGCAGCTTGTCGCGGGATAATTCCCGCAGTTCTTCCACTGCTTCGGCGTTGATATCCAGTTCCGCTTCATAGCTGCGGGTATAGATAAAACGGGCCAGCTTTGACACCGGTTTCATCCAGGATTCCCTGGGCGTTGCCTCGATCTCCCTGAGGCATTTGCGCGCATATTTCTGCGCCTGCTCGGGCGATTTGCCGGTTGCGGTCGCAGCGGCGTGCAGTTCGGTTGTAAAACCGGGTGTCTGCAGTATCGATGCCGCGCTGGCTATTGGCAGGCCCGCATCCGGGGGCGGGTGAGTCATTCTCTAGACCCGGAAGACGCCGAACAGTGCGGCGTGGTCTGATAAATCCCGCCAGGGGCCGCTGGAGAGCCGCTTGCAGGATGCAGGTTGGAGCCCGCGGTAGTAGATACGATCCACCGGCAGCACGGGTGCCCAGACAGGAAATGTGCGCGCGTGACGCCCCTGCAACTCGACAAACAGCTCCTCCAGGCCCAGGTCGTCATGCAGATGGTGCTCCGCCCGTCGGCGCCAGTCGTTGAAGTCGCCGGCGATAATCATCGGCTCATCCCGGGGTATGTGCTCGTTGATACGCCGGGTCAGCGCTTTTAACTGCTCGCGCCGTTCCTGCTCCAGCAGGCCCAGGTGAACGCACAGGGTATGAAGTCGTAGATCCCTTTTCGGTATCTCGATGACGCCGTGGAGGATACTGCGACTCGAACGTGGAAATATCGATACGTCGATATTCTCCCAACTGACGAAAGGGTACATGCTCAGAATTGCGTTGCCATGGTCACCCTTGCGATAGATGGCATTGCGGCCGTAGGCATAGTGAGGCCAGGCCCGGTCGGCGAGGTATTCGAAATGGGGCTGGTCGGGATAGGAAAAGCGCTTGCGCTTGGCCTCACTCTTGATCGCCAGGCCGTGGATTTCCTGCAGGAATACGATGTCTGCCCCGGTCTCCTCGATCCGTTGGCGCATCGAGTCCAGCACGAAGCGACGCTTGCCGGAACAATAGCCTTTATGGATATTGTAGGTGAGTACGTGGATGTCTCGCCCCTTGACCATTATTCATGCACTCCCTTGCCGCGATGACGGACCGCTTTGGTTGACCAGGCGATGACGTAGTGCAGGCCGCTGGCGACCGCGATGATCACTACCATCAGTGTCGCCACGTCGATGACGGGTGTCCCGATTCCCGGTATGACCTGAGCCGTCAGAACCAGTACGCAGAAACAGATCTGTACCAGCATGTTGATTTTGCTCAGGCTGGTCGCGGCGAAATCGAAGGGGCCGATGAGCCAGTGGTAGCAGAGCGCTCCCGTGACGATGACCAGGTCCCGGGTGATCACGACGGCTGCCACGTACCAGGGAATCAGGCCCACGCTGGCGAAGCTGAGAAAGGACACCGTGATAAGTACCTTGTCGCAGACCGGGTCCAGTGCCGCACCGAGGCGCGAAAAGGCGTTCAGGTGCCTGGCTGCGAACCCGTCCAGCGCGTCGGTCAGTCCTGCCAGCAGGCCGACACCCAGTGCCATTTCGTAGTCCTGGCGCAGGATCAGCATACCCAGGGGCAGTGCCAGCAGCAGGCGCGACAGGGTCAGGGCATTGGGCAGGTAGCGCAGCATGTGCCGGTATCAGCCTAGCGACCGGCTTTAGCGCGTGTGGTGGACCGGGCGCGGGATGTGCCCCGGTTGCCGGACCCGCCGCGTGCAGCAGCCGATTTGGCCTGCGCTTTATTTTTCGGCCGGGCTTTGGTCTTCGCTGCAGGCTTGGCTTTGGCTTTGGTTTTGGATTTCGCTTTGGATTTCGCCTTCTTTCGGGTCCTTGCGCCGCCCGATCCCGCTTGTTTGCCCAGTACAGCCTTGCGCAACTCGTCAAAGCGCTCCTCCATGCACCGGGCCACGACGTCCAGGTCGGGCAGGGAGTGCAGGTCGCCCATGAGCCCGAAATCCAGGCTGTTGCCGTGGGAGAGCAGGGTGGCATTGAGGTTGACGCCGGGTAACAGGGTAGAGATCGGGTAGCTGGCCTCCAGCCGGGAACCGCACAGGTACATGTGGTCGAAACCCGGTCCGGGTACGTTTGACACCAGCACGTTATAGTTGGGGGCGATGTATCGATCCAGCTTGCTGCGGTTCAGCAGTTCCATCAGGGCGAAGAACATGACCCCGTAGTCCATCAATCCTTCGCTGGACATGCCGCTGACCAGCTCCTTGGCGTCATGGGAGGACTCGACAACCTGCAGCAGGCGCTCCCGCATCGCACTGCCGGGGCTGCCAAGCTTCACCAGCACCGCGGACACCTGTGTAGAGGCCGTGTCATCACCCTCGTTGCGCAGCGACATGGGACAAAGGGCGACCAGCGGTTTGGTGTGGCGCTCACCGTGGCGCTCCAGGTAGTCATCCAGGGCGGCGCCGATCACCGCCAGTACGACTTCGTTGACCGTGCACCCCTGTTGCCTGCCGATTCTTTTGACCTGGTCCAGCGGGAAAGTACAGATGGCGGTAGAGCGGGTTTCCCACTCCACCGGGCGGTTCATGCGTGTGGGCGAGGCGGAGTAGGGTATCTGCGCCCGGCCTTCCCGTAACTTGAGCCACTGCAGGCCCATGGTACTGAAGAATCCCGCCGCATCCATGAGTCCGCGGGCCTGCTTCGTCAGCCTGGCCAGGCCGTTCTGCCGGTTCTTCCGGTTTTTACCGGCAGTCGGTGACTCCGGCTGGAACGACCAGGTCGGCACGATGGCTTTGCTGTCGGGGTCGGTGGAGAGCGAGCCGTACATGCGTTTCACGCCCGACATGCCGTCGATGTAGGCGTGATGGATCTTGGTGTAGATCGCGAAGCGGTTGCCTTCCAGTCCCTCGATAACCTGGCAGAGCCAGCCCGGGCGCCGGCGGTCCAGCAGCGGGGCGTGCAGGCGTTGCACCACATCCATCAGCTGGGCATTGTTGCCCGGTTTTGGCAGTGCCGAGTGACGGACGTGATAGCTCATCTCTATCGCCTCGTCCTCAAGCCACTCGGGCATACCGATGCGAGGGAAGCGGGGATGGTAATTGAAGGGGGGCACCACGGGCGCCTGCTTGAAGGCTGCCACCAGGTCGCGCAGATAGGTCCCGGGTGCATTGTCGGGTAATTTGAAGACCTGCACCGCGCCGACGTGTTTGGGGCTGTGGGCCGACTCGGTCAGGAAGAACATCAGATCAAGCGGTGGTATGGTTTTCCTGGTCATCGTCTATCTCCCGGTCACTGTTAGGGTCGATTGGGTGTAGTTCGAACGGGTGCCTATTGTTTGCAGAATTCTCGCCATCTGTCGAGGGAGTAAATCTCCGGCATTTGCCGCTGATCTTCGCCGACGGCGCAGCTGTTCGTGCCCGGCGCCTGCCGGCCGCGATAACTGCCGCGTTACCACCCTTTCTTGCCGGACATCCTGCGCAGTAATTTGTCCGACTCGATTGCGATGAAACTGGGAAAGAAACACAGCAGGATCAGTGGCCACCACTCCGCCGGGAATTCGGCGGTCCTGAACAGCGCCGCGGCCTGCGGCACAACCGTGGGGATGAACCGGATGGCAATACTGAGGGCAATGCCCGCCAGCAGCCAATAGTTGGAGAACGGATTGATACTGAAAAAGGAACCGTAAATGGAGCGGGCGGATATGACATAGCCGAAATGCGCCAGCAGGATGGCCCAGAAGGCGGCGGTCTGTGCCTGGGTAAGCAGCAGTTCGTTCACTAAAACGCCATCGACAACGGCCGGCGAGCCGAAGTGGTGGTAGATCAGGAAGCCCGGCAGCGCGATGGCCAGCCCCATGACCACCACCCGTTGCAGGAACAGGGCGTTGATGATCTGCGTTTTCGCCGGCCGCGGCGGGGCGTCCAGCAGTCCCTTCTCTTTCGCCTCCATCATCAGCGGCATGGTCAGCAGCACGGAATCCAGCAGGTTGATCCACAGGATCTGCACCGGTTCCAGCACGAAGCGAACGGCAAAGACCGGCACGAAGGCGGCCAGCAGGATTGCCCCCATGATCAGCAGGGCCTGGGCGGCGTTGGTCGGCAGCGTGTACAGGATGGCTTTTTGCAGGTTGTTCCAGGCGTGGCGGCCCTCCTCAACGGCGGCGACAATGGTGGCGAAATTGTCGTCCGCCAGCACCATGTCTGAAGATTCCTTGGCAACTTCCGTCCCGGAAATGCCCATGGCCACGCCGATGTCTGCCGCTTTCAGGGCCGGCGCGTCGTTCACCCCGTCACCGGTCATGGCGACGACCAGGCCCCGCGCCTGCAGTGCCTCCGCAATGGCTTTCTTGTGCTCTGGCGCAACCCTGGCGAAGACGGACACCTCGGCCGCGGCCTCTTCCAGTTCGGTCTCGCTCATGTGCGAAAGTTCGGTGCCCGTTACCACCCGCTCTGCGTCGATGCCCAGTTGTCTGGCCACTGCCTGGGCGGTATCGGGGTGATCCCCGGTGATCATCACTGTGCGAATGCCGGCGCCCCGGCATTGCTCCACGGCCTCGATGGCGGATTGCTTGGGCGGGTCGATCATGCCCTGCAGGCCGACGAAGCACATGTTGGTCAGATCCTCATGACGCAGGTCACTGTCGCCGGCGGGTAACTCCTTGACGGCGAATCCCAGGGTGCGCAGGGCGTCACGGGCAAACAGTTGGGCCGTATAAAGGGCGATCTGACTCTCGAAAGGCTGTGTTGCTCCCTGGGGATCCAGGGTCGAGCTGCACATCTGCACAATGACTTCCGGGGCGCCCTTGGCAAGGATCAGGCGGCGGCCTGCCGTCTCCACCAGGACCGCCATGTATTTGGCGGAGGAATCGAAGGGAATCTCTTCCAGCCGCTGTACGCCATCCACCACCAGTTCAGCCTTGGCACCGGATATGCGCAGGGCCAGTTCGGTGGGGTCGCCGGTGCCACCCTTGCCGCTGAGGTGGGCGTTGTTGCAGTAGAAGCCGCACTCCAGCAGTTGCATGATAGACGATCGTTGCTGGGGCGGCTGGGCAACACCCTCGATCCTGAATTCCCCCTCGATATCGAAGCCGGTACCGGTGACGTCATAGATCTGGCCGCCGGCGTAGACCCGGGTGACTGTCATGCGGTTCTCGGTGAGGGTGCCGGTTTTGTCGGAACAGATGACCGACGTCGCTCCCAGGGTCTCCGCAGCCGGGAGTTTGCGGATCAGCGCCTTGCGGCCCGCCATCACCACGCCGGACAGGGCCAGGATCGAGGTCACCAGGGCCGGCAACATTTCCGGAATCGCCGCCACGACCAGCGATACCGCCCCCAGGAAGCTGTAGGAGGTGCTGTAACCGAGGTAGATGCCGTAGCCGAAATTGAAAGCGCCGACCAGCAGGATGGCGATGATCAGGGTGTGGACGAACTCCTTCATTTTGCGCTGCAGGGGCGTCAGGCCGGTATCCGCCGCTTTCACCATGTCGGCGATACGGCCGAACACCGTCTGCATGCCCGTTTCCACCACGATGGCGCGGGCGGTGCCCTGGGTGAGGTAGGTGCCGGAAAAGCCCGTATTGGTCTGGTCCCCGGGGACCAGGTCCTCGCCGGAAATTGCCTGGATCGTCTTTTTCACGGGTACAGACTCCCCCGTCAGGGAGGACTCGTCCACGTGTATGTTGCTGGTTTCAATGAAGCGGACATCCGCCGGAATCTTGTCGCCACCCTCCAGCACCACCAGGTCGCCGGGCACCAATTCCCTTGCGGGAATTCGGCGCTGGTCCTTGTCGCGTACGACCAGTGCCTCCTGCACCATCATGTTGCGCAGGGCGTCCAGAGCGCCCTCTGCCTTGCCCTCCTGGACGAAGCCGAGAATAGCGTTGAGCAGCACCACGCTGACGATGACGATGGTATCCGGCAGCATATGGCTGCCAAGGGCGGTCAGCACACCGGTAACCAGGGCGGTCGCCAGCAGGATGATGACCATGGGATCGTTGAACTGGCGCAGAAACCGGACCCAGGCGGGGGTCTTCTTGAATTCAATTTCGTTGGGGCCCACCTGGGCCAGCCTGGCGCCGGCGATCTCGTCTGTCAGGCCACTTTCACTGGTCTCCAACGCCCGGAGGACTTCCTCCGCCGCTAACCCGTACCACGGTTTGCTCACGCTGTACCTTCTCCGCTGTCAGATAGTGTCAAGGGCTGCTAGCTTAATGGATATCACCGGGTCCTCCCATTGCACCAGATCAATAGAAGCGGCAATGGCTTACCGACAATCAGGCATAGTGGGGATAGATGGGCTGGAACATCTGCTCGCGGATGCCGGGGAGCAGGCTCGCCGGGTCGATGTCCGGCGGCGCTTCCCGACGCGCGAGTCCATCCCGGTAGGCGATAGAGGCCACCTCCGCGGCAATCAGTGCCGATACGTCCCGGATGCTCGTCAATGGCGGATAGACGCGTCCCAGCGCCAGGTCCTCCTCGCTGACATGCCGCGCCAGCAACCGCGCGGCCGCGAGAAACATTTCGTCCGTGACCCGGCTGGTGGCGCTGGCCACCGCGCCCAGGCCCACCCCGGGGAAGATATAGGCATTATTGCCCTGGCCGGGAACCAGTGTTTTGTTGCCCAGTTCGACCGGATCGAAGGGGCTCCCGCTGGCGAATACTGCCCGGCCTTCGCTCCACCGATAGGCCTGCTCCGCTGTGCATTCTGCGTTGGCTGTGGGGTTGGACAGGGCAAAGACGATGGGTCGCTCATTGAGCTCTGACATCAGTGTGACCACCTCCTCACTGAAGACGCCGGGTTTGCCGGCGCAGCCGATGATGGCGGTGGGCTGCAACATACGCACCGCCTCCGCCAGGTCAGTTATCGGCTGGTGCTTATGGGCGAAAGGCTGCTTCTGGGGGGGAAGATTCTCCCGGCTGTCCACCAGCAGCCCCTGGCTGTCAAAAAACCAGCAGGCCTGCCGTGCCTGTTCTTCGGGTACTCCCTCGTCGATCTGGGCTGCCACAATGGTCTCACCGATGCCGATACCGGCCTGGCCGGCGCCGAAGAACAGTATCCGCTGGTCCGCCAGCGCACCGCCGGTGAGGCGCAGTGCGGCCAGCAGCCCGGAAAGGGCGACGGCTCCCGTACCCTGGATGTCATCGTCGAACAGGCAGACCCGGCTGCGATAGTGCTCGAGCAGGCGGAAGGCGTTGCGGTTGCCAAAGTCCTCCAACTGGATCAGCGCATAGGGGAATTCCTGCTGGACGGCGTCGATAAACTCTGCCACCAGTTCATCATAGGCCGGGCCGCGCTCCCGCCGCCGTTCCAGGCCGAGGTACAGGGGGTCGTTGAGCAGGTTCTCGTTGTTGGTCCCCACGTCCAGCATGACTGGCAGGCAGTCGGTGGGTCGGATGCCGGCGCAGGCGGTGTAGAGTGAAAGCTTGCCGATGGGGATACCCATGCCCGCCGCACCCAGGTCCCCCAGCCCGAGGATGCGTTCACCGTCCGTGACCACGATGACCCGCGGGTCCCGGTGGGGCCAGTTTCCGAGTATCTCCCGGACCCTGCCCCGTTCCTGCAGGGATATATAAAGCCCGCGAGGACGGCGGTAGATATGGCTGAACTGCTGGCAGGCCTTGCCCACCGTGGGGGTGTAGATCAGCGGCATGATCTCTTCGATATTGTTGACGACGACCCGGTAGAACAGGGTTTCGTTGCGATCCTGCAGCGAGACCAGGTGTATATACCGCTCGAGATCATTGGCTTTCTTGTGCAGGTTCTCGAGGATCCGCTGTTCCTGTTCTGCCGCGGAACATTTTTTGGGCGGCAACAGCCCGCGCAGACCCAGCAGATCCCGCTCTGCGTCGGTAAAGGCAGTGCCCTTGTTGCGCACGGGATCGTGCAGAATCTTCACGCCGCGCGGCAGTTCCTGATTAGTGGCCATCACACCCTCTACACTGTCGTTACCCGGTAACGACAGTGTAGGCCGAGATCAGCCCGGGCGGAATTGAGGCCGGTCAATAAATGCACTGATCGGCCGTAGTCGTGACACCGCGGAATAGTGGGGTGATAGCCGCTCTGGCGGGGTGACATCGATTCCCCGGTGCAAAAAAAACCCGGCGCCAGGCCGGGTCAGGGGAGGCGACCAGGGGGGCCGCCACTTGGGGGAACGGTTCGCTAGCGGATAAACTCTGCCCGGGTCGCCGAGTCGTTCTTGAAGGCGCCACCCAGGGCAGTGGTGCGGGTGGCCGAGTTGCTGTCCATGACCCCGCGTGACTTGACACAGTAGTGCACCGCGTTGATGGTTACCGCCACATCATCCGTCTCCAGCAGAGTCTGCAGGGCGACCAGAACCTGCTGGGTCAGGCGCTCCTGCACCTGTGGACGCTGGGCAAAGAAGCGCACGATTCGGTTGATCTTGGACAGGCCGATAATTTTGTTACCCGGGATGTAGGCGACCCGGGCACTGCCGTCGATGGTCACGAAATGGTGTTCGCAGGTGCTCACGAGGTCGATGTCGTCGATGAGTACCATCTCCTCCACTTGCATCTTGTTCTCTATAACTGAGATCTTCGGGAAACGGCTGTAATCCAGGCCGGAAAAGATCTCATCGACATACATCTTGGCGATCCTGTGAGGGGTCTCACAGAGGCTGTCATCCCTGAGGTCCAGGCCCAGGGTGCGGGTGATGTCGGTGAACGCTGCCGCAATCCGCTGGTATTTTTCGTCCCGGCTGAGCCCGGTGGGGATCAGGGGGGTTTCCAGGCCCCGCTCGGTGAGAGCATTGCGCACCAGAAGCGCTTCCGGGGAGAAGGTGGAGGGGAAGGACAGGGTTTTTTCCGCCAGAGACATTTCCATGGGGTGCTCCATTCGTTAGTCAGGGGTAATTACGAGGCGGTCGTCGGGTCGGATTTGTCCGTTGGGCAAAAAAAATGATTTTGGGGCCGAAAGCCGGCTTACGAAGGCTGCAGTTGACGTCCCGCAGGCCGATGTGGTGTCTCCCTGCGTGATTTATTGCGTTGGGTCATGGATGATTCGGGTGGAAATGGTCCACAATGATGGCTGGTAACAGATTCAGGTATGAGGATCAGGTGGTGGTCCTGCTCGAAACGAGAGGAGAAACGGTATGAAAAAAGGGAAGCCCATTCGGGTGGGCATTATGGGTTTTGGCCAGACAGGGCGGCAGATCTATGAACTGGCCTCGCACAGCGACGATGTGGAGATCGTGGCGGTGGCGGATATCGGCAAGCCCGAAATCCTGCACTACCTGCTCTGCTCAGAGGTCGCGCACCCCGAGCGCCATGAATTGCAGGGGAACTTCCTGGTGAGCCCGGCGAGTCGCGCGAGGCTGATGCAGATAGACCGGCCCGAGGAGATGCCCTGGGACATTTTCGGGGTCGACATTGTGATCGATTCCACCGGCAAGTTTCGGGGGCAGGAAGAGATGCAGGCGCACCTCGGCAATGGTGCGCCCCGTGTCCTGCTGCGCACCCTGCCGACGGACCATATCGACCGCATCATCATACCCGGCATCAATGCGGATGCGATCGAGAGTAGCGATCGCATGATATCCGCGGGCTCTGCCACGACGACGGCCCTGTGCCTGCTGCTGCATGCCCTGTCACAGCGCTTCGAGATCGAGTGCGGCAGCATGACCACGGTGCACGCCTTCACCTCCGACCAGGCGCTGCAGGACTACGCCGGCAGTGATTTCCGCCGCAGTCGCAGTGCTGCCAAAAACATCATTCCCAATAGTCACGAAGCGTCATTGTGGCTGGGCCAGATCCTGCCGGATTTCGAGGGCAGGATTCTGACCTCGGCGCTCAACGTGCCGGTGCAGGAGGGTTGCCTGTTGGATACCACCCTGGTGATCAACGACGCCGGGGTCAGCGCAGAGGACGTCAATGACGCCATGCGCAGTGCCGTGGCGAATTACCCGGGGATTCTCGACGTGGTGGAGGACCCCATTGTCTCTTCGGATGTCATCGGCAATGCGAACTCACTGCTGTTTGACCTCAAAGGCACCATCAAGGCCGGCAGTAACACCATCAAGACCCTGGGCTGGTATGAAAACCTCGGTCACGCGGCGCGGCTACTGGATGTGGTGCGCCTCTACAACAACCTGGACAAGCAGAGGGAGGCCGCGTAATGAAAATCGGTATCAATGGATTCGGCCGGATCGGCCGCTCGGTTTTCCGGATTCTGGAAAATGTGGAAGGCATCGACGTGGTGGCGATCAATGACCTGTTCGATAACGACGCCCTGCGTTACCTGCTCAGTCACGATACCGTGATGGGGCCTTTTGGCAAGAATCTCGCGCTGGAAGGGGATGAATTCGTCACGGACAAAAGTCGTGCCCGCCTCCTGAGCGAGCGTAATCCGGGCGATCTGCCCTGGGCAGATCTGGGCGTGGATGCGGTGGTGGAATCCACCGGGGTGTTCCGCAAACGCGAGCAACTGGAGCAGCACCTGACTGCGGGAGCGCAACGCGTCGTACTGACCGTGCCCGCCAAGGATCCCGTGGATTACACGGTGGTGCTGGGGGTCAACGAGGATGGCCTGGAGCCGGAGCACCGTATCATCTCCAATGCCAGCTGTACCACCAATTGCCTCGCCCCCATGGCGAGGGTATTGAATGAGACTTTCGGTATCGAGGAAGGGGTCATCAACACGGTTCACGCCTACACCAATGACCAGCGTCTCGCGGACGTACCCCACTCCGACTGGCGACGCAGCCGCGCAGCGGCGGAGAATATCATTCCCACTTCAACCGGTGCGGCCAAGGCAGTGGGTGAGGTGCTCCCCCAACTGAAGGGTAAGTTGCATGGCATCGCGGCCCGGGTGCCGGTTCCCGACGGCTCTGTCGTGGACCTGTTTGCCAAGCTCGGCAAGACCGTGACCGTCGAGGACGTCAATGAGGCCGTTCGGTCCGCCTCGGAGTCGGAGCGCCTCAAAGGTATCCTGCAGTACTGCGATCAGCCTATCGTGTCCTCGGATATCATCGGCAACGCCCACTCGTCGATTTACGATGCGGGCTTTACCGGTGTGGTGGGGGGGCGCTATCTCCGGGTGCTCAACTGGTATGACAACGAGTGGGGTTACTCCTGTCGGGTTTGCGACCTCCTGGCGCGTATCGGCGCCTGGTGACAACGTCGTCGACCCAGCCTGACTACTCCGCCCTGCGCGGCAACGTCAGTTTCCTCGGGCGCCTGCTCGGGGAGACCATCGCCGCTGCGGAGGGGGAGGATTTCCTCGATCTCATCGAACAGATCAGGGGGCTCTCGAAAACAGCCCGGGGGGAGAGTGAGGCCGCCGGGGAGTCTTTGCTGTCCATGTTGCGCAATCTCCAGAGTGAGCAACTGGTACCCGTGGCCCGGGCCTTCAGCCAGTTCCTCAACCTGGCGAACATCGCTGATCAGTACAATACCATCTCCCGCAATATGAACCCGCTGCTGTCGGCCTCGCGTAATCTGGCCGGCGGTCTGCGCGAACTTTTAGCAGAGGGTGTATCCCGGGATACGATTGCAGCGGCCGTCAATGCACTGAAAATCGACCTGGTGCTCACTGCCCACCCGACTGAAATCACCCGGCGCACACTGATTCACAAGCACAGTGAGATCGGGCGGGTGCTGGGCCAGCTGGAATTGCAGGGCCATACAGAACGTGAAATAGAAAATCTGCACAACCGGTTACGGGAACTGATCGCGCAGATCTGGTACGGCGACGATTTCCGGCTGGAACGACCGAGCCCGGTGGACGAGGCCAAGTGGGGTTTTGCCGTGGTGGAGGAATCCCTGTGGCGGGCTGTGCCCGAATTCCTGCGGCGGCTGGATGCTGCCCTGTTCGAGACCTGCGACGTGCACCTGCCCCTGGAAGCGGCCCCTGTCTGCTTTTCCTCCTGGATGGGCGGGGACCGGGACGGCAATCCCAATGTTACCGCGCAGGTCACCCGGGAAGTCCTTGCCCTGAGTCGCTGGCAGGCAGTCGATCTCTACCTGGCTGATGTGCTGCAGCTGGTCGAGGAACTTTCCATGACCACCTGCAGCGCCGCGATGCGGGAGCTTGCGGGGGATGCCCACGAGCCCTACCGGGAAGTTCTGCGCCGGTTGCGGGACATGCTGCGCCACACCCGCGCGTCCATTGAAGCCGAATTAGCCGGTGAACCTGCACTTGAGGGAGAAGTGCTGCACAGCGAGAACCAGCTGTGGGAACCGCTGCACAGTTGCTACCAGAGTCTGCTCGAGTGCGGCATGAGCCGGATCGCCAACGGGGCGCTGCTGGACCTGCTGCGCCGGATCCGTTGTTTCGGTGTATTCCTGGTGCGCCATGACATTCGCCAGGATAGCGCCCGGCACACCGCGGTATTGTCTGAACTGACCCGCTACCTCGGCCTGGGCGATTATGAGGCCTGGGACGAGGCCACCCGCCAGTCTTTCCTGTGGCAGGAACTGTCCAGCCTGCGGCCGCTGATTCCGGATCGCTGGGAACCGGGGGCGGAGGTCCGGGAAGTGCTCGATACCTGTGCGGTAGTAGCAGAGCAGCCCGCGGGAGCGTTAGGCGCCTATGTGATCTCTATGGCTCGCCAGCCCTCGGACGTGCTGGCTGTGCACCTGCTGCTCAAGGAGACGGGCTGCAGCCACGATCTCCCGGTCGCCCCGCTGTTTGAAACCCTCGATGACCTGTCCCGCGCCAGCCTGGTGATCGATACGTTGCTGCAGAGTGCCTGGTACCGGGGCCATATCGGGGGACGCCTGATGGTGATGATCGGGTATTCCGACTCGGCCAAGGACGCGGGCGTGCTGGCCGCTTCCTGGGCGCAGTACCGGGCGCAGGAGCAGCTGCTGGAAGTCTGCAGCAGCTGCGATGTCAGGCTGACCCTGTTTCACGGTCGCGGCGGCACTATCGGGCGCGGCGGGGCACCTGCCGGCAAGGCGCTGCTGTCGCAGCCGCCCGGCTCCCTGCAATGCGGCCTGCGAGTGACCGAACAGGGCGAGATGATTCGCGCGAAACTGGGCTGGACGTCCCTGGCGGTGAAGACGCTGGCCCTGTACACGACCGCCATCTGCCGCGCCAACCTGCTGACGCCGCCTGCTCCCAGGCCCGAATGGCGGGCGATAATGGAGACACTCTCTGACGAGTCCTGCGAGGCTTACCGGGCGGTGGTGCGGGGAGAGCCAGGATTTGTGGACTATTTCCGCTATGCGACCCCTGAACAGGAGCTGGCCAGGCTGCCACTGGGATCCCGCCCCGCGCGACGCAAGACCGGTGGTGGTATCGAAAGCCTGCGAGCCATACCCTGGATTTTTGCCTGGTCACAGAATCGCCTCATGTTACCCGCCTGGCTGGGTGCGGGAGCTGCTCTGAGCCGGGCCCTGGAGCGCGGGGAGGGCAAAGTGTTGCGGGAAATGGCCCGGCTGTGGCCTTTCTTCGCGACCCGACTGTCCATGCTGGAAATGGTCTTTGCCAAAACCGATGTCGCGCTTTCCGCTCATTACGATCGCTGCCTGGTGCCCACGGAGTTGCAGCCCATTGGCGCCGGTCTGCGGGAGCAGTTGGCGCAGGACCTGACGACCGTACTGGAAATTTCCGGTGAGAAGGAGCCGCTGTCGCAGGAGCCCTGGACCCGCGAATCGATACGTTTGCGCAATATCTACACGGATCCCCTCAACCTGCTGCAGGCAGAAGCGCTGCAGCGCAACCGGCGGCGGCAGGAGCCGCTGCTGGAGCGGACCATCATGGTCACCATCGCCGGTATATCGGCGGGTATGCGCAATACCGGTTAATGTGACTTGACCCTCCGCGGCGCGGTACACACAATAGGCCCCCGGGGCAAAGGCCGTCGGCGGAAACCGTTACAGCCGCTGGCACGCTTGCGCTCGTCCATTACTCAGTAAGGTATTACTCCATGCTCAAGGCAGTCAAAGCGATCTTTCTGTTCACCGTGATGTCAGTGTCGGGCCAATCGGCCTGGGCGGACAACTATTCCGATACCATCGAGGCGTTCCGTGGCGCGGGGGAGAGCTCCGGGTACTTCGGCAAGTCCTATGCCTACGCCGTATTTCCCACCATCGGCAAGGGCGGCATCGGAATCGGCGGTGCCTATGGGGAGGGTCGCGTGTACGTGGGAGGGCAGCATGTAGGTAACTCGACCATGGCCCAGGTTAC
The DNA here is from genome assembly GCA_024640505.1 of Halieaceae bacterium. Taxonomy (GTDB): domain Bacteria; phylum Pseudomonadota; class Gammaproteobacteria; order Pseudomonadales; family Halieaceae; genus JARRPM01. The sequence continues at coordinate 35,334 of JAHEEV010000002.1, forward strand.
CGTCGGCCTGCAGCTTGGCGGGCAGGCCTTCAGCCAGATCATCTTCCTGGAGGACGAGCGCTCCTTCCGTGAATTCACCTCGGGCCACTTTGAGTTCAGCGCTGAGGCCACGGCTGTTGCGATTACGGCCGGGGTATCCGCCAAGGCCAATACCGGTGGCGGTGTCACTGCAGGTGCCAGTGGTGGCCGCAACAACGCCACGAATGTTCATGGCGGCTACCGCAAGGGGATGGCAATTTTTACTATTGCCAGGGGGGGCCTGATGTACGAGGCCACCCTGGGCGGCCAGAAATTCAATTACACCCCCTTGTAGCAGGTACTGCATAGCGCCCCGGGGAGGCTTATCCGGCAGCCAGTGCCCGGGCATCCTCCAGCGCCGAGGCTGGCATATATCCCAGGAGTATCACGTGCCAGCCGCGAGGTCCGTGGGCACCATAGACCAGTTGCCCCTCGATATCCGCAGTACTGGAAGGACCGGCGATAAAGTTGATGCCCCGGGGCCTGCCGTCCCGATCGACCTCGTGCCTTATGCGTAGCCAGGCCTCTTCCATATCCCCGACCAGGTCCTCGCAATTGACCAGCACGATGTGGTGCTCGGCCAGCAGGTTATTGGCTGCAGGATTCGCTTTGCCGGTGAAAGTGACGACGGCGCCGGTCTCCGCCACGCCAAGCCGCGCGTAACTGAGAGCAGCGGGCTCGTTGCCCTCCGCAGTGCCGAAGCGGGGCAGGACGCCGGCATCACGCCAGGGCATGGCCGCCAGGCGTGAATCGTTGCCGGCGACCAGTCGATGGGTACGGTAATGCTGGTAGAGGTACTGGCCCACCGCCCGCACGGCATCCGTCCTGTTGGCGGCGCAGTCTACCGTGCCCTGATTTTTCAGTACGTTGGCCAGGAAGGCGGTAGCCGTATCCGGGGTGGGCAGGTCAGCCGCCGGCGCTTTGCCGAAGCTGTCGAGTTCCTCGCGGATAGTAGCGGCAGTCGCTCCGCGGCTGCTGTGGCGGATTTTCGCGAATATTCGCGAGCGGGCGCTCTTAGTCATGGCGCCGCCTCTTTTTTTCCGCCTTCAGAACGCCTGCGTAAGCCTGCATAAAGGTCTTACGCTGCGGCGCAGGGAAATCCCGCTGGCTGGTCCAGCCTCCCGCCAGCGGTAATTTGCTGAAGCTGCCGCGCCGACGACCCAGGCGGTGCAGCAGCGGAATGCCCAGCGCAGTCAGTCCGTGGTAGAGCCGCGGATGCCGCGCCAGCCAGGCATGCAACTTCAGTCCGGTGCGCCAGCGCGGGGGAGACAGCTTCGCTGCCTGCTCGGCCTGACGCAGGTCGCGCAGCAGGTCGGGCAGCGGAATGCCCGATGGGCAGACTTCCGCGCAGCGGCCGCAGCTGGTGCAGGCGTTGGGCAGGAGGTGGCTTTCCTCGAGGGAGGTCAGCAGCGGCGTGAGCACCGAGCCCATGGGCCCCATATAGACGGCGCCATAGGCATGGCCACCCGCCGCCGCGTAGATAGGGCAGTGATTCAGGCAGGCTCCGCAGCGAATGCATTGCAGCATCTCGCGGTAGTCGCTGGCGAGGATGTCGGTGCGCTTGTCATCCAGTAAAACAAAGTGGGTCTCTATCGGTCCGTCGGTGTCCTGTTCCCGCCTCGGGCCGGAGTAAAAGCTCGTGTAACAGGTGTGTGGTTGTCCGGTCGCGGAGCGCACCAGCAGGCGCATCATGGCGGTGGCATCTTCGGCACGGGGCAGGATCCGTTCCAGCGTGGTACACACGATGAGTACCGGGGGCAGGTTGGCACAGAGATCGCCGTTGCCCTCGTTGGTGACCAGCATACTGTAACCGTTCTCCGCCACCAGGGCGTTGGCACCGATGATGCCCACATCCGCTTCAAGGAAACGTTGGCGCAGGACGCCCCGGGCTTCCTGCACCAGCTGGGATGTTTCCTCCAGTTCCCGTTCGCCCAGGTCGTGGCGGGCGAGAAACAGGTCACGGACTTCGGCCGCGGATTTGTGCAGGGCCGGACCGACGATATGGCTGGGGGGCTCGCCGGCCTGCTGGATGATGTATTCCCCCAGGTCAGTCTCGGTCACGTTCAGACCAGCACCCTGCAAGTGGCGACTGAGCCCGGTCTCCTCGGTGACCATGGACTTTCCCTTGGCAATCCGGCGCGCGCTGTGGCGCTGACAGATCTCCAGCACGATACGGTTCATCTCTTCCCCGTCCATGGCAAAGTGCACGTGGTTGCCGTTGCTCAGTGCCTCCTGCTCGAAGCGGTCCAGGTAGTGGTCGAGATTGTCCAGGGTGTGCTGGCGGACACGACGCAGGTGCTGGCGCAGGGGTTCGAACTTGCCGAAGCTCTCCATCGCGGCATTGCGCACCATCGGTGTGAACGCGGCCAACAGGCCGCGGCGTCTGGTCTTCTCCGGATCTCCCAGGGCCTCCCGGGCGTTTTCGAGGAATGCCTGGCTGTGCATCTCCATGAGTACTAGTTGCCCTCGCCGATGGCCGGGACGGCAAGGTCGCCGCTCAGCAGTTCGGCCACGTGCCGGACCTCGATCGTTTCGCCCAGGCGGCGGGCTCGTCCTGCCAGGTTCAGCAGGCAGCCCAGATCGCCGCCAGTCAGAATCCTGGCGCCTGTGGCGACGGCGTTATGCACTTTGTCACTGGCCATTTTGGCGGAGATTTCAGGCATCTTGGCACAGAACGTGCCGCCGAAGCCGCAGCAGACATCGGTCTGCTGCATCTCGTTTACCTCTATGCCGCAGACTTCCCGCAGCAGGCGGCGGGGCTGCTCCCGGATATCGAGTTCGCGCAGGCCGGCACAACTGTCGTGGTAGGTGACCGGTGGAAGCGCCGCGGTCTTTACCTTGCTGCGGGGCAGGGGGGCGATATCCGCGAGAAACGTGGTCAGCTCATAGGTGCGGGTGGCCAGATCCCGGGCACGCTGCTGCCACTCACCCTCCAGCAACCGCGGATAGTGGTGGCAGATCATGCCGGCGCAGGATCCGGATGGTACGACCACGTAGTCGGCCGGTTCCAGCATTGCGATGACCTGCTTTGCCAGCGGCGTGGTGGCCTCGTAGTCACCGCTGTTGTAGGCGGGCTGTCCACAGCAGGTCTGCTGCGTCGGCACGATCACCGAGCAGCCCGCCCTCTCCAGCAGCTTGATACTGGCGAAGGCCACCGAAGGCCGGAACAGGTCCGCCAGGCAGGTAACGAACAGGGCAACCGTGGGCTGCCGGGTATGTCCCTGCGGGTTCGAACGCTCTTCAATCATGCAGGCACTGGCCCCTATCTGCTGGAATGCCTGCCTCACGAGGGGGTGGCAGGCGGTGGGGCACAGTATATCCAATACCCGGAAGCCCTGTCGCCCCGCCAGACACCTACAGCAGGGGTAGCAGGACGATTGCCGCTGCGATCAGTGCCGTGGTCAGGATAACGAGAGCGCCTTTGGCCAGCGCATGCCTGCTCTGCAGTAATTTGATGGCTATGGTCTTGCGGTCCACTCTCACGCCCGCGGCGCGCAGCGACGCCAGCCGCTCTCGCACCTGGATTGGGGCGAAGGCCGGTAGCAGTGCCGAACCGCAGAACACCATGACGTCGTCGATGGACAGGAAGGGTCCCCTGTGTTGCATCCGGGATCCGGCGCCCAGGTGGTACATGCCGCGATGGTCCACCAGCGCTACCTGCGTCCCGGCAATCCCGATGTGCCCGATGGGTTCGCGGCGCAGCAGGAACAGGGCGATTGCCGGGCCGGTGAGCGCAACCAGCAGGGCTGTCAGGGTGCTGACGGCGATGCCATTGGCCATGGCCAGCACCAGCGTGGTCCCCGCCGCGATGCAATAGACCAAGCTGGTACGCCTGAGCCGGGCTGCCCGGGCATCGGCCGGATCGATCCAGGCAATGGTATCGGCCAGATCATCGATGGGATCCGCCCCTCGCTCGCGGCTGCTGCGGTATACCATGCTGCGCAATCGATGAAACCAGGCCATGCAGCAACCGACCGCCAGGCCGAGTGCGCCGAGCAACAGGGCGCCATGCCATGCCAGGGTGACCAGCCGGCTATAGCTTTGTCTGTCTGCCGCGAGCCCCTGCAGCGATGTTGACGTGAATGGCGCCTCACGCTGGCCGGAGCTATTGAAACGCTGAACCGGGATCTGCGCGCGGTCGGTCACCAGGGTCCTTCCGTCCCAGGCTGTCAACTGCTGCGGCCGCCACCCCGCGGGCAGTTCAGGCTTGTCGACGAAGCGCCAGGTCGCGTCAAAGCGATACAGAGTTGCGTCGCCGCCCTCCGGGTTAAACAGCGTGACCCACCAGTGATCCCCGGACTGGATGAAATCCCCGACCCTGAGCTGCTCCAGGTTTTCAGCATTCGGTGGCAGCAGGATGATCTCGTCCAGCTGCTGGCCGAAGGCGGTGTTTTCATAGCGAAAAACACTGATGGCGGGCCCCTGCGCGCTGTTGAGGAAGAGCAGGCCTGAAGACAGCCGGATGACGGGCTCGTCGGGTAAGGGCAGGGAGGCCGTCGCCTCCAGAGAGCCGTCGGGGTCGAATTTCAGCAGTTGTCCCGCCGCCGCATCGGCGATGAACACACTGCCATACAGCGGGTGAATCGCCAGGCTGTCCACCTGGTAGTCGGCCCGGTCCGGGGTAAACATCCGACACTGCAGGGTCTCAAGGCTGCATTGCTGCAGAGGCCACTGGTCCGGATTACTGTCTGTTGCGGGCAGCGGCAGGCCCGGGGCAAGAAGTTCTCCCTCGGCATTGAAAGCCAGGGGAGCGCGCAGTTCGGCCAGGCCCAGCCTGTCCAGCTGCGTCTCCGCGGTTTCCGTGCCTGAGCGATCGTGTTGCAGAAGGTGATCACCGGCCAGCAGGAGCGGGCCCTTGCCGGGTTCCACGGCCACCGCTTCAGGACCTTTGATCGGAGGGGCAATGACCAGGCTCAAGTAGCGTCCGCCCATGATCAGCAGAGCTGCGGCGCACAGCAGGGCGAGATTGCGATACCGCAGCATCAGCTGCACTGAACGGGCGGCTCTTCCCTGTACTTCGGCGGTGTTGCGAAATGGCTGCAGACTGTAAAGGTTGGGTTCTCCGGCTTGTCGCCTGCCCGGCAGGGTGGCTGCGGCCGCGGTGCTGCGCTGTGGAAGCGGGATGGCGGTCCTGACGCTGGTGCGCGTTGATTTAAGCGCGGTCTGCCGGCTGAGGGCCTCCGCCCCGCGAGCGATGGCCTGGGCCTCCATGGCTTTTCTTTGGGCGGCCTGTTCCTCTTCCTCAGCCCTGATGCGCGCCTGTTCCTGTGCCTTGTGCCGTGCTGTCTCTGCTGCCGCCTCGCGCCTGGCCTTTTCGCGCTCGGCTTTGAGTTTGTCCCTTTGCGCCTGTTTCTGTCGCTTTTTCTCGGCGCGAAGCCGGGCGGCTTCTTCTTCGGCCTTGCGCTTGCGTTCCTCCTCTGCTTTACGTCGCCTGGCTTCCTCTTCGGCCTTGCGCTTGCGTTCCTCCTCGGCTTTGCGCCGTCTGGCTTCCTTTTCGGCCTTGCGCTTGCGTTCCTCCTCGGCTTTGCGCCGTCTGGCTTCCTCTTGGGCCTTGAGCTTGCGTTCCTCCTCTGCTTTACGTCGCCTGGCTTCCTCTTCGGCCTTGCGCTTGCGTTCCTCCTCCTGGGCTTTGCGCCGTCTGGCCTCCTCTTCGGCCTTGCGCTTACGCTCCTCCGCCTCGGCTTTGCGCCGTCTGGCTTCCTCTTCGGCCTTGCGCTTACGCTCCTCCTCCTCGGCTCTGCGTCGCTCGGCTTCCACTTCGGCCTGGCGTCGGCGTTCCTGATCCTCCCCGGTCCGCTGGGGCGTCTTCTTTTTCGGTCGGGTGGGTTTTGTGGCGGATTTACCGCGAGCCACTGCATGGGACGAGGCTGGCGGGGAGACTTTGACCAGTCTGGCTTCGAGGCCGAACTGCTGCAGCCTGGCGTAATATTCGGCGGCAGATTTGCGATCGAGGTTGCGGCGCAGGATGATGGTCTCGCCGGAGAAAAAACGCTCCAGCCGTTCAGGGTCGTCGATACCGAACAGTTTGCCAAAGCGCTCCCTGGCCTGCTCCGGATCGCGTCCCGGCAGAATTTCGCCCCAGAACGTGAGGTTGAACCTGTTCACCTCGCGCCAGTCATCCCCAGTTTGTGTTATGTCGTCCCTGCGCAGAATGTACGGGGTTTGGATGCGCTTTACCAGAGTTGCATCCGCGAAGCTCTGTCCTGTCAGTCGGGATCGACAAACTCGAAGGTCAGGCCGGCATGGGCGATCAGCCGGTCGAGCAGGTATTTGCCCATGGCGGAGGAGGGGGTCCAGAATCCACCCCCGGTCTGCCGCTTGTCCAGCGCCAGGCATGCCGCCGCTTCGCCCAGCATTTTCGAGGTTGAGCCGTAGCCGGGATCCATGTCGCCCGTTACTTTCAGCCGCATGTCCAGGTCGCGGTCGGTAGGGTGTACGCCGTGGAAGAAGATTTCAAAGAAACCTCTCTCCCGCTGGCGCCTGGAAGGGCCCTCCCCAGGAGCGGGCAGGAATCGCTGGGCCAGTTTGCGCGTCGGACCCAGGGCGAGGGATGCCATGCCCAGGCCTGCAGCGAGCGCGTTGCGCGAGGCCCGCAGCCGGGATGGCTCCAGCACCGCCTCGTCGTAGCGAAAATCCTCACCCCAGGGGAAGCCCAGCAGGGCATTGCTGCGTCGAACAACCCGGGTATTAATGACCCCCATGATGAAGGGCGATGTCCACTGCTCGAAATCCGGGTCGTAACGGGGCCCCGTCTGGTCAGGCTCGTCCCGGCCCGGTGCAATGCCCGGTGGATAGAGACAGTAGGGGTCCGCAACCAGCCGGCGTATCGAGGGGTCGTGGCGCGCCTCTTCCAACAGGTTGAGCATACTGGCGATCGTGCCGCCGCTGGCCGCGCCGCGCGTCTTTCCGACCCGCGCCCGCACGCGACAGGCAGGCACGCCATCACGCTCCAGCATGGTCTGCTGCAGGAACCAGGTCCCCATGTCCGAGGGTATCGAGTCAAAACCACAGGTGTGCACAATGCGCGCACCACTGGCTTCTGCCGTTCCCTGGTAGGAGGGAATGATCCGGGCCATCCACTGGACCTCGCCGGTGAGGTCGCAATAGTCTGTGCCGGCTTCCACACAGGCCGCCACCAGGCCGGTGCCGTATTTGGCATAGGGGCCGACGGTGGTGCAGATCACCCGGGTCCTGCCCGCCAGTGCGGCCAGGCTCGCGGGGTCGCCGCTGTCCGCCAGCAGGATGGCCAGGCGGTCGCGCTGGTCGGGTGGCAGGCAGGCGTCGCGGACGTCCTCGAGCTTGTCACGGTTACGCCCGGCAATAGCCCAGCGCAGCTCGCCATCCACACCGTAACGGGTCGCCAGGTATTCGGCGACCAACTGGCCCGTGAAGCCGGTGGCACCCAGAAGAACCAGGTCAAATTCGCGTTTACTCATCATGCAACGTCCGATCGGTTGTGCGATATGCAGAGGGCTGTTCGAGGAGGCGGTCAATGATAGGGGCTGTTGCTGCGCCGTGTCACTGAAATCTTCATAAAATTGAGGGTGTCCGGAGCGAGTTCGTCTTAATGCTCAGGGAGTACCGGGTTGCCGCAGGGGCGTCCCGACCGCGACAGAGAAAGCGCGGATCGGCTTCTGCACTGGCCAGTCGTGGCCGTCCGCGGTATGCTTGCGCGCCTCAGGCAGAGGTCCTGGCGCCATTTGCAAAAATAAATAACTGGAACAGTCATCTACGTGAGAAACAACCATCCTGTCCAGCTGCTTGCGCTGGTGGCTATTGCCATCGGCGCCTTGCTGAGCGCCTGTGGCGAGCCACCCTGGAACAACCCCCACCCCCCGGCCCCGGACGAACTGATGATCTACCAGTCAGTCATGACACCGGCGCCTCCCAAGCACCTCGATCCCGCGATCTCCTACGCCTCGGACGAGAGTCTGTACCTCATGCAGATCTACGAGCCACCCATGGGCTATCACTTTCTCAAGCGGCCCTATGAACTGCTGCCGCTGGGGGTTGAGGACTTTCCGCAACTGACCTATCTCGATGAGGCGGGTAACGAGGTGGAGGAGGGTGACGATAACGTGGCCTTCACCCGCTATACCCTGACGGTGCGGGAGGACGAGCACTACCAGCCACACCCCGCGTTTGCACTGGATGGGGAGGGCGAGCCACTCTACCTGTTCGACTCGCCCGAAGCGGGGGCGGCCTTCCGCCAGATTCCCGACTTTCCCCAGACGGGGCATCGGCGGGTGCTGGCCAACGACTACGTGTATGCGATCAAGCGGCTCGCAGACCCGCTCAACGGTTCACCTATGCTCGGCTTCATGGCCCAGTACATTGTCGGCATGAAGGAATTTTCGGAGCGGGTCGCCGGGGTCGAGCGGGAGGGTTGGCTCAACCTCGACGATTTCACCATGAAGGGGCTCAAGGTACTGGACGAGCGGACGTACACCATCACCATCATGGGGCGCTATCCCCAGTTCGTGTACTGGCTGGCCATGCACTTCTTCTCCCCCATTGCGCCCGAGGTGGATCGCTTCTATCACAACCCCGGCTTTGACCAGCGCAATCTCACCCTCGACTGGTGGCCGGTGGGCTCGGGCCCGTACATGATGGTCCAGAATAATCCCAACAGCGCTATCGTGCTGGAGCGTAACCCCAACTACCGTGAGGACTTCTTTCCCACAGAGGGGGAGCCCGGCGATCTGGAGAAGGGGCTTCTGGCAGACGCGGGCAAGCCGATCCCCTTTGTCGACAGGGCGGTTTACCGCCTGGAAAAGGAAGTGCTGCCGTTGTGGACCAAGTTCCTCCAGGGCTTCTACGATCGCTCCGGGGAGGTGCACGGCAATACCAACGGGGTATTCGACCAGGCCTTCGTTGTGGGTCCGGACGGCGTGGAGATGTCGGAGGACCTTGCGGACCACAACATCACCATGTCGCCGGATGTCAAACCGGGCATCTATTACTACGGGTTCAATATGCGCGACCCGGTCGTCGGCGGCTATACCGAGGACAAGCGCAAGCTGCGCCAGGCACTGCAGATTGCATTCAATACCGAGGAGTACCTGAATATCTTTTACAAGGGCAATGGCATCACTGCCCACAATCTCATACCCCCCGGAATCCCCGGCCACCTGGATGGCGAAGCGGGCGTCAATCCTTATACCCACGACTGGGTGGACGGCGAGGCCGTACGCAAGCCCATCGAATACGCCCGCCAGCTGCTGGCGGAGGCGGGTTATCCCAGTGGCCGTGATGCGCGCACGGGGGAGCCCTTGAAAATCTTCATCGATGTTCAGTCACAGGCTATCGGTAATACCTCCATGAACTGGATGGACCGGGTCTTCTCGGAGCTCGGCGTGCAGGTGGAATTCCGGCCGGCCGACTGGAACCGGACGAGGGAGAAACTGCTGACGGGCAACACCCAGATCTATTCCCATGGCTGGCTTGCAGACTATCCCGATCCGGAAAATTTTCTCTTCCTGCTCTATGGCCCGGAGAGCCCGCTGCTGTGCAAATGTGATGGCGCCAATAACTCCAATTATGGCAGTGAGGAGTACGACGACCTGTTCCGCCAGATGCGTGTGCTGCCGCCCGGAGAAGAGCGGGCCGCTCTGGTTGCCCGCATGGTCGAGTTATTCCGTCAGGATGCGGTGTGGTTGTTTGTCTACTATCCCAAGGACATCTACCTGAACAACAGCTGGGTCTACAACACCAAGCGGCACGGCATTTCCAAGGCGACCCTGAAATATCTGCGCCTGGACACCGAGGAGCGCGCCCGTAAGCAGGTGGCGTGGAACCAGCCGATCACCTGGCCCCTGTGGGCTACGGCTGCCGGTGTGGTCGGCCTGATCATGCCCGGCGTGGTGGCCTATCGTCGGCGGCAGAACGCAACGGCCCGTAAGGCCGCGGAACGGACCCGGAACTGATTCATGTTTGCCTACATCGTAAGACGCATGCTTTACGCGATTCCGATTTTGATCGGCGTCAATCTGCTGACCTTTACCCTGTTTTTTGTGGTGAATTCCCCCGATGACATGGCGGTTTCCCAACTCGGGGAAAAATATGTAACACCGGAGGCCATCGCCACCTGGAAGAAGAAAAACGGCTACGACAAGCCGCTGTTCGTCAATGCCGGGGCAGAGGGCTCCGAGGTACTCACGGATACCATTTTCTTTTCCAAATCGCTGAAGCTGTTTGCCTTTGACTTCGGTCGCTCGGAGAGCGGTCGCGATATCACAACCGATGTGGCCACCCGCATGTGGCCGAGCCTGGCGGTGGCCCTGCCCAATTTTGCCATCGGTATCTGGGTGAATATCTGCGTCGCCCTCATGGTGGTGATGTTCCACGCCACCCGCCTGGATCGCTGGGCGGTGTTCGTCTTCGTGTCCCTCATGTCCATTTCCTACCTGTTCTATATCATCGGCGGGCAGTTCCTGGTCGCCAAGACCTGGAAACTGGTGCCTATCTCAGGGTTCAACATCGAGGCCCAGCCCTGGAAATTCCTGATCCTGCCGGTGCTGGTGGGTGTGGTGGCCGGCATCGGTTCGGGGGCCCGCTGGTACCGCACACTGTTTCTGGAGGAGGCCAACCAGGACTACGTACGCACGGCCCGGGCCAAGGGGGCCAGTGAGATCAGCATCCTGTTCAAACACATTCTGCCCAATGCCCTGATCCCGATCCTGACCGGCGTCGTGGTGCTGATACCCTCGCTGTTCATGGGCAGCCTGCTGATCGAATCCTTCTTCGGCATACCGGGGCTGGGCAGCTATATGCTGGACGCGATCAAGTCCCAGGACTTTGCCATCGTGCGCAGCATGGTCTTCATCGGCTCCATCCTGTACATCATCGGCCTGATACTGACCGATATCTCCTATACCTGGGCAGATCCCAGGGTAAGGCTGAATTGATGAAACCCATCCTGCTCTGGTCCGATGCGCTCATCTTCCTGCTGGTGATCGCGCTCTGCCTGTTCTTTTATCGGCTGCGCCGGGACCCCCAGACACGGGAACGCTGGGGCGAGGTGTTCTCCTCCCGCCTGGGCATGGTGACCTTCACGGTGATCCTGGTCTATGTGGGTGTCGCGCTGCTGGACTCCCTGCACTTTCGCCGTGCCCTGGAGGCCCCGGAGGGGCTGGAGACCGAGGAGATTTTCTACGACAACAAGGTCACGAGCGTGCTGGACGTGATGTTGCTGGGTATGGGTGACCGTTTCGAGCGCACCTACTCCGCGCCCTTCGCCCTGAAGTCCTTCGAGAAGAAGAATATGAAGGATGAACAGGGCAATGCAATCCGTGACTTTCCGCCACTGGAGCATGCGGGCCGGCACCTGGAAGATCCCGCGGAGCGCTGGCCGGACGTGGCGGCCCGCTCGCTGACCGCCCTGCTCTGGGGTGTGCTGGCCGCAGCGGTGATCATCGGCCTGCAGTGGCTGGCGCTGCGCAGGAGCACCAATCCCTGGTATGCCTCCTGGGGCGTGCAGGCGGTGGTGATCTGCTTGTTCGTCTGGATGGTCAACATCAGCCGCTACTACCACATTCTGGGCACCGACCTGGGCGGCACGGATGTCATGTACCAGAGCCTCAAGGGAGTGCGCACAGGCGTGCTGCTGGGCACCCTGTCGACCCTGATCATGCTGCCCATCGCCGTGACGCTGGGTGTGATGGCGGGCTATTTCAAGGGTTGGGTGGATGACGTGGTGCAATACCTCTACACCACCCTCAGCTCCATTCCCGGGATCCTGTTGATCGCCGCTTCTGTGCTGTTGTTCCAGGTGTATATTGACCTCAATCCGGACTTCTTCTCTATTGGCATGGAAAAGGCCGATGCCCGTTTCATCGCCCTGTGCTTCATCCTCGGTGTCACCAGCTGGTCTACCCTGTGCCGCCTGATACGGGCAGAGACACTCAAGATCAGCCAGCTGGGTTACGTCCAGGCCGCCCACGCTTTCGGGGTCAGCCACAGCCGTATCCTCGGGCGGCACGTTCTGCCCAACGTGGTGCACATCATCCTGATCACCTTCGTGCTCGACTTCAGCGCCCTGGTGCTGGCAGAGGCGGTGCTCTCTTACATCGGCGTCGGCATCGATCCCTCCATGGGCAGCTGGGGCAACATGATCAACGGCGCGCGTTCGGAGCTGTCGCGGGAGCCGACCGTTTGGTGGACGCTGACCGGCGCCTTTTTCTTCATGTTCGCGCTGGTTCTGGCGGCCAACCTGTTTTCCGACCTGGTGCGGGATGCGTTCGATCCCCGTACCAGCATGCGGAGGTCTGAGGCATGAGTGCTTCCGTTGAGATTCGGATGCGGGTCAAGGACCTGCGGGTCGAACTCGCGGAGAACGGCGAGGAGATTCTCAAGGGCGTCAGTTTCGAATTGCAGGCCGGCAAGATCTTTGCCCTGGTGGGCGAATCCGGCAGCGGCAAGTCAGTGACTTCCCTGGCGGCCATGCGCTTGCTGCCCGAGGCCCTGGTCATCACCGGCGGCGCGGTGCATGTAGGCAAGCAGGACCTGTTCGACCTGTCCGAATCGCGCATGCAGACGGTGCGGGGACGCCGGGTGGCGATGATCTTCCAGAACGCCATGACCGCCCTCAACCCGGTTCAGACGGTGGGTCAGCAGGTTGCGGAAACCCTGGAGTTGCACACCACGCTGAAGGGCAAGACGATACGGCAGCGGGTAGTGCAATTATTTGCAGAGGTGGGTATTCCCGATCCGGAGAGCCGATTCGAATTCTATCCGCACCAGCTGTCGGGGGGCCAGCAACAGCGGGTCATGATCGCCATGGCACTGGCCTGCGAGCCCGATGTGTTGATCGCCGACGAGCCCACGACGGCCCTGGATGTCACTATCCAGGAGCAGGTGCTGGATCTGATTCGCGAGCTGACGCAATCCCGCGAACTGGCGGTGCTGTTGATCACCCACGACATGGGGGTGGTGCGCAATACCGCCGATGAGGTCGCCGTAATGTATCGCGGTGAAATCATCGAGAAAGCGCCAGTGGACGAATTCTTCCACAACCCGAAAGAGGCCTATAGCCGCCGGCTTATCGACGCGCTCCCCGACCTGACCCGGTTCCAGAGCGTGGCGGTGGAACAGCCCCTGTTGCAACTGGACGACGTCAAGGTCCACTTTCCTATTCGCAAGGGGGTATTGCAGCGGGTCGTGGATTACACCCGGGCAGTGGATGGTGTATCCCTGTCGATCGGCCGGGGCGAGACCTATGCCCTGGTAGGAGAATCCGGCAGCGGCAAGTCGACCCTGGGCAGGGCCATCCTCAACCTGGAAGAGATTGCCGGTGGAGAGATTTCCTTCAAGGGCAAGCCCATCGGCTCCCTGTCCCGGAGGGCAATGCTGCCCTACCGGAAAGAGATCCAGGTGATCTTCCAGAATCCCTACTCCTCGATGAATCCGCGCATGTCCGTGGGAGAGATCATTGCCGAGGGCATGATCAGTCTCGGCCTGGGGTTGACGGCCGGGGAGCGGGAAGAGCGGATCGGCCAGCTGCTGGAACGCGTGCAGCTGCCGCGGGAATACAGCCAGCGCTACCCCCACGAATTCTCCGGGGGCCAGCTGCAGCGTATCGCGATCGCCCGGGCCCTGGCGGTCGAGCCCGAACTGATCATCTGTGACGAGCCCACCAGTGCCCTGGACGTTTCCATCCGGGCAGAGGTGCTGGAGCTGTTACAGGAGCTGCAGCGCGAGTTCGGGGTCTCGTACCTGTTTATCACCCACGACCTGTCCATTGTGCCCAGTCTTGCCCATCATGTGGGTGTCATGCAGCTGGGCAAACTGGTGGAGCAGGGCAGTGCCGAGCAGATCCTCACGGCACCGAAACACCCTTACACCCAGGCACTCCTGAATTCGGTTCCCCGGATAGATCCCTGATAGATGATCGACCGCGGTTGATCTATGCTGTAGACAGTCACCCGCCGGATCTGGATTTACAAGGAGTGCCCGTGTCGGACCCCAAAACCGATGTCGTCGAGAAATTGCGTGAACTGCTGGGTGAGCGCGGCGTGCGCATTGAACCCGATGATTTCCTGCCCGACGTGATTGTCAAACCCGAGAGTACCGAACAGGTCTCCGGCATCCTGAAAATATGCTGCGCTGCGGGCCAGTCGCTGGTGCCCATCGGCGGCAAGTCCGGGCTGGCCAACGGGCATTTTCAGACCGACGGGGAAATCGGCCTTTCGCTGGAACGCATGAGCGCTATCGAGGAGATCGATACCGAGAATCGCACCATGACGGTCCAGGCCGGCTGCATTCTGCAGGTCGCCCACGAGGCAGCCGAGGAGCAGGGGCTGCTCCTGCCGCTGGACCTGGGCGCCCGGGGCAGTGCGACCGTAGGGGGCAATGTGGCAACCAATGCCGGCGGCAACATGGTCATCCGATACGGCATGGTGCGCGATATGGTGCTTGGCCTGGAGGTGGTGCTGGCCGATGGCACGGTGGTGTCCAACCTCAACAAGATGATGAAGAACAATACCGGGTACGACCTGAAGCAGTGGTTTATCGGTGCAGAGGGCACACTCGGTGTCATCACCCGCGTGGTGTTTCGACTGCGGCCCCTGCCGCGCAGCCAGAATACCGCTCTGCTGGCGGTGGACGATTTCCAGTCAGTGAGCAGGCTGCTGCGCTGGCTGGACAGCCACACCGCCGGAACGCTCTCCGCATTCGAGGTTATGTGGCCGGAGTTCTACGATTTTGTCACGCGCGAGGGGGGCAACCACCGGGCGCCGCTGCCGCGTGGCAGCGCGTACTACGTGCTGGTGGAGACCAAGGGCTCTCACCCCGAGTCCGATGCCGAGAGTTTCGAAGCGGTGCTGGGCGAGGCGATGGAGCAGGGCATGGTGTCTGACGCCGTGCTGACCCGGTCCGAGTCGGAGCGCAATGAGTTGTGGGAGATCCGTGACGACGTACTGGATTTCTTCAACCTGGGCCCGTTCATCCCTTTCGACATCAGCGTTACCGTCGACCAGATGGAGGGGTTCATCCAGGACGTGCGCTCCGGGGCGGACACACTGGACGATCCCATCTGTATTTTCTTCGGTCACCTCGGGGACTGTAATCTGCACGTCCTGCTGGGTAATCGCGATCCGCAGGCCTTTGACCCCGCCCGGATCGAACGTATCCTCTACGAGGCGGTAGAGCGACACCGGGGATCGGTGTCCGCGGAGCACGGTGTCGGCCTGGCCAAGCGCGAACAATTGCACCGCAGCCGCAGTCCGGAAGAGTTGCGGCTGATGATGTCGCTGAAGAAGATGCTGGACCCCAAGAACATCCTCAACCCGAACAAGATTTTCGCGGCGGAGAAGATTGCTGCCCTGTGAATTCAAGCCACTGAAAACAATGGAGTAGAACCCCATGAATGGTGCCGAGAGCCTGCTCACCACCCTGACCAACAATGGTATCGATGTGTGTTTCACCAACCCGGGAACCTCGGAGATGCATTTCGTGGCCGCACTGGATGAGGTGCAGGGCATGCGCTGCGTATTGTGCCTGTTCGAAGGCGTTCTCAGCGGTGCTGCAGACGGCTACGCACGCATGGCGCGCAAACCGGCTTCCACCCTGCTGCACCTGGGTCCGGGCCTGGGCAATGCCCTGGCCAATGTGCACAACGCGAAAAAGGGCCATGTCCCCATGGTAAACGTCGTGGGCGACCACGCCACCTATCACCTGCAGTACGACGCGCCTCTGACCTCTGACATCGAGGGCATCGCCGGCCCTGTATCAGACTGGGTATATACCTCCAAGGCTGCTGACGATATTGCACGGGATGCCGCCGAGGCGGTGCGCCAGGCCGGCCTGGGCCGGATCGCCACGCTGATGCTGCCGGCTGATGTCTCCTGGGGCGATAACAGCAATGGCGCCGAGGGGCCGGTAACTGTAGCGCCTGCAGACCGCGTTCCCGAGTCGCGTATCGAGGAGGCGGTCGCTAAACTGCAGTCCGGTGCCAACTGCATGATCATGATCGGCGGGCGGGAGGTCGACGCGCAGCGAGGCCTGATGCTGAGCCGGATCGGCAAGGCCACCGGCGCCCGGATTACCACCGACACCTTTCCTACCCGGGTTGCGCGGGGTGCAGGCACGGCGGTCATCGACCGCCTGCCCTACCTCGCGGAGATGGCTATCGAAACCCTCAAAGACGTGCAGCACCTGGTATTGATTGGCGCCAAGGCGCCGGTCTCTTTCTTTGCCTATCCCAACGTGCCCAGTGTGATCGCGCCAGAGGGCTGTGAGCAGTTTGTGGTGGCCTCACCCGAGGAGGATATCGACCAGGTGCTGGAGGCGCTGCTGGAACGTCTGGGCGCCATCGACGTCGAGCCCGACGTGCACGCATTGGAAATTCCCGACGCACCCACGGGGGCGCTGGATGCCAACAGCGTCGCCCTGTCGATAGCGCATTACCTGCCGGAAAACGCGGTGGTGGTGGATGAGGCGATTACCACCGGCCTGGCGATCTTTCCCCTCACCACGAAATCGCAGCCCCACGACTGGCTGAACCAGACTGGCGGCAGTATCGGTTGGGGCCTGCCCGCCGCCGTGGGGGCAGCCATTGCCTGTCCCGATCGCAAGGTGGTCTGCCTCGAGGGCGATGGCAGTGCCATGTACACCATCCAGGCCCTGTGGACCATGGCCAGGGAGCATCTCGATGTGACCGTGGTGATTTTCAATAACCGCAAATACAGTATTCTCGAACTGGAATTCGCCCGCACAGGCGCCCGGGGTGGCAAGCCCGGGCCCAACGCCGGCAGTGTCCTGGACATCGGCACACCGGATATGGATTTTGTGGCGATGGCAGAGGGAATGGGAGTGCCCGCCTCCCGGGCCACGACTGCCGAGGAGTTCAATGCACAACTCGAGGAAGCGCTGGCCAGCCCCGGGCCAAGGCTGATTGACGCGGTCGTGCCCACGCTGCTCAGCTGATCATCCCGCGGGGTGGGGCACTGGCGCGCGCCGGTGCAGGCGGCAGCTGGCCGCAGCGGGAATCAGGCCGTGGCTGCAGGCGCAGCGCGGCTTCCGAGTTCGTTGTCCACCATCAGCAGGCCATAGCCGTCGCTCTTTACCAGCTTGAGCTTGGAAATGATCTCACCCACGGACGCCTCTTCCTCGACCTGCTCGTTCACGAACCATTGCAGCAGGTTATAGGTGGCGTGATCTTTTTCCCGCAGCGCCAGGTCACTTAGAACGTTCAGTCGCGCCGTCATCTGCTGCTCGTGATCCCGCGATGCGATGAACACCTCCAGTACGCTGCCGAATTCGCTGGGGGGCTGGGGGATCTCCTTGAGAATGACATGCACGCCCTGTTCGATCAGGTAGTTGTAGATCTTGGTGGCATGCAGGATCTCTTCTTCATATTGCAGTTTCAGCCAGCGGGCGGCGCCGTTGAACTCGATATTACTGCAGTAGGCCGACATGGCCAGGTAAAGGTAGGCGGAATGGAACTCGTGATTGAGCTGGTTGAAGAGTTCCTTTTCCATGGAATCAGAAATCATGGTTTCTCCTCGGTGCGATGTTCAGTCGCCATTATACGTCACTTTGCGACGCCGATTCCTCGCGCAAGCGTACCGGGCCAAAATTCTTAGGGAATTTACCGCTCATGGGTGCATAGAAATCGCGGAACTGCTGCATGTCCTCCCGTGGTCTGCCGGTGGGAATCAGTGCGGGTCCGAAACCGCCGCGCCGGGCACCGTAGTCCAGGTAAGACGGTACGACCGGAACGCCTGCAGCGAGGGCGATGTGATAGAAACCCGACTTCCAGTACTCGGCCCGCGCCCGGGTGCCCTCGGCCGGCACCACCAGAATCAGGTTGCGGTCGGCAGCGAAGGCCTCCGTCATGGCCGATACGGTATTCTGGTTCTTGTGACGCTTGACGGGGATACCGCCAAGCGCCCGCATGATCCACCCCAGGGGCGGGGTGAACAGGGCGTGTTTCCCCATCCAGGAGATGCGCAGGTCGTAAAGCGTGGCGAAGGCCAGCATGTAGGGAAAATCCCAGTTGGATGTGTGGGGTGCGGCAATGAGGACAAAGCTCTTGTGTTGCGGTCGCTCGCCCTCGATTTTCCACCCACCCATCCTTAGAAAGCTGCGGGCGAGCCATTTTCTGAAGGTTCTGATAGGCGGGAATCCCGGTGAGTTTGGAGGACGGGTGCGGCCCGTGCCGTACCCCAGGGGGAGCATGGTACCCCAAATCATGCCGCGCGACCCGCGGTAAGTGTGCCGACGCCTGCGGGTCAGGCTGCGGCCCGGCCGCGTCCTGGGTCGACCTGCGCCCGGTGCAGGCATGCTGCGATATCTGACGGCTCCCGCAGGCGCTTCACCGCCTCGAACAGGGGAGCTGCCTGGGGGTAGTATCCGCGCAGGTAGACCAACCATTGCTTGACCGGGTTGCCGGCATGGTGCGCATCGTAACTGACCAGGTTCATCTCGAAGAAACGCACCAGCAGCGGCGGGATCTCCTGCCAGGACAGGGGTGTCGGCGATTCGCCGCGCGCGGTGGCGACGATCAGGCGCGGCAGGTCCGGCCGGCACAGGGCCCCACGGCCTAGCATCAGGTCCTCGCAGCCGCTCACCTGCCGGCAGCGCAGGGCGTCATCCGGGCTCCAGATTTCGCCGTTGGCGATCAACGGCAGGCTCGTCAACTGCCGGGCACGGGCGAGTTCCTCCCAGTAGGCCGGCGGGCGGTAACCGTGGCGTTTGGTGCGGGCGTGCACGGCCAGCTCGGTTGCGCCGGCTTCGTCGACGGCCCGTACGATGTCGGGGAACAGGTCCCTGTCCTCATAACCCAGCCGGGTTTTCACGGTGACCGGCACGTCGGCGGGCACTGCGCGACGCACCGCGGCCGTGATCTCATAGACCCGGCGTGGTTCCCGCAGGATAATCGAGCCCCCGTCGGAGCGGTTCACGGTTTTGGCCGGGCACCCGAAATTGAGGTCTACTCCGGGGGCGCCGAGCTCAGCAGCGCGAGCGGCGTTGTCTGCAACGACGGCCGCCTGTCCTCCGAGGAGCTGTAGATAGACCGGTACACCGGATGCCGTGATACCTCCCCGTTCCAGCTCGGGGCACAGGCGCCTGAAAACCCGCGGCGGCAGCAGGCGGTCGCTGACCCGCAGGAACTCGGTGACACAGCGGTCGATGCCGCCCAGCGATGTGAGCAGTTCGCGCATGGTATGGTCGATCACCCCTTCCATGGGGGCGAGAATCAGTCGCATGTCCACTCCGGTGAACGTTGTCAGTGACGCGGATTATACGTCATTAGCAGGGGTGCCATGGCGCCCGGGGCACGTCATGATTTATCATGAGCCCTCCGGGTGTTCGATCGCTCCACTCACCGTCGCGGACCAGAGCATTTGCCATGCAGGACGAAATTATTGCCCAGGGCCTTGAACTCATGCTGTATGGCATGGGTACGGTGGTGCTGTTTCTGGCACTGCTGGTCGTCGCCACTGTCGTCATGTCCCACCTCGTGGAGCGTTACTTCCCGGAACCGAAGCCGGCACCCACTGTCGATGAAGCACTGCGACGGCTGCGTGGAGGAGAGGCTGCGGCCGATTCCGACGCGGAGTTGGTGGCGGTGATCGGCGCCGCTATTCACCAACACCGTGTCCGTAAGCAGTAAGCCCGCCACAGGCGATACGACCGGTTAAGAGGAGGTCCGGTTTATGGAAGAGACAAAACGCCCGCTGGGTATCACCGACGTGGTGTTGCGTGATGCCCACCAGTCATTGCTGGCCACCCGGATGCGCCTGGATGACATGTTGCCCATTGCGGCAAAACTGGATGAGGTGGGTTTCTGGTCGCTGGAATCCTGGGGTGGTGCCACCTTTGACGCCTGTATCCGCTATCTGGGGGAGGACCCCTGGGAGCGTATCCGGGAACTGAAAAAGGCCATGCCCAGGACCCCGCAGCAGATGCTGTTTCGCGGTCAGAACATTCTCGGGTATCGCCATTACGCCGACGATGTGGTCGAGAAATTCGTGGAGCGTGCGGCCCACAACGGGGTGGACGTATTCCGGGTCTTCGATGCCATGAACGATATGCGCAACATCGAGGTAGCGCTGCAGGCGGTCAGGCGCCTCGGCAAGCATGCCCAGGGGACTATCTCCTACACCCTGAGCCCGGTGCACGATATCGAGACCTGGGTCGAACAGGGCAAGCGCATCGAGGACATGGGCGCCGACTCCATCGCCATCAAGGACATGGCTGGTCTGCTGCATCCCTACGACGGCTATGAACTGGTCAAACGTCTCAAGGCGGCCTGCGACATCCCGATCCACATGCAGTGCCATGCCACCACGGGCCTATCTACGGCCACGATCCTCAAATGTGTGGAGGCCGGCATAGACAATGTGGACACCTCCATCTCCTCCATGTCCATGACTTACGGTCACTCCCCGACGGAGTCTGTGGTCGCCATCCTGGGCGGCACTGACCGCGACACCGGTCTCGATATCCAGAAGCTGGAGGAGGTCGCCGCCTACTTCCGTGAGGTGCGCAAGAAATACGCGAAATTCGAGGGCTCTCTGCGTGGCGTGGATGCGCGGATCCTGGTGGCCCAGGTGCCGGGCGGCATGCTGACCAACATGGAGAGCCAGCTGCGGGAACAGGGCGCAGCAGACAAGATGGACGAGGTTCTGGAAGAGATTCCGCGGGTCCGCAAGGATCTCGGCTACATACCACTGGTGACCCCCACCTCCCAGATCGTGGGCACACAGTCGGTGATCAACGTGCTCACCGGCGAGCGCTACAAATCGATCTCGCGGGAGACAGCCGGCGTGCTCAAGGGCGAGTACGGTGCCACCCCGGCGCCGGTCAACGCGGAACTGCAACAGCGCGTACTGGAGGGTGCCGAACCCATCACCTGCCGGCCGGCTGACCTGCTGGAGCCGGAACTGCATACATTGACTGACGAGCTGCGGAGCCTGGCTGCTGAAAAGTCCATTGCCCTGACGTCCGGTGAGGGCGAGATCGACGATGTGCTGACTTACGCCCTTTTTCCCCAGATCGGCCTGAAATTTCTCGAGAACAGGGGCAATCCCGCGGCCTTCGAGCCCGCACCGGGCCCGGAACCACAGGAGGCTTCAGCCCCGTCGGTCACCGCGAAGGCGGCTGCAGCAGGGCCGGAGGTCTATACGGTCACGGTGAACGGGAAAAGCTACGTGGTTGAAGTCGCCGAGGGCGGCGATGTGTCTGCTATTGCGCCGGCGGCACCCACTGCGGCGACGACACCGGCCACGGTGAGTGATGCCGAGCCCCTGGCCGCTCCCCTGGCGGGCAATATTTTCAGGGTCAATGTGGCGGTCGGGGACACGGTGGCTGCGGGTGATGTGGTGGTCATCCTGGAAGCCATGAAAATGGAGACAGAGGTACGGGCAACGCGTGGCGGCAGCGTGTCCGCCGTGCACGTCAAGGTGGGCGATACCGTGGCGGTCGGCGACAGCCTGATCACCGTGGGCTGACCCTCGATGGAAAACCTCTCCAGGCTTTGGAACTCTTCCGGGCTGGCCCAGATGGAGTTGGGCCAGCTCTTTATGATTGTGGTCGGCCTCCTGCTGTTATTCCTGGCCATCCGCCGGGGCTTCGAACCCCTGTTGCTGGTGCCGATCGGCTTCGGCGGCATCCTGGCGAACATACCGGGTGCGGGTATGGCCTACTCGGCCGTGGAAAGTGCGCTCCACAGTGCCGATCCCGCGTTGCTCGCCGAGATGGCCCGGGCCATGGGTGTTGCAGCGACCGATAATGGCAGGGAATTACTGGCGGCTTACGGCGCGGCCGATGCCGGGGCGCAAGTGCTGGTGGAACAACTCGCCAGGGATGGCGGCTTTGCCAATGGCATGCTCTACAACTTTTATTCTGTGGCGATAGCCAGTGGTGTCGCTCCGCTGGTGATTTTCATGGGCGTGGGCGCCATGACCGACTTCGGCCCATTGCTGGCAAATCCGAGGACCCTGTTCCTGGGTGCGGCGGCACAGTTCGGCATCTTCGCCACGGTGCTCGGTGCGGTTTGGCTGAGTTCTATCGGCCTGATGGACTTCAGCATCGCCGACGCCGCGGCCATCGGCATCATCGGCGGCGCCGACGGCCCCACGGCAATCTATGTCGCCAGCATCCTGGCCCCTGACCTGCTCGGTGCGATTGCGGTTGCGGCCTATTCCTACATGGCGCTGGTGCCGATGATCCAGCCGCCCATCATGCGCGCCTTGACCACCCGGGAGGAACGGGCCATCGAGATGGTCCAGCTGCGCCACGTATCGCGCCGGGAGAAAATCGTGTTCCCCCTGCTGCTGTTGATCCTGGTGGCCCTGCTGTTGCCGGACGCGGCGCCGCTATTGGGCATGTTCTGTTTCGGCAACCTGATGAAAGAGTGCGGTGTGGTGGACCGCCTATCCGACACCGCCCAGAATGCCCTGATCAATATCACCACTATTTTTCTCGGCCTGTCCGTGGGATCCAAGCTGGTGGCTGACAAGTTTCTGGATGTCAGCACACTGGGCATCCTGGGCCTCGGCATCGTCGCCTTCGGCATCGGGACCGCCTCGGGCGTGCTGATCGCCAAGTTCATGAATCGCCTGGGCAGCACTCCTCTCAACCCGCTGATCGGTTCGGCCGGTGTGTCGGCGGTGCCTATGGCGGCACGGGTCAGCAACAAGGTCGGCCTGGAGGCCAACCCGCACAATTTTCTGCTCATGCATGCCATGGGCCCCAATGTCGCGGGCGTGATAGGCTCAGCCGTCGCCGCCGGCGTCATGATCAGCCTCGTGGGTCGCTAGACGACGCTTTTAATACTTCCCAACCCCTTAAACATGACTTCGGCGTTGAAATAGGCCCGGCAGGTGGGAGCGCGGGTATTGTGCACGGGCGTGAGTTTTCGGGAATTTTCGGCTGCTGCGGAACTCGACCATTTTTCGCGGCGCGAAAAATCGGGACTCGGACAGTCCTCGCAGAAAGCCCCGAAAATTCCCGAAAACTCAAAGCGCGCCCTATAAGCCCAATCCCCGCGCTCCCACCTGCCGGGCCTGAGCTCACGATGAAACTGGAGAAATACTTGAAAGAATTTACGATCACCATCACACCCAGGTTCTACGAAACCGACGCCCTGGGACACATTAACAATATCGCCATCACCGCCTGGTTCGAGGTGTTGCGCGTGCGCCTGCTGGAATCCCTGGGTTCCGGCGCGGCCAGTGTGGCGAAGAACTGGGTACTGGCGTCTATCGCCATGGATTATATCGACGAGACCTTTTACGGCTCCGATGTCACTATGAAGGTTACCGGGTTGGTTGTCGGCAACAGTTCACTGAAAATCCAGTGCCAGATGATGCAGGGTGACCGCCTGACCGTGCGCGGTACCGCGGTGTTGGTACACCTGGATATCGATACCAAGAAACCCCGGCGAATTCCCGATGAATTGCGGGAGAGCGTCGCGCAACTGTAGCTCCCCGCCGGAGGCGGATATCAGATTGGCGGTGCCGGAAGATTACTTGCCCAGTGCTTTCTGGTAGGCAGCGATGGTGTCGGCCAGGCCCATGCGGATGGCGTCGACGGTGAGAGCGTGGCCGATGGAGACTTCCAGCAGGCCCGGTACTGTGGCGAAGCGGGGGAGATTGTGGAGGTCCAGGTCGTGGCCGGCGTTCAGGCCCAGGCCCTCGCTGGCGGCCACTTCTGCGGCTTCCACGAAACGCCTGAACACCTCGTCGACCTCGTCGTGGCGTTGGAATGCGGCAGCATAGGATTCGGTGTAGAGCTCGATCCGGTCAGTACCCGTCTGCGCCGCCAGGCGGATCTGCTCCGGGTCCGGGTCCATGAACAGGCTGGTGCGGATGCCCAGGGCCTGTAATTCCTGCACCAGCGGTGCCACCCGATCGCCGTCACGCGTCAGGTCGAAACCGTGATCCGAGGTGAGCTGGCCGTCCGTATCCGGCACCAGGGTGCATTGGGCAGGCCGGACGGCCTTCACCAGGGCCATAAAGCCCGGATAGTCACCCACACCTTCCCGGTTGCTGCTGCGAGGCCCGGAGAAGGGGTTGCCCTCGATATTGAACTCCACCGTGAGCATCGCCGCCAGGTCGAAACAGTCCTGCGCGCGAATATGACGCTGGTCCGGGCGGGGATGTACGGTGATGCCGTCGGCGCCGGCGTCGATACACAGCTGTGCGTGTTCGGGAATATCCGGGTTGGTCGTGTCCCGTGAGTTGCGGATCAGCGCGATCTTGTTGAGATTGACGCTGAGAGCGATCATGGCAGGGTTTTGCGCGCGATCTCCAGGATCAGGATGGGCTCCACCGGCACATCGCTGAAACGGCCGGCACGGCCGGTGGGTGCGGACGCGATGTAGTCCACCACGTCCATCCCGTCGATCACTTCACCGAAGACGGCGTACCCGTCCTGTCCCGGGGTCCAGTCGAGGCGCAGGTTGCTGCGCTGGTTGATAAAGAACTGCGAGGTGGCCGAGTCAGGGTCGTTGGTGCGGGCCATCGCGACGGTGCCCCGGATATTGTGCAGGCGGTTTTTCGATTCGTTGACAATGGGCTCTCGCGTCTCTTTCATCGTCATGTCAGGCAGGAAGCCGCCTCCCTGGATCATGAAGTTTGGTTTGACCCTGTGGAAGATGGTGCCCTTGTAAAAGCCGCTGTCGACGTAGGCCAGGAAGTTGGCGACCGAGAGCGGGGCCTTTTCGGGATACAGTCGCAGGGTGATCTCACCCTCGCTGGTTCGTATCAAGACCTCCGGGGCCGGAGCATCCGACGCCGGTTCGGCGGCTATTGAAAGGGCAGGTATACAGAGTGCCAGTGCAAGCAGAAGGTTTTTGATCATGGTATGCGTCACGCTTCCCGGTCGGTTGTCAGGCCCAGCTCGAACTCCTGCGTCGCTTCGGCCACAGTCGCGGCACCACCAGCGTGATGAATACGCCCAACAGGACCGCCAGTGCGCCGTTGATGAAATCTTCGCTTTTGAGCTTGTCCGTCAGGCGCTGGTTCTCTGCCTTGAGCATATCCACCTGCGAGCGCAGGTTTTCCGCCTCCTCCACGAGGCGGCGGTTGTTGGTGTCGAGCTCCACGGCCTTGCCCGAAATCTGCTTCAGCTGGGTCAGTTCCTCGGAGACCGCCCCCAGCTCACCGTCCGTGCTGTTGAGCTGGTTGAGCAGCTCGGTTTTCTGCGCGCTGAGTGTCTCCAGCTCACGGGCCAGTTCGGTGTTTTTTGCGGCGAGTTCCTGGGCCCGCTTCTCTGTGGCCGGCAATTTTCTCTGGGCGGGCACGTCAGATGACAGGTACTCCTTGCGTACCCAGCCGTCGGTGCCGCGCTCGGTAGTGACCTCGGCCCATTCGCCGTCCTTGGAGTACCGGGAGACGGTCAGTCGGGTCCCCGCCGTCAAGCGGGCTTTCCAGCGATATTCCTGTCCCGGACCCTTGTGCAGCACGATGAATATGTCGTCGCTCACATAGCGTATATCCTGGGCCGTGACCGGGAAGGCCAGCAGGGCAGATAGCAGTAGCAGGGGTAGGGCGCGTTGCAAAACGATGTCCTTCTGTCTGGTTGGCTGGGTAAGGCGCGCTAGTTTACCTGCAAAGCCCGGGAAGTTTAAGGTAACACGAGCTTATAGGGTTTGACCGTGACCTTCGTGAAAACGCCGGCGTCCACATAGGGGTCCGAATCCGCCCATGCGGTGGCGGCTTCCAGGCTGGCGAATTCGGCGATGATCAGGCTGCCCGTAAACCCCGCATCGCCAGGCTCCTCGGTATCCAGGGCGGGATGGGGGCCGGCGGCGAGTAACCGGCCCTGGTCCACCAGTTGCTGGATACGCGCCAGATGCGCGGCCCTTGCTCCCTGGCGCAGCGGCAGGCTGTTCGGGACGTCCTCGCAAAGAATGGCGTAGTACATCGGCGGTTGTCCTATTTGTCGGTAAGTTGTTCGTCTTTCAGGTGCGGGCTGATCAGCAGGGCGGTGAGAATCGTCAGCAGCAGGGTGAAACCGATGGCGGAATAGAGCTTGTAGCTGACCCAGGTGGCCTCGCTGAAACCGTAGGCCACAACGAGGTTGAGACCGCCCACGATGGCAAAATTGCTCACCCACAGCAGGTTGAGTCTTGTCCAGACCGGCTTCGGCAGGTGAATCTGGCTCCCCAGGGTGCGCTCCATCAGGTTTTTGTCACCGATGAACTGGGAAGCGCCGAAAGCCAGGGCGAGCGCCCAGTTGAAGATGGTGGGCTTCCACTGGATGAACATCTGGTTGCGGAACATCAGGGTGGCCCCGCCAAAGACAGAGACGGCCAGCAGTAACCAGAGCAGTCGCCGTTCCAGCTCCCGGGTCATGGCCCAGGTGATGCCGACCTGCGCCACGGTAGCGAGCATCAGGATCGCGGTGGCGGAGAAGATGCCGTCAAAGGTGTACTCCCAACCGCCCAGCGAGATGCTCTCCCCATCGAGCTGGTAGGCGATGAAAAACAGGGCGATAGGAATGAACTCTGCGAGTTGCTTCATGAGTGGCTTCGTACTCCGGCGTGTTACCATGCCCGTCAGTCGGGCCCTCGCCCGGCGCTGGCAGGTGCCATCTAACAGGGGCGTTAAGTGTAAAGATTGTGCTGGTAGACTTCCATACCCATTCCACCGCCTCCGACGGAGCTCTCAGCCCCGGGGATCTGCTCGCGCGGGCGCAGTCTGCGGGTCTGGGCATGCTGGCCATTACCGACCACGATACGGTAGCGGGGCACCTTGATGCGGCCCGTGAACTGGGCGGGGGTGACGATAATCCGCAACTGATCCCGGGCGTTGAGTTTTCCTGCCGCTGGTCCGGGATCACGGTACACATTGTCGGATTGGGCATGGACTGCAACCACGCCGCGATGCGGGAGGCGCTGGAAGTACTGGACGTCGCCCGCCGCGAGCGCGGGGCGACCATAGCGCGGCGGCTGGAGGCGCTGGGTTACCCGGGTGCCCTGGAGGGTGCCCTGGCGGAGGCGGGAGAGAGCCAGCTGGGCCGCCCCCATTTTGCTGCCTGGCTGGTGGAGCAGGGTCACGTCCGTGACCACAACGAAGCATTCGATAAATACCTCGGGCAGGGAAAACGCGGCGACGTGAAAACCTACTGGCCGGAACTCCACCAGGTGGTCTGCTGGATCGTCGCTGCCGGTGGCGTCGCCGTACTGGCGCATCCCCTGAAATATCGCTGCACGCGCATGAAGCTGCGCCGGATGGCAGTGGCGCTCCGGGAGGCGGGTGGCCAGGCCCTCGAGATCGTCAGTGGGCGGCAGACCCCGGACCAGACGGCCGGGCTGCGGCGCCTGGCCGCTGAACTGGAGCTGGAGGTCTCCATTGGCAGTGATTTCCACCGGGACGGCCCCTACAGTCCCCAACTCGGTGTAGAATTGCCGCAGCTTGAGGGTCTGCGGGGCGTCTGGGAACGCTGGCAGGACCCATCCCGGCATGAGTATTAGACGACCCGAGGCGAAGGGAATCACCGCGTGAGCCAGTTTTTCCAGATTCATCCAGAAAACCCCCAGGCCCGCCTGATACGTCAGGCGGTCGATATCATTCGCGCCGGTGGCGTGGTCGCCTATCCGACGGATTCTGCCTATGCGCTGGGCTGCAAGATCGGCGACAAGGAAGCCCTCGACCGCATCCGGAAAATAAGGAAACTGGATGACCGGCACAATTTCACGCTCATGTGCCGTGATCTGTCGGAGATCGCCACCTACGCGCGCGTCGACAATACGGCCTACCGGTTGCTGCGTCACTGTACGCCGGGCCCCTACACCTTCATTCTGAAGGCTACCTCCGAGGTGCCGCGTCGGCTCATGCATCCCAAGCGAAAAACCGTGGGCCTGCGGGTACCGGACAACCCTATCGCCGCGGCCCTTCTGGAAGATCTGGGAGAACCGCTGATGAGCGTTACGCTGATCATGCCGGGGGACGAATTCCCGCTCATCGACCCCTATGATATCCGCGAGACGCTCGAGCACCATGTGGACCTGGTCATCGACGGCGGCTATTGCGGTATGGAACCCACCACCGTCGTGGACCTCGCCGACGATATCCCCATTGTATTGCGCGCGGGTAAAGGGGATTTGACGCCTTTTGAGGATTAGTCAGGTATACTCTCCCAAAGGGGTCGCTGGGCGCCGGCCCTGACCTAACAACAGGTGGGCACGTGTCTGTGAGTGAATCCAATTCTGAAGTCGAGGCACCGGGGAGTGAAGGTATCGTCGAAGTGGCAGAAGGCGGGGATGAGGCAGTTCCTGCACCGGTGTTGCCGGTGGCCGGCCCGGTCAACAGACCCGAGCAGGGTGAGATGCCGTTTGCCGTAGTGATGGGCAAGGCGGTGACGGAGCTGCCGAAGGATCTCTATATTCCGCCCCATGCCCTGGAAGTCTTTCTCGAGGCCTTCGAGGGGCCGCTGGACCTGCTCCTTTACCTGATCAAACGCCAGAATCTCGACATCCTCGACATCGATGTATCCCAGATCACCGAACAGTATATGCACTATGTCGAGCTGATGGATGCGGTGCAGTTCGAGCTCGCCGCCGAATACCTGCTGATGGCGGCCATGCTCGCAGAGATCAAGTCGCGCATGCTGCTGCCGCGCTCATCGGAAGTCGAGGAAGACGAGGAGGATCCGCGGGCCCAGCTGATCAGGCGCCTGCAGGAGTACGAGCGATTCAAGAAGGCGGCGGAAGATATCGAAGAGATGCCGCGCCTGGAGCGGGACACCTGGGTGGGCAGCGCCCAGCCCCCGGATATCAACCGCTCACGGCCTGACCCGGATGTGGATATGCGGGAGTTGTTGCTGGCCCTCGGTGAGGTGCTGCGCAGGGCTGATATGTACGAAAGTCATCACATTCAACGCGAGGCCCTGTCCACTCGCGAGCGCATGTCCGAGGTGCTCGATAAATTATCCGGGCAGCAGTTCGTACCCTTTGTGTCTCTGTTCTCCTCCCGGGAGGGGCGGCTCGGCGTGGTGGTCACCTTTCTCGCCGTCATGGAGCTGATCAAGGAATCACTGGTGGAAATCGTACAGACCGAGAACTTCGGTCCCATCCATGTCAAGGCGAGGTCGGAATAGCATGTCGGCGACAGGACTGGTGCAGATCATCGAGGGCGCCCTGCTGGCCGCGGGCAAGGCGCTTACCGTGGCCCAGATAGCGGATCTGTTCGAGGAGCACGAGCGGCCCGAGAATGCCGCTATCCGCGAAGCGCTGGAGCAGGTGGCGGAGCGTTGTGAGGACCGCGGTTTCGAGCTGCAGGAGGTGGCCAGTGGTTTCCGCTTCCAGGTGCGTCAGAATCTCAGTCCATGGATCGCCCGGCTGTGGCAGGAGCGGCCCCAGAAATACTCGCGAGCCCTGCTGGAAACCCTGGCCCTGATCGCCTACCGGCAACCCATCACCCGGGGAGAGATCGAGGAGATCCGCGGGGTGGCCGTCAGTTCCAACATCATCAAGACCCTGCACGAGCGTGAATGGATTCGTGTCGTCGGCCACCGCGATGTACCCGGCCGGCCCGCCATGTACGCCACCACGCGGCAGTTCCTCGATTATTTCAATCTGACCAGCCTGGATCAGCTGCCTGCCCTGGCAGAGATTCGCGACCTCGAAACCCTGAACGCCGAGCTGGGTTTCAGCGAGCCTGTCGCTCCCGCCGGCGGGGACGACGATCCCGCTCAGCAACCCGGCGGTCCCGGACTGACGGTGGTCGGTGGTACCGAGCACTCCCCCGCTGACGATACCGCGGTCAGCCTTGCCGAAGCGGCGGATGAACTCGGGGCGCGCGCGTCAGAACCCCTGGGGGAAGAGCCGGTGCCCGGCGAGGGAGATGCGGACGTGTCTGAACCCGCGAAGCCCGAAAGCCAGGCCTGAAGAAACACTCCGTGTCCGAGAAGCATCCAGCCGGTTCCGACGCGGCAGAACCGGGCAAGCCCGCTGCCATTCCCGGTGAAAAACTGCAGAAGGTCCTGGCACGCACCGGCCTCGGTTCCCGGCGGGAGATGGAACGCTGGATCGAACAGGGCAGGGTGTCCGTCAATGGCAGGGTCGCCAGCCTCGGTGATCGGGTCGACGACAAGGCCCGGATCGCTCTCGATGGCAAGCCGCTGGACCGCAGTCCGGCTGGCGAGACCCGCTGTATCCTCTACCACAAACCCACTGGAGAGGTCTGTTCCCGCAAGGATCCCCAGGGTCGGCGCACCGTCTTCGAGCGCCTGCCCAAGCTGAAGTCGGGCCGCTGGATTTCCATTGGTCGCCTGGATTACAACACGTCGGGCCTGTTGCTGTTCACGACCGACGGGGAGCTGGCCAATGCCCTGATGCACCCCTCTGCCAATATCGAGCGCGAGTACATGGTGAGGGTCATGGGCGAGGTCGATCCGGATGCATTGCAGCGTATGCTGGAGGGCGTGATGCTGGAGGACGGTATCGCCCGCTTCACCGATATCCAGGACGGCGGCGGCGACGGAATCAACCACTGGTATTACGTGGTGCTCATGGAGGGCCGCAATCGGGAGGTGCGCCGCCTGTGGGAATCCCAGGGCCTGACGGTCTCCCGCCTCAAGCGGGTCAGGTATGGCGAGGTATTCATCCCGTCCAAGGTCAAGCAGGGGCAGTGGGTGGAACTTGAGGTCCGGGAGGTCAAAAGCCTCTACCGCATGGCGGGTCTGCCGCCAAAGGACATGCGCCGCGGCACGTTCAGGGAGCGCCAGACGATGGAACGCCAGTTCGGCAAGCGCAATGCCGGCCGTACGACCCGCAAGGGCAGCCGGGGCGGTAAGCCGACGCGCTGAGCGGGTCCCGGGGGCTGGACAAGGGGCGGCCCCGGGGGTAAATATTTCCCTCCCGGGTCTTTTGCCGCCGAGCTGGCCCCGGACAATAAGAATCTGAATGAGGCCTGGATGGAATGTTGAAAAGACGGCTGGTTACTCCCCTCCTCGTGATGTGCCTGGTTCTTGTGGCATCAGGCCTGTTTACCCCCAGCGCCTTCGCGGCGAAGCCTGATGCTGAAACTTCTGCCAATCTGCTAACGGATGGTCTGAATGTCGCACCCGTGGTGATAGATGGCAAGATCTTGTTTCAGGTCCGTGGCCTCTCGGCGATCCCGGCACATTACCGTGTGAAACGGATCAAACAACGTTTTATCGCCGTAGCGGAAGACCCGGAGATCGATCCGTCCGACGGTACCCTGGTGGCGGTGGCAGAAACGGGGGGAATTTCCCTGGAATTCGGGGGCACGAGCATCGTCACGTTTTTACCCATCGACGCGGAGCTCGAGGCGGTGCCCCTCGGCATTCTGGCGGAAGCCAGCCTGCTGCGCCTGAGAGTCGCCATCACCGACTACCGCGTTGCGCGCACCCCGGAACGCCTGCTGCGGTCAACCGGTGTGCTGGTGGGTATCACCGCGCTGGCGGCCCTGCTGATCCTGGCCTGCATCGCCCTGCACAAGTGGTTCCGCAGGGTGGTCGAGCAGAGAGCCAAACGCCACATCGAGCGGCTTGAGCAGGCCTCCCATCGCATCATTCACAGCGGACAGCTGTGGGGCTGGTTCGGCGCCCTGGCCCGGGGCCTGAAGATGGTCCTGATCGTGGCGATCATTCTTGCCTGGGCGAACACCGCGCTGGGACTCTACCCCTGGACCCGTCCCTTTGCGGCCGGGGTGTTCCGGCTGGTCATGGATCCTCTGGCAAAAATGGGCACGGGGATCGTGCAGTCGGTACCCAATATAGCCTTCCTGGTAATACTGGTGCTGGTGGTGCGATTTATCCTGGGCGCGACGCGAACTTTTTTCCTACGGGTGGACCGCGGCTGGATCCGGCTGGAGAGCTTCGAGCGGGAGTGGGCGATGCCCACCTACCGTATCGTGCGGGTTGCCATCGTCGCTTTCGCTCTGGTCGTCGCCTACCCCTATATTCCCGGCTCGGATTCCGAGGCCTTCAAGGGACTCGGGATCCTGATAGGCATAGTGCTGTCGATCGGCTCCACCTCCTTCATCGCCAATACGGTGGCCGGCTACAGCCTGACCTATCGTGCAGCCTATCGCGTCGGGGACAGGGTGCGGATCGGGGAACACGTGGGGGAAGTGGTCGACATCCGCGCGCAGAACACGCGCCTGCGTTCGCTCAAGAACGAGGAGGTGAATATCCCCAATTCCGTCGTGGTGACCAGCGCTGTGCTGAATTACAGCGCCTACCAGCGCGACGAGGGTGTGATCCTGCACACGGAAGTGGGCATCGGCTACGACACGCCCTGGCGGCAGGTGGAAGCGATGCTGCTGATGGCGGCAGAACGGACTGAAGGCCTGCTGCGCGATCCCGCACCCTTCGTGCTGCAGCGTTCCCTGGGAGACTTCACCGTCATCTACGAACTCAACGCCCACTGCAGCGATGCCCGGCGCATGGCGCGGCTCTACTCCGACCTGCATGGGCACATCCAGGATGTATTCAACGAATATGGCGTGCAGATCATGTCGCCCAATTACGAGCAGGATCCCGAACTTCCGAAAATGGTCTCCCCCGGCGATTTTTACGCGGCGCCAGCCACGCCGCCGCAGGACCCGTCACCCACCTAGGCGGCAGGCCTACTGGGCATTGAAGGCCCGCCCGGTTATACCCAGGCTGTCATCCCCCATCAGGAACAGATAGGTGGGCATCAGGGCCACCGGGTCGGGGTTGTCGGTGGGGGTCTCCGCCGGGTAGGCGGCCCGGCGCATGGCCGTATTGGTGGGACCGGGATTGATGCTGTTGACGCGTACGCGGGAGGTATTTTCCAGTTCGTCCGCCAGCACCTGTGCCAGGCCCTCCGTGGCAAACTTGGACACCGCGTAGGCGCCCCAGTAAGCCTTGCCGGTGCGACCCACCCCCGACGAGGTGAAGATCACCGAGGCGTTGGGAGCCGCCTGCAGCAGCGGCAGCAGCGCGCGGGTCAGGAGGAACTGGGCGTTCACATTGACCTGCATCACCTCCTGCCAGGCGGCATAGGTCGCGCTCTCAATCGGCCGCCGCTCGCCGAGCACGCTGGCGCTGTGCAGCAACCCGTCCAGGTGATCGAACTCGCGCGCCAGGCTGCCGGCCAGATTGAGGAAATTTTCCTCGGTCGCCTCGGCCAGGTCCAGTTCGATAATGGCCGGCTTTGGCCCACCCGCCTGTTCGATCTCGTCGTACACTGACTCCAGCTTGCTACCGGTGCGACCCAGGAGAATTACCGTGGCGCCGCAGGCAGCGTAGGTCCGGGCGGCGACGCGGCCGATGCCGTCGCCGGCGCCGGTGACCATGAGTGTCCTGCCCTGCAGCAGACGGGCGGCCGGGCGGTAGTTGGCCGGTGCCATGTAGATGTCCATGAGTCGTATCCTGTCGTCAGCCCAGAATCAGTTCCAGTAAGTCGGTGCTCTGCCGCGCATGGGCACTGGCGCCCCAGCTGAACGGGTCGTCATCGGGTTCGATGTAGCCGTAGGCAGCGGCAATAGTGTACATGCCTGCCCGTCGCCCTGCCTGGATGTCGCGCAGGTGGTCGCCCACGTAGATGGCCTGGTGCGGGCCGCAGCCAAGCTCGCTGCAGTTGCGGTAGAGGGATTCCGGGTGTGGTTTGCGCTCTTTGACATCGTCCGGGCAGACCACACTGCCGGGGCCGGGTCGCATGTCCAGCCGTTGCAGCAGGGGTTCCGTGTAGGCACGGGGCTTGTTGGTGCTGATGCCCCAGCCGATACCGCGCTCCTCCAGCTCGGCGATGAGCCCTTCGATACCCGGGTAGGGCCGCGCGACGCTGCCCAGCACGCCGCTGTAGAGCTCGAGCAGGCGTTGTCGCTTTTCCTCAAAAACAGGCTCTTCTTCAACGATATCCAGTGCCAGGGCGACCAGGGCCCGGGCACCGTTGGACACGGAGGCACGGATGCGCTCGGGATCCATGGCTTCGCGATCGTGCTCGGCCCGTAGCGCCTGGACCACAATCACGAATTCATCAGCAGTGTCCACCAGGGTGCCGTCCAGGTCGAAAATAACGGCTTTCAGTTCACGTGGACGGGAACTCATGCGGGTTTCCCCGCCCGGACCAGGTAGTTCACACTGACGTCGGTATCGCTGAGCCGGTAACGCCGGGTCAGCGGGTTGTAGAGCATGCCGGCCATGCCTTCCAGCTGCAGTCCGGCATCGCGAATCCAGCCCGCCAGCTCGGAGGGCTTGATGAACTTCTCATACTCGTGGGTGCCCGGAGGCAGCAGCTTGAGGATGTGTTCCGCGCCGACCACGGCGAACAGGAAGGCCTTGGGATTGCGGTTGATGGTGGAGAAGTACAGGCTGCCACCGGGCCGGGCGAGGTCTGCGCAGGCGGCCACGACGGCGGCGGGGTCGGGCACGTGCTCCAGCATTTCCAGGCAGCAGACCACGTCGAAATGCTCAGGCATTTCCGCGGCGAGCTGCTCCGCGGTACTGTGCCGGTAGTCCACGGCCACGCCGGAGTCCTGCTGGTGCAGACGCGCCACGGCGAGAGGGGCCTCACCCATGTCGATGCCCGTCACGGTGGCCCCGCGCAGGGCCATGCTCTCTGCCAGGATGCCGCCACCGCACCCCACGTCGGCCAGGCGTTTGCCGCTGACCGGCGAATGCTCGTCGATATAGTTGGCGCGCAGGGGGTTGATATCGTGCAGGGGCTTGAACTCACTGTTCCGGTCCCACCAGCGCGAGGCCAGGGCCTCAAACTTGGCAATTTCCTGTGGATCTACATTCATTGAAAACGTCACTTCTTTTTCGGGTCTATGCGATGCCGCCAGTGGGCCGCCCGTGCGCTGAGGGCCGGCAGGTCGATACGGGTGAGCCGGCGCTCTTCCAGCAGGAGCTCACCGGCAATCCAGCAGTGAGAGACCTGGCTGCCATTGCAGGCGTAGGCCAGCAGCGACAGGGGGTGGTAGTGCGGCTGTGTTTCCGGCTGGGTCAGGTCGATGGCAATGATGTCCGCCTGCTTCCCCACTTCCAGGCTGCCGATCTGGTCGTCCAGCCCCAGGGCCCGGGCGCCGTTGATGGTCGCCATGGCCAGCGCGTCGGCGGCGGGAAGGGCGGTGGCGTCTTCCGCCGCCAGCTTGGCCAGCAGGGCTGCCGCCTGCAATTCGCCAAACAGGTTGAGATCGTTATTGCTGGCGGCGCTGTCGGTGCCAAGGGCAACGTTCACGCCTTGATCGAGCAGTTTTGCCACGGGGCAGGCGCCGGAAGCCAGCTTCATGTTCGACTGGGGGCAATGCACCACGTGCGCGCCGCTCAGTGCCAGCAGCGAGATGTCCTGTTCACCGAGATCGGTCATGTGTACGCATTGGGTGCGCGGACCTAACAGTCCCAACCGGTTCAGGGTGTCCAGCGGACGCTCTCCGTTCTGTTCCACGGCCAGCAGCACCTCACCCCGGGTTTCGTGCAGGTGTATCTGGATGGGCGTATCGAGCTCGGCGGCCAGGGTGGCTACTTTTACCAGGTTCGGTTCGGAAACCGTGTAGGGTGCGTGCGGACCGAATCCCACTGTCACCAGGTCGCTGTGCTTGACGGCGTCGCGCAGTGCCAGTCCCTTGCTGATGTACTCGTCCGCGTCCCGGGCCCACGCGGTGGGGAAATCCAGTATCGGGAAGGTGATCTGGCAGCGCATTCCCAGCCGTTCTGCGGTTTCGGCACAGGTGTCC
Source organism: Halieaceae bacterium (assembly GCA_024640505.1). Classification (GTDB taxonomy): domain Bacteria; phylum Pseudomonadota; class Gammaproteobacteria; order Pseudomonadales; family Halieaceae; genus JARRPM01. The sequence continues at coordinate 70,976 of JAHEEV010000002.1, forward strand.
GGAAAGAAGTACATGTCGCTGAACGTGGTGGTCCCCGAGCGGATCATCTCGGCAATCGCCAGTTCCACCCCGTCGCGCACGAATTCGGCGCTGACGTGGGCGGCCTCCGCAGGCCAGATATGATCCTCCAGCCAGGGCATCAGGGGCTGGTCATCGGCGTAGCCCCGCAGCAGCGCCATGGCAGCATGGCCGTGGGCATTGACCAGTCCTGGCATCAGTGCGTGTCCGGGCAATTCCAAGACCCGGTGGGCGTCAATGGCCCGCGCCTGGTCACTGGGAAGGAGGGCGCTTATCCGGCCACCGGTCAGGGCGATACTGTAGCCTTCCAGCACGGCACCGCGCGGCACCACGGGAACGATCCAACCCGGATGGATCAGTGTGTCGGCGGTCTGTGGAATCGCACTCATGGTCGTGGTTTTCCCGCTGCTGACGGTGTCTCCGGACTGACCGGAAGGGCATCCGGGCGGGGCGTTTCTCCGCGAATTCAGGGTCAGCGGGGGAGTATAACCGGAATTGTCAGAAGTGGCCCCGAATGGCGGCGAAATTCCGTAAAAACATAGCGACAAATCGGCTTCTTACGTATAATCGGCGGTTTGTGTTCGGGTGCGTAAAACCGCGTCTGCCCGGCTCCGGAGGGCCCGCCAGAAGAGGCTCAAAGGGGAGTCGCGGCCTGGACCTTCCAGCCCGTCCGCCAACCGCCAAGGAAACCGTTTTTCATGGGTGAAATAGCCAAAGAAATCCTTCCCGTCAATATCGAAGACGAGATGCGGCAATCCTATCTCGATTACGCCATGAGCGTGATCGTCGGCAGGGCCCTGCCCGACGTGCGCGATGGTCTCAAGCCCGTGCACCGGCGGGTGCTCTTCGCCATGAACGAACTCAATAACGACTGGAACAAGGCCTACAAGAAATCCGCCCGGGTGGTGGGCGACGTGATCGGTAAATACCACCCTCACGGCGATTCCGCAGTCTATGACACCATCGTGCGCATGGCCCAGCCCTTCTCGCTGCGGTACATGCTGGTAGACGGGCAGGGCAACTTCGGTTCCATCGACGGCGACAACGCCGCCGCCATGCGTTACACCGAAATCCGCATGCGCAAGATCGCCCACGAACTGCTGGCAGATCTGGACAAGGAGACGGTCGACTTCGTCGACAACTACGACGGGACGGAGCGGATTCCCGCGGTACTGCCGACCCGGGTGCCGAATCTGCTGATCAACGGCTCTTCCGGCATTGCCGTGGGCATGGCGACGAACATCCCGCCTCATAATCTCACCGAGGTCGTCAGTGGTTGCCTGGCCCTCATGGGTAATCCTGCACTGACCGTCGATGAGTTGATGGAGCATATCCCGGGGCCTGATTTCCCCACCGGCGCCATCATCAACGGACGCGCCGGTATCATCCAGGCCTACCGTACGGGGCGCGGCCGGATCTACGTGCGCGCCCGTGCGGAAGTGCTGACCGACGAGAAAAAGGGCAAGGACACGATCATTGTCCACGAGATCCCCTACCAGCTGAACAAGGCCCGCCTGATCGAGCGCATTGCCGAACTGGTCAAGGAGAAAAAGATAGAGGGCATCACGGAACTGCGGGACGAATCCGACAAGGACGGCCTGCGTATCGTGATCGAGTTGCGTCGTGGCGAAATGGGCGATGTCGTGCTCAACAATCTCTATGCCCAGACCCAGTTGCAGTCCGTTTTCGGGATCAATATGGTCGCCCTGGTGGATGGGCAGCCGAAGGTGCTGAACCTCAAGGAAATCCTCGAAGCCTTCATCCGCCATCGCCGCGAGGTGGTCACCCGGCGCACGGTTTACCTGTTGCGCAAGGCGCGCGAGCGCGGGCACATCCTCGAAGGACTCGCGATCGCCCTGTCCAATATCGACCCCGTGATCGAGCTGATCAAGGCCTCCCCCAGTGCGGCGGAGGCCCGCGAGAAGCTGCTGGCGCGTGGCTGGGCCCCCGGCGAGGTCACCGGCATGCTGGAGCGGGCGGGCGCGGACGCCTGCCGACCGGACGAACTGGAGCCACAGTATGGCCTGCACGACGGCCTGTACCACCTGTCACCGGCCCAGGCCCAGGCCATCCTGGAGCTGCGGCTGCACCGCCTGACCGGCCTCGAGCACGAGAAGTTGCTCAACGAGTACCAGGAAAGGCTGAAGGAAATTGCCGACTACCTGGAAATTCTGGGTGACCCCGACCGGCTGAAGCTCGTGATCCGCGAGGAACTCGAAGAGATCGTGCGCGAGTACGGCGATGAGCGTCTCACGGAGATCACCGCCTCACAGCATGACCTGACCGTGGAGGACCTGATTACCGAAGAAGACCGGGTGGTGACGATCTCTCACGGGGGTTACGCCAAGACCCAGCCGCTGTCCGATTACCAGGCACAGCGGCGCGGCGGCATGGGCAAGTCGGCCACTGCCGTCAAGGACGAGGATTTCGTCGAGCACCTGCTGATTGCCAGCACGCACTCCACCATCCTCTGTTTTTCCAACCAGGGTAAGGTCTACTGGCTCAAGGTCTACCAGATACCCCTGGCGGGCCGCAATTCACGGGGTCGACCCATGGTGAATCTGCTGCCGCTGGAAGAGGGCGAGCGGGTGACCTCCATCCTGCCCGTGGATGAATACACCGAGGGCCACTATATTTTCATGGCCACCGCCAGCGGCACGGTCAAGAAGACTGCCCTGGTCGATTTTTCCCGCCAGCGCAGTGTGGGATTGCGGGCCCTCGAGCTGGAGGCGGGTGATGTACTTGTGGGTACGGCGATCACCGACGGTGATTGCGATGTCATGCTGCTCAGCAGCGAGGGCAAGGCGGTTCGCTTCAAGGAGGGCGACGTGCGGGCCATGGGGCGCACTGCCCGCGGTGTGCGAGGCATCAAGCTGGGTGCCGGGCACCAGATGATTTCTCTGATCATCCCCCGGGACGGGGGCAGGGTGCTGACGGTCAGCGAGAATGGCTACGGCAAGCGCACGGAACTGGCCGAATTCCCCATCAAGGGCCGGGGCACCAAGGGCGTGATTGCCATGTCCACCAGCGAGCGAAATGGCCGCCTGGTAGGGGCGGTGCAGGTATTTGATGGCGACGAGCTGATGTTGATTTCCAACCAGGGCACCCTGGTGCGCACCCGTGCGGACGAGGTGTCGATTCTCGGCCGCAACACCCAGGGTGTGCGCGTCATCCGTACCAAGGAGGGCGAACACCTGGTGGGCGTAGAGCGCATCGACGAGCCGGCCGAAGATCCGGAATTCGAGGACGGCGGGGACAGCGAGGCCTGATACGTCCCGCATCTACCGGACGTCATGATCCCCGCGTCGCGGGGATCCGGTGAAAGATCGCTTCAGCCCGACTCACCCCGCCATGGCGGGCCTGTGCCCGTACCGGGGCAGCGCGGGTTAAAGCATATTTTGAACATAGTTGAAGGGATTACTCTACATGACCCGCTGTTACAACTTTTGCGCAGGCCCGGCAGCACTGCCGGAGCCCGTCCTGGAAACCGCCCGCGACGAACTGCTGGACTGGCACGGCCGGGGCCTGTCGCTGATGGAGATGAGCCACCGCAGCCCGGAAGTGGTGGGCGTGGCCGAGCGCGCCGAACACACCCTGCGCAGGCTGCTGAATGTGTCTGACGATTATGCGGTGCTGTTCCTGCAGGGGGGTGCCAGTACCCAGTTTGCAGCGGTTCCCCTGAACCTGCTGGGAGACCGGGCCGGGGCGGATTATGTCAACACCGGGCAGTGGTCGAAAAAAGCCATCGCGGAGGGGAAGCGGTACGGTCAGGTGAACGTCGTGGCCACCTCCGAGGACACCAACTTTTCCACGATTCCGCCCCGGGACAGCTGGCAGCTTGATGCGGACGCAGCCTATCTGCACTATACCCCCAACGAGACCATTGGCGGGGTGGAGTTCTTCTGGACGCCCCAGGCCGGTGTGCCGCTGGTCGCGGACATGTCGTCGACCCTTCTCTCCCGGCCGATCGAGGTGAGTGAATTCGGGGTAATCTATGCCGGCGCACAGAAGAATATCGGGCCTGCGGGGCTGACGCTGGTGATCGTGCGCCGGGACCTGCTGGGCCGCGCCGATCCCAGGTGCCCGGCCATGCTCAACTGGCAGGTGGCGGATGACAACGACTCCATGTACAACACGCCGCCGACCTTCGCGCTGTACCTGGCGGGCCTGGTGTTTGACTGGCTCGAGGCCCTGGGTGGGCTGGACGCCATGGAAGTGGTGAACCGGCGCAAGGCGGAAAAGCTCTATGGGGCGATTGACGGCAGTGACTTCTACGCCAATCCCGTGGAACTTGCCAGCCGGTCGCTGATGAATGTGCCGTTCACACTGGCTGACGACGCCCTGGACAAGCTGTTCCTGCAACAGTCGGAGGAGGCCGGGTTGCTGAACCTGAAGGGGCATCGCTCTGTGGGCGGGATGCGCGCAAGCATCTACAATGCGGTGAGTGAGGCGGCGGTGGACGCCCTGATCACTTTCATGCAGGATTTCGAGCAACGCAACGGATAGGGACCCGCACAGCTCATGGCGGATGACAGAGATCTCGATCAGGTCAGGGCGGACATCGATGCCATCGACCGTGACATCCAGGCGCTGATCAGCCGGCGGGCCAGGTGTGCCCAGCGGGTAGCCGAAATCAAGTTACGGGACATCCTGGCGGCCCGGGAGCGCGGTGAAGAGGCGGAGGTGGTTTATTACCGCCCGGAGAGGGAAGCGCAGGTTCTGCAGCGCATCATTGAACGCGACCAGGGGCCCCTGGACGGGGACTCGGTAGCCCACATCTTCCGTGAGATCATGTCCGCCTGCCTGGCGCTGGAGAAGCCGTTACAGGTGGCCTACCTGGGGCCTGAGGGCACCTTTACCCAGGCAGCGGCGATCAAGCACTTCGGTCACGCTGCCCTGTGCATACCCCAGGGGACGATCGACTCGGTTTTCAGCCAGGTGGAGTCGGGGGAGTGCAACTACGGGGTGGTGCCCGTGGAGAATTCCACCGAGGGGATGGTCAGTCACACCCTGGACAACTTCATGGATTCCCCCCTTAAGATTTCCGGCGAGGTGGAATTGCGTATCGCTCACCATCTGCTGGTATCGGAGCGCACCGGCGCCGGCGACATTACCCGCATCTGCGCGCACCAGCAGGCCCTGGCCCAGTGCCGCAACTGGCTTGACCGGAACTGGCCGGACATCGAGCGGGAAGCGGTCAGCAGCAACGGCGAGGCGGCCCGGATGGCCGCGGAAATCCCGGGTGTGGCGGCTGTCGCCGGTGACATGGCGGCGGAGCTCTATCATCTGGTGAAGCTGGCGGAGCACATCGAGGACTACGCTGACAATACCACCCGGTTTCTGATCATCGGCCGCGAGGAGGTCCCGCCCAGCGGGCGCGACAAGACCTCGATTATCGTGTCCAGCCGCAACCGCCCCGGGGCATTGTTCGACCTGCTCGAGCCTTTCCGGCGCGGCGGAATCAGTCTGACCCGCATAGACACCCGGCCATCGCGCACGGAAAAGTGGGCCTACGTGTTCTTCATCGAATTCGAGGGACACCTGCAGGATGAGAATATCGCCGCTATTCTCTCCCAGCTCGAAGAGCAGTCGATTCTGCTCAAGCCTCTGGGTTCCTACCCCCAGGCGGTTCTGTAGCGATGGCCCTGTCGGGGGATACCGTGGCCATTCTCGGCCTGGGCCTGATCGGGGGGTCACTGGCCCGCGCGCTGCGCCAGAGTGGATTCAGCAGGCACTTCATCGGCTATGGCCACCGGGAGCCGTCCCTGCGCCGCGGTGTCGAGCTGGGGGTCATCGATGAGTTCACCCTCGACCTGGACGAGGTCCTCGCGCGTGCCGATATTGTGGTGCTGTGTGCCCCGACCCTGGTGGCGGCCGACATGTTGGCGGACATCCTGCGCCGGTGTGATGGGCGCGAGTCGCCTCCCGTGCTGACCGATGTGGCCAGTGTGAAGGGCAATTTGCTGGCGGCAGCCAAGGACGCTCTGCAGGGCGAGATGCCGCCAAACCTCGTGCTGGGACATCCGATAGCGGGCTCCGAGCGCAGCGGCGTCGACGCCTCCAGTGCCGGGCTCTTTGTCAATCACCGGGTGATCCTGACGCCGGTCGCGGGCAATGATCCCGAGGCCGTGGCCCTGGTTCGCGCCATGTGGGCGAGTACCGGCGCCGACGTGGTCGACATGGCGGTGGAGGAGCACGATGCGGTCCTGGCCGCTACCAGTCATCTGCCGCATGTCCTGGCCTATGCCCTCGTGGATGCGCTGGCCAGCGCGGATGCCAGTGAGGATATTTTCCGTTTTGCAGCGGGGGGGTTTCGCGACTTTACGCGGATCGCTTCCTCGGATCCGGTTATGTGGCGGGATATCGCCATCGCCAACAAAAATGCCCTGCTGACCGTCATGGACAGTTTCACCGAACACCTCTCGGATCTGCGTGGGGCCGTCGAGCAGGAGGACGCTCAGCGAATACTGGAGACGTTTTCCCGTGCCAAGCGGGCCCGCGACGAGTTCGCCGCCATGCTCGCCGAGCGCGGGCAGTCATCGCCCTGATGGAGTCGCCATGGAATTCAAGTTAATGCCGGGAGGCGCGATCACGGGGGAGGCGAGGGTGCCCGGTGACAAATCCATCTCCCACCGCGCCATCATGCTGGGCGCCCTGGCAGAGGGTACCACCCGGGTGAGCGGATTTCTCGAGGGGGAGGATGCCCTGGCCACCGTGGCGGCATTTCGCGCCATGGGTGTCGACATCGAGGGTCCCGAGGACGGGGAAGTCACCCTGCACGGTGTGGGCCTGCATGGGTTGCGGGCGCCACAGGAGGCCCTGGACCTGGGTAATTCGGGCACCAGCATCCGGCTACTGTCGGGCCTGCTGGCGGGGCAGTCCTTCGCCTGCGAGTTGACCGGGGACCGGTCACTCTGCGGGCGACCCATGGGGCGGGTGATCGACCCCCTCACGATGATGGGTGCCAGGATCGAGGGTGTCGAGGGCGGGCGGCCGCCATTGAAAATCACCGGGGGACAGTCGTTACAGGGCATCCATTACGACCTGCCCATGGCCAGTGCCCAGGTGAAGTCCTGCGTGTTGCTGGCGGGACTGTACGCCCGCGGTCGCACTTCCGTGACCGAGCCCGCGCCGACCCGAGACCACACCGAGCGCATGCTGCGCGGCTTCGGGTACCCGGTGTCCAGCGAACAGGGAGTGATCGCCCTGGAAGGTGGCGGCCGTCTGCGCGCCACCGATATCGATGTGCCGGCGGATATATCCTCGGCGGCTTTTTTCCTGGTGGCGGCGAGTATCGCTCCGGGATCCGACCTGCTGCTCACTCACGTGGGAGTCAACCCTACCCGAACCGGGGTGCTCAGGATCCTTGAGCTGATGGGCGCTGACATCACCCTGAAGAACGAGCGCGTGGTCGGGGGTGAGCCGGTAGCCGATATTCGCGTTCGCCACGCACCCCTGCGCGGTATCGAGATACCCGCGGACCAGGTGCCCCTGGCCATCGACGAATTCCCGGCCCTGTTTATCGCCGCGGCCTGCGCCGAGGGGCGCACGGTACTGCATGGTGCGGAGGAGTTGCGGGTCAAGGAGAGCGACCGCATCGCCGCCATGGCGGAGGGCCTCACCACCCTGGGCATCGCCAATGAGGTACTGGATGACGGTATCGTCATCGAGGGCGGAACCCCGGGAGGCGGGGTGATCCTTACCCATCATGACCACCGCATCGCCATGTCGTTCGCCATCGCCGCACTGAGAGCGGAGGGCGAGATCCGGATTCTGGATTGCGATCACGTGGCTACCTCCTTCCCGGGTTTCGACGCAATGGCGCGGGGCCTGGGCCTGCAGATCTCAACCCTCGCGGATTGATGGGCGGCGTGCCGGTTATCACAGTCGACGGGCCCTCCGGTGCAGGCAAGGGCACCATCAGCCACATGCTGGCAGAGCATCTGGGCTGGCACCTGCTGGACAGTGGCGCGCTCTACCGGGTCACCGGCCAGGCGTGCCTGATCGAGGGGGTCAGCTGGGACGACCATCCCGCGGTGACCGAAGTAGCCAGGCACCTGGATGTCAGTTTCACAACAGGTGCGGGCGGGGAAATTCTGGTGGCTTATAAAGGCAGGGATGTCAGCAGAGCTATCCGGACGGAGGAAGGGGGTCGCGGTGCCTCCACCGTTGCCGCAATTCCCTCAGTGCGTGATGCGCTGCTGGCGCGCCAGCGGGAGTTCTGCCGGCCCCCCGGTCTGGTCGCCGACGGACGCGATATGGGGACCGTGGTATTTCCCGACGCCCCCCTCAAATTCTTCCTTACCGCCAGTGCCCGTGAACGGGCCGAGCGGCGGTATAAGCAGTTGATAGCAAAGGGAGAAAGTGTTAGTCTCCCGCGCCTTCTGGAGGATATACAGGAACGGGACGAGCGCGACAGCAAGCGCGCGGTGTCACCCCTGGTACCCGCAGAAGATGCCATCGTCATCGACAGCAGTGCCATGCCCATACCGGATGTCTTCGAGCAGGTGCTGTTGGAGGTGAAGCAAAAAGGACTGATTTAACCGCAAAAAACGGCAATCTTCCTTGAAAAGGCACCGAATATCGCTGAAACGGCTGAATCCAGTCAGGGTCGGTGCGGCGATATCTCTGAACATGACCCGGGCCGGCTGGAGGCACGGTAGAGGCGGAAAACCGCCGCGATCATTTTTAACAGGTAATGTGTAATGAGCGAATCCTTCGCTGAACTCTTTGAAGAAAGTCTGAAAACCGTCGATATGCAGCCCGGAGCCATCGTGACCGGCGTGGTGATCGACATCGATAACGAGTGGGTCACTGTACACGCGGGCCTCAAGTCCGAAGGTGTCATCCCTCGTGCCCAGTTCACCGATGCCAGCGGCGAATGCACGCTCAATATCGGTGATGAAGTGCAGGTCGCGCTGGAGACCGTGGAAGACGGTTTCGGCGAAACCAAGCTCTCCCGCGAGAAGGCCAAGCGGTCAGAGGCCTGGAAAGAGCTGGAAGCGGCCCACGAAGCCGACGAAGTGGTCAAGGGTGTCATCAACGGCAAGGTCAAGGGTGGCTTTACCGTGGATATCAATACCATCCGTGCATTCCTGCCGGGCTCCCTGGTGGACGTGCGACCCGTGCGCGAGACCACGCACCTGGAAGGCAAGGAACTGGAATTCAAGGTCATCAAGCTGGACCAGAAGCGCAACAATGTCGTGGTTTCCCGCCGTGCTGTCATGGAGGCGGCCAACAGCGAAGAGCGCGAAGCGCTGCTGGAATCCCTGCAGGAAGGCATGTCCGTCAAGGGTATCGTGAAGAACCTGACCGACTATGGCGCCTTCGTCGACCTGGGTGGCGTGGACGGACTGCTGCACATTACCGACATGGCCTGGAAGCGCATCAAGCACCCCTCGGAGATCGTCGAGGTCGGTCAGGAGATCGACGTCAAGATCCTCAAGTTCGACCGCGAGCGCAACCGCGTATCGCTCGGTCTCAAGCAACTGGGCGAAGATCCCTGGGTGGAGATTACCGGTCGCTACCCCGAAGGCAGCCGCGTCAAGGCGCGCATCACCAACCTCACCGACTACGGCTGCTTTGCCGAGCTGGAAGAGGGCGTGGAAGGCCTGGTACACGTCTCCGAGATGGACTGGACCAACAAGAACGTGCATCCCTCCAAGATCGTCCAGCTGGGCGACGAAGTAGAGGTGATGGTGCTGGATATCGACGAAGAGCGTCGCCGCATCTCCCTGGGTATCAAGCAGTGCCAGCAGAATCCCTGGGATGCGTTTGCGTCACAGTACAGCAAGGGCGACAAGATCTCCGGCAGCATCAAGTCCATCACGGACTTCGGTATCTTCATCGGTCTGGAAGGCAACATCGATGGTCTGGTGCACCTGTCCGACATCAGCTGGAATGAAACGGGCGAAGAAGCGGTGCGCAACTACAAGAAGGGTGACGAGATCGAAACCGTCATCCTGTCCATCGACCCGGAGCGTGAGCGCATTTCCCTGGGCGTCAAGCAGCTGGAAGACGATCCTTTCGGTAACTACGTGTCCGCCAACGACCGCGGTTCCATCGTAACCGGTGAAGTCACGGAAGTGGATGCCAAGTCCGTTGTCATCAAGCTGGCAGACGAGGTGGAGGGTGTCCTCAAAGCCTCGGATATCAGCAGGGAACGCGTCGAGGACGCGCGTAACTCCTTCAAGGTCGGTGATTCGGTAGAAGCCAAGATCATCTCGGTGGATCGCAAGAACCGCAGCCTGGCCCTGTCCATCAAGGCCAAGGACTACGACGACGAGCAGGAAGCTGTGAAATCCCTCAAGGAGCAGGAAACTGAAACTGCCTCCCCGGGCACCATCGGCGACCTGATCAAGGCGCAGATGGGCGACAAGTAATACAGCCACACCCGGGGCTCCGGTCCCCTCTATAAAGGGCTCGCTTCGGCGGGCCCTTTTTTGTTGGCTGATCTGACTTTTCCGACTGCAACCGGATCGCTGGCGCTTGTCCTGAACGAGAGAATGCGCCTATAGGCATGCGACGAGAGAGCTAATGCTTCGAGCCGGGGGAGCGGGGAATGCCCGGGGCAGGGTTTCCGGGGCGTCCGAGGCCACGGATGGCCTAGGCCGAGCTGCCATGGACGGCGCTTTTGCGTCCCCGGGAACCCTGCCCCGGGCATTTCCTGCGGTTGGACGAGCTCAAACCACGCAAAGTGCAACGCGTGCTAGCCTCTACCAAGGGATGCAGGGCCCTAAGAGCCCCAATAACCAGGGTACTTTTTCGTTAAAAAATAAGGAGTTGCGTAATTCACCCGGTCGGTACACAATAGGTCAAGTTTGCGAATACGCAAGATAAGAATACCTCTGTAGCAGGGAGGCGCAATGACCAAAAGTGAACTCATCGAAGCCATCGCGGCCAAGCAGGCACAGTTGTCGTCCAAAGACGTGGAACTGGCGGTAAAGACCATACTGGAGCACATGTCCCAGTCCCTGGCCGGAGGCGAACGCATCGAAATCCGGGGCTTCGGCAGCTTTTCGCTGCACTATCGGGAGCCGCGTCGCGGAAGGAACCCCAAGACCGGGGACGCCGTTGAGCTGACCGGCAAGTACGTTCCACACTTCAAGCCCGGCAAGGAGTTGCGCGAGCGTGTGAATCTCGGACTGCAGATGGGGTTGTGACGCTTACCCATGCGATCGGGCAGGGCCCCTGCCGTGCTTTTTCGGACAGATCTTGCCCTTGATTTTACAGGCGGTATGATTCACGGATCATGCCGCCTTTCGGGTCCCCGGCAATGCCGGGCGTTGCCGATGAAGGTCCCCGGCCAGGCGCAGAAATCAACTACCACCGGATGATCCTATGAAATTTCTCCGCAATTTCCTGACAATTCTGTTTGTGGTTGCCATGATCGGCGTAGGCGTCCTGTTTGCGCTGCAGAATGAGGTGGCGGTACCCCTCGATGTACTGGTGTACCAGTTTGAGCCACGCAGCCTCGCCCTCTGGTTGCTGATGGCGCTGGCCATCGGGGGCCTGCTGGGTCTGCTGATCTCTTCGTTCTTCATGGTGCGCCAGCGGGTTGCCCTCGGTTCCACCCGGCGGCAGCTGACGAAGGCCCGGGGGGAAATCGAAAAGCTGCACACCGCGGAGCCGGTCGCGGGTGAATGACCTCCTGATCTTTACCCTGCTGTTTGTCGCGATCGCCACGGGCTGGTACCTGGGTAGAAGGAGTTCCGCGAGGCCCGCTGCGGGGTTCGAGTTACCCGGTCAGACTCGCAGGGAGTTCAGGGTCCGACTGGAGGATCATGCCGGTGGCGCAATAGATTCCTTTATTGGCGCGCTGGAAGTGAATAGTGAGACCTTCGAGACGCACGTAGAGTTGGGCAATCTTCTGCGCAGGAAAGGGGAGGTGGACGGCGCCACGCGTGTTCACCAGAACCTGCTGACCCGCCCCGGCCTTCCCTCACCACAACTTCACCTGGCATACCTCGAACTGGCCCGGGACTACATCAGCGCGGGATTACTGGACCGGGCCGAAGCGTTGCTGCTGGACCTGGTAGGAGAGTCCCCCCAGCAGCGCCGCGTCAGTCAGCGTCATCTGCTGGAGATTTACCAGAGTGAGCGCGACTGGCCCCGGGCCATCGAAGTCGCCCGGGGGCTGCTGCCCCTGCAGGCCGCGGGAGGCGCCTCACCCGAGGACAAAACGGTGGAACGGGGACAGGACGTGGGGATTATGATTTCCCACTACTGTTGCGAACTGGCCGCGGAGAAATCCAGGGCGGGGGAACGCCACCAGGCCCGGGCGCTGCTGCGGGAGGCTCTGGCGCAGGACGACCAGTGCGTTCGCGCATCGCTTATGCTGGGTGAGCTGGAAGCTGACAGCGGGCACTACCGGAAAGCCATCAAGGCGTTGCGCGCGGTGGGGCGGCAGGATCCCGATTTCCTGCCCGAAACGATCGCTCTCCTGCGCAAGTGTCATGGTGAGTTGGGGGATGAGCGGGGCTTCCGGGACTACTTCGAAGCGAGTCTCGAGCGCGCTCCCACGGCGTCGCTGGTGCTGGCCCGGGCAGAGTACCTCCTGGAAACCGAGGGCAGTGAGACTGCCGGTGAATTTCTATCCGGGCAACTGGCTGAGCGTCCGTCGCTGCGCGGGCTGTCGCGGTTGATCAGCCTGCATCTCCAGTCTTCCGAGGGCAAGGCGCGGGAGGACCTGGATCTTCTGCAGGTCCTGGTGAGCCGGTTGATATCCGAGCGCCCGGCCTATCGCTGCACTCACTGCGGTTTTTCGGGACGGCATCTGCACTGGCTCTGTCCAGGGTGCAAGTACTGGGGCACCGTCAAACTCGCTCACGGCCCTACAGCAGAGTAATTTGGCTGCGTTGCAGACACAGAGGATCTAATGGATACACCGGTTGTGGTCGCTCTCGACTATCCTTCAGCGGCCCCCGCGCTCGATCTGGCCGCGCAGCTATCCCCGGAGCTGTGCCGGCTCAAGGTAGGCAAGGAGCTGTTTACCCGTTGCGGCCCCGGTCTGGTGGAGACCCTGCAGAACCAGGGATACGAAATCTTCCTGGACCTGAAGTTTCACGATATTCCCAACACGGTGGCGGGTGCCGTGCGCGCTGCGGCGGAGTTGGGGGTCTGGATGGTCAATGTCCATGCGTCGGGTGGGCGCAGGATGATGGAGGCGGCCGCTGAAGTCCTGGCCGGCATGGAGCAAAAACCGCTGCTGATAGGCGTTACCGTATTGACCAGCATGTCAGACCAGGACCTGGCCGAGCTGGGGTACACGGAATCTGCCGCACAGCGGGTATTGCGCCTCGCGGCGCTGGCGGCGGACTGCGGCCTCGACGGGGTAGTGTGCTCCGCCCTGGAGGCGCCGCAACTGCGGGCGGCCCGAGGATCGGATTTCTGCCTTGTGACCCCCGGCATTCGCCTCGCGGGAGACGATGCCGGCGACCAGCGTCGAGTCGTGACGCCTGCGGACGCCATCGCCCGCGGTGCGGATTACCTGGTCGTGGGGCGATCCGTGACCGGCGCGGCGGAGCCACTGGCCGCACTGCAGCGCGTTCATGCTGAACTGTCCAATTAACTTCAAATGCGGGCGCTCGCCCCGCGCCCTTCCGGATCGCTGATAGACTTGTCTCTGGTGCGGATGCCTGCAAGGAAGCAGTCTGACATATGGAGATGACATCATGACGACAACACTATTCATGCAAAACCGGGGCCCCGTCGCAACTGCGGCCGGGGTAAAACTTACATTGTCGGGATGGGGCCGCGCGGCTCTCCTGGCGGCCATGACATTGCTAACATCGGGTCTTCTGGCCGGTGCCGGCGCTGTGCACGCCCAACAGGCGGAGCCGGTGCCGGTCGTGCAGATGGTCAACATCAACAAAGCGGATGCGGCCTCGCTGGCCGCCGCACTCAACGGCGTCGGAGCATCCCGGGCAGAGGAGATCGTGCGCTATCGTGAAGCCTATGGACCTTTCAAGTCGGTAGAGGAATTAGCCGACGTGAAGGGTATCGGACCATCAACCCTGGAGAAAAACCGGGCGTTAATAACACTGGAATAAGGCAGGCGCATCCGTATCATGACGGGGGCGTGTGCCCCCTTTTTTATGACAGTGACCCGATAGAGTGAAGTGCCTTGTTACTGGAGCGACCGGATTTATCGGGCGTCAGCTTTGCCAACACCTCAAGGAGCGAGGGGACCACCTGGTTCCCTTGAGCCGATCCGGTGCACCGCTCCCCGATGGCACACCGACACAGGCCCTGAATCTGGCCGAAGCGGATGTACCGGAAGAGCTATTTGTCGGGATCGATGCCGTCTGCCACCTGGCCGGCATCGCCCATCGGCAGGCCCTGCCTGCTGAGTACGAAGCGATCAACCATCTCGCGTCCCTGCGGCTGGCGCGCGCCGCAGCCCGTGCCGGTGTGCGTTGTTTTATCTATCTCAGCAGCGTGAAAGCGATGGGCCCCGCTAACGATGCCCGTGTCCGTGCGGAGGAGGACAGGGTACCGGCGCGCGATCCCTACGGCCGCTCCAAGTGGGAGGCAGAAGTCGATTTGCGCAGGGAGTTTGCCGCTGGCCCGATGGCCGTTGTCATTCTGCGCCCGGCGCTGGTTTATGGGCCGGGTGCTGCCGGTAATCTCCAGTTGCTGGCGCGGGGAGTGCGGTGCGGATTACCGCGTCCTCCGCTGTCGGGAGAGCGCTCGATGATCGGCCTCTTCGATCTGGTCGAACTGGTTGCCGGTATCTGTCACGATCCGCCCCCTGCGGGTGTGCATACCTGGATTGTCAGTGACGGAGAACGCCATACCACCCAGGGACTCTATGATCTCCTGCGACAGGCGCTGGGCAAGGGGAGGGGGCGCGCCTGGCTACCTGCCTGGGGTTGGCGTCTCGGGGCGAGCCTGCTGGACCGGCTGCGGCCCCGGGATTCAACGCCCACCTACGAGCGCCTATTTGGCACGGAGTTGTACAGCAATGCCGCACTCCTGGCAGCTACCGACTGGCGCCCACACTGCCGTGTCGAGGAAGCCGCCGCAGCACTCGTGGGCAGACCATACAGTGGCTGAATGATGATACCGCTGCTCCTGACCCTGCTGCTTTCGGCTTTTTTCTGTGGCATCTTTTTGCAGGTTGCCCGGCGCCTGCGGCTGTTGGACAGGCCCAATGACCGCAGCTCGCACCGGCGGCCTACCCCCCATGGCGGCGGCGTTCCCCTTCTTTTGTCCTGTGCCCTTGGAATGCTGTTGTGTCAGGTGTGGTACGGGCCCTGGCCCGAGGTCTATGGGGTTATCATGCTGGCGGCTCTGCTGCTGATGCTGGTGGGTGTCATCGACGACCTGAGAGGCCTGTCGGTGGGCGTGCGCATGGCGACCTACAGCCTGCTTTCCCTCTCGATGGCCGGATATCTCCTGTCTCCCTGGTTGTCCGGGGGTCTGCTGGTCGTCGGCGGGGTCGTGGCTGCCGTCGTGCTGCTGTGGTCACTCAATTTATACAACTTCATGGATGGAATCGATGGTATTGCCGCCATCCAGTGCATCCTTGCCTGTGGCAGTGCCGCGTTGCTCTCCTGGGGTTCCGGGGCATCGCCCGAGTATTCTCTTTTCTGTCTGCTGCTGGCGGCAAGCCACCTCGGATTCCTGGTATGGAACTGGCCGCCTGCCCGGTTATTCATGGGTGATGCCGGGAGCATACCCACCGGTTTTCTGCTGGCGGCACTGGCCTTACTGGGTGGTGTACAGGGCCAGCTGAACCCCCTGTGCTGGCTGATCCTGCTGGCGGCCTTTCTCACCGACGCCACCTGGACGCTGATATGGCGGATGTTGAGCGGTCAGCGCTTCCTCCAAGCTCACCGCCTGCATGCCTACCAGCGGCTGAGCCGGCATTGGGGATCCCACCTGCCTGTCGACTTCGGCCTGGTTGCGCTGAATGCGTTGTGGCTCTTTCCTCTGGCCTGGTTTGTCCAGATCTGGCCAGGTCCCGGTTTTTTATTGGTAATTTTGGCATATCTTCCGCTGCTTGCAGGCATGGCGAAAATACGAAGATTGGCGTAGTATTTGCCTGTTCTGATCGCCATAACAATAAGTTCAATTTGTGCGGTTTGCAGTGACCATGGGCAGTCGGGAGTGGACTTGCAGAAACGTTCTGGCGGTATCTTGTCGCGTCTAGTCTCCGGGTCGCTCGGGGGCATGCGCGATGCCCTCGAAAAGCTGATAGATCTTCCCCGTAATATCAAACAGGCCTGCCTGCTGCTACTCGATATGGTATTCGTGTCGGTGGCCATGTATGCCGCCGTGGCATTCCGATACGGTCACCTGAATTTCCACCTCGGCCCTATCGAGATCGGCGCGGGTATAGTCACGCTGCTCTTCAGCGCTATCATCTTCCTGCGCCTGGGATTGTACCGTGCGGTGATTCGGTTCATGGGACAGCAGGCCATCTGGGCCATCATCACGGCTGTCAGCTATTCAACTCTCGTGCTCGGTGCGGTGGTCTTCTTCACCCGCGCGGAGGTACCGCGCTCCACACCCTTTTTCTACTGGGTGCTTGCCATGCTGGCAATCGGCGGCTCGCGACTCAGTGTTCGCGCTTACTACCAGGCCAAGCTCCGATCGATGAGCGAGAATGTGCTCATCTATGGCGCAGGTGAGTCCGGCAGGCAACTGTTGACGGCGTTGAACCACGGTGACCAGTACCGGGCCGTTGCGTTCGTCGACGACAATCCCGGACTGCAGCGATCCGTCATCAACGGCCTGCAGGTCGCTCGCCCTGAAGATATGGAGCACCTCATCGCGGCCCACGATATCACCCAGGTGCTCCTTGCCATCCCGTCGGCGTCGCCGGACAGGCGCAAGGAGATTATCAACTCCCTGGTGGGGCTGCCGGTCTATGTACGGACGGTGCCAAAGATCAATGAACTGGTGGCCGGTCGCGCCAGCGTCAACCAGATACGTGATGTGGACCTGGACGACCTGCTGGGACGTGAGCCGGTGCCGCCCCATCCCGAGCTGATCGATCGATGTATCACCGGCAAGGTGGTGATGGTGACCGGAGCCGGAGGCTCCATTGGCTCGGAGCTCTGTCGCCAGATACTGACGTCCGGGCCGCGGGAGCTGGTTCTGCTGGATAATTCCGAGTACGCCCTCTACAACATCGAGCGCGAGCTTCGCGAGCTGATAGAAACGACGGGCGTTGACGCCGATATGGTGGCCCTGCTGGGGTCGGTACAGGACGAGCGGCGCCTCGAGAGCATTTACCGCACTTTCGATGTGCAGACGGTCTACCATGCCGCGGCCTACAAGCACGTGCCCATTGTCGAATACAACATCGCCGAGGGTGTGGCCAACAATGTTTTTGGCACCTGGTATGCCGCAGAGGCGGCGCGAAAGGCCGGGGTGGAGACCTTTGTGCTGGTGTCTACCGACAAGGCAGTCAGGCCTACCAATATCATGGGCGCGTCCAAACGGTTTGCCGAGATGATCCTGCAGGGCCTGGCGAAGAACGGCCCCCGTACCCGGTTCTGTATGGTGCGCTTCGGTAATGTCCTGGGATCTTCCGGCTCTGTGGTGCCGCTGTTCCGTGAGCAGATAGAGGCGGGCGGTCCCGTGACCGTCACCCATCCCGAGGTGTCGCGCTATTTCATGAGCATAACCGAGGCGGCGCAGCTGGTGTTGCAAGCCAGCGCCATGGGCACCGGGGGCGACGTGTTTGTGCTGGATATGGGCGAGCCGGTGCGCATCGTCGATCTGGCCCGCCGCATGATACGCCTGAGCGGGTACGAGATGGACCACGATACCCATGTGGGAGAGCACATCGACGTCCAGTTCATTGGTCTGCGGCCGGGCGAAAAGCTGCACGAGGAGCTTTTGCTGGGCAGCAATGTGGCCGGCACGGGTCACCCCATGATCATGCGAGCGGAGGAAGAGTGCCTTCCCTATGAACAGATGCATGCCAGGCTCATGGAATTGATGCACTACTGTGACGCAATCGATTGCACCGGCATCACCTCCGTGCTGAACGAGGCGGTGAGCGGCTTTGGCGGTCACGAGGTCCGCTTCGACCATCTGTGGCGCAAGCAGGGCACCAAGGCCCTGGCCGCCAGTTCTGCGGCCGTTTCCAATATCAAGGAACTTTTCCCCGATAAAACCTGATGTTTCCGGATACCCATCGACTGTGGCTGGTTCCAGGTGACAGGACACTACGAGCATGACACATTTTGATGTTTTCAACGGCGATGCCGACGGCATCTGCGCCCTGACTCAACTGCGCCAGGCCGAACCTCGCGAAGCCACACTCATCACCGGTGTGAAGCGGGACATCAACTTGCTGGAGAGGGTCGATGCATCTGCGGGCTCGCTGGTGACGGTGCTGGACGTGTCGCTGGACAAGAACCGGGCGGGATTGGAACGCGTGCTTGAAGCCGGCGCAGAGGTCTTTTACTGCGATCATCATTTCGCCGGCGAGATTCCCGCCCACGGAAACCTGCAGACGCGAATCAATACCGCGCCGGATGTCTGCACCAGCCTGTTGGTTAACGGATACCTGGACGGCGCCTGCCTGGAGTGGGCAATCGTCGGTACCTTCGGGGACAACCTCAAGGAGAGCGCACAGCGACTGGCCCGGCCGCTGGGCCTGAGTGAGGCTACCCTGCAGCATCTGGAGAACCTGGGCGTGTACATCAACTACAACGGCTATGGCCCCAGCCTGGAGGACCTGCATTTCGATCCGGCAGAGCTTTATCGACTGGTCAGTTGCTACGCCAGCCCCCTGGATTTCATGAGCGACGGGCAGGTTCATTTCCAGAAGCTGGAGCACGGCTATCGCCAGGACATGGCTGCGGCTGCCGCGTTGGTGCCGGAATATGAGGACGGTGCGGTGGCGGCTTTCCTGCTACCGGATGAAGCCTGGGCGCGGCGGGTCAGTGGCGTCTACAGCAATGACCTGGCCAACCGCCACCCCGCCCGCGGACATGCGGTGATCACCGCCAAGGCCAATGGCAATTACCTGGTGAGCGTGCGGGCCCCCCTCGAGAACAAGACCGGCGCAGACGAGTTGTGCATGAAGTTCCCCACAGGCGGCGGTCGCTCTGCCGCTGCGGGGGTCAATGACCTGCCGGCTGATATGCTGGCGGAGTTTATCGATACTTTCGCCGGTTTTTACGGCTGACCATCTGGCCCGGCCCCGAATCAGTCCTCCAGTTCGTCCACGTCCACCTGGCCGGTCAGTCGCCGTCGGATGTGCGACCAGGACATGCCCGCCGCCAGAATCAGTGACAGCACCACCAGTACGACCCAGGTCATGGCGCTCTGGGACTCCATGCTGAGCCAGCCGAGGTCGACGAACAACCAGATGAGGCAGCCGAACAGGGCGGCACCGAGCGCAATTCCCAGCCAGCCCAGCGACATGAAGGTGGCGCGCAGGAAGACGATCCAGGCAATCAGCAGGGCTATGCCCACCAGTGCGGGTATTGGCCCGAACTCGGTTCCCTCGGCAAGAACCCAGCGGGCGTAGGAGTATTCGGTGGGGTTGTAGGTGCCGAATACCAGCGCCGCGGCAAACAACCAGCGACCGAGGAAACCGACGAGCGTGAAGTGAGTGGCCATGCAGGCGTCTCCGGGGTTGTTATTAAAGCGTGGTCAAAAGTAGCTGAACGACGGCTGTCGCGCAAGCACTGCGCCCGGCAGCCGCCCATCAGGCAGGCAACAGTCCGTAGACGATCCTGCGGATTTCATCTTCTGTCATGTAGCGTGGCACCGGGTAGAGTCCGCCCGCTTCAGTGATCGCCTCGTCGATGATGTCCGGGATGTCCTGGGCTTTCAGGTCCTTGGGTTTGAGCGGCAATTCCATGTCGAGCCGCATGTCGGTGATCGCCTGGATGAAAAGCCGGGACAACTCCGAGGCGCTGTCTCCCGCCTTGCCCAGTCCGACCAGCCGGGCCAGGTCTGCCAGGCGCACGTGTACGCAGTCGCCATAGGCAGCGAGGACTTCCGGCAGGACCATGGCATTGGCATTACCGTGCGGTGTGCCGCAGACCCGACCCAGCTGGTGAGCGATTCCGTGAACATAGCCCACGGATGTCCTGCCGAATGCTGCGCCGGCGTAGAAAGAGGCCATCGCCATGCCGTCCCGCGCTTCCATGTCGTTGCCATCCTTGAATGCCCTTACCAGGTATTTGAAGATCAGGCGGATGGCTGCCCTGGCCTGTACCTCTGTGGATTCCGTCGACGCCCGGCTCAGGTAGGACTCCACCGCGTGGGTGAGGGCGTCCATGCCGGTGGCGGCGGTGATTCCCGGGGGCATCCCTTTCATGATCTCTGGATCGAGAGCCACGTAGCCGGGAATCATCTTGCTGTCGACCACAGGAACCTTCCGGTGGGCGACGGGGTCGGTGATGATCGCAGCCAGGGTAATCTCCGAACCGGTGCCTGCGGTGGTGGGTATGGCGAACAGCGGAAGCCCGGGTCTCTTGGCTTTCTGGATGCCGTCGAAGTCATCCAGGGTCCCCGGGTTCTGGTGCAGCATGGCGATCATCTTGGCGGCATCCAGCACCGAGCCGCCGCCAACGGCGATGACGGCCTCACATTTTTCGGTGCGCAGCACAGCCTCGCCATTCTGCACCTGATCGAAGGCCGGGTCGGGCAGCACGCCATCGAAGATGGCGAATTCCACGCCTGTTTCGGTCAATTTGGCCTTGACGCCGTCGAGAATACCGGAGCCACCCAGGAACTCGTCGGTAACGATCAGCACTTTGGTGAACCCGAGAAGGGAGACCTGCTCGGCCAGCACCAGGGAGGAGCCGGCACCCTTGTAAACCATCGGCGCGTTGCGCGGCAGTAACCTCAGCAGCCAGGTAACGACAAAGGCCATGAATTTGTAGTATAGGGTTTTCATTAACGCCCTCCTGCGGGATGCTTGATTCAGGTGCGCAATGATAGGCTGGCGGTGGGGCTTATGCCACTCTATTTTTGCGCTTGCCGGCGGGGCCGGTACGCATCCAGGCACGGACGCTGTCCAGGGGCTTGATCTGGCGCGCCGCCATGGCGCGTGCGACATTTTCGTGGACGAAGCGCGTCATTTCTGCGGTGATCTGCCGCGCCATGGTGTTGCCCTCCGTGGATGTCGCCATGATCATCAGGTGCGGGTTGAGAGGGTCCACGGGCAGGTTTTCCTGCTCCCGTCGTAGCATGACGTAGCGGGCGGGAATCTGCAGGTCCTGCTCGCGTTTTACGCCCTCTTTCTTCTTGCGGCTGGCGACCAGGTACTGGTGCTCCTCCCGGTGGCGTTGGGCAGAGACCAGGAAGTCATCCTGGTGCACGATGCTGAGGAAGGGGATGTCGTAGGCCAGAATGATGTCCAGTGCCCGCAGGTGGCGTCGCTGGTATTCGGGAGGATCGTGCAGGGCAGCGTTCACTTCTTTGCACAGGCCGTAGAAGGAGGCGGTTTTCAGCAGTCGGTTCCCCACCAGGCGCAATACGTAGGGACTGTCGGTGTTCAGCATACGCTGCTGCACAGTGCGGTTGTTGAGCAGCGCGCGCATCAGCACGTTCAGGCCGTTGATAACCGGTCTGGCGGCGGGTGTTTCAAGGAATTTCCCCAGCCCCGGTAACCGGTCCTCCTCGCTGACCGCGGCCTCTTCCCCGGGTTGCAATCCTTCGGGACCCGACGTGTAGACGCGTTCGAATCCGGTGTAATCCAGTTCAGTGTTCTTGCGGTAGTGGGCTATGAGATTCTGGATGTTTTCGCCCGTATGGGGCCCGTCGGTAGGTGCCCAGGTCGCCAGGTGAATGATGCCGCTGGTGCGCAGGGCATCCACCAGTTGCCGATTCTCCACACTCAGCTGACTGTACGCTGGGATGGGGTCATCTCCGGTTCCGGCAATGGATAACAGCAGATGATCCGAGATCACTCCCGCTATTGAGTGCCCGGCTATGGGGACCGGTCGTCCCTGGCGCCAGATCTTCAGAACCGCCTTGCGCAACACCCTGGCGTAGTGTGGAAAGATCTCATCGTCCGGGAGGGTTTTGGCATGGCTTCCCCGGTGCAGGGCCGAGACAGTCCAGGCGCTGGGGAGTCGGATGAGAAAACTGGTGAAGCTGAACAGGCCCATGAATCCGTGCATCAACAGGATATGCACGCCCTCCGGCTCCTCTCCCTGTCGTGTTTCCGCTTTGTTCTGCATGAGTGTTCCCTGTTCACTGTATTCGAACAGGGTTTCCTCGAAATGCAGGGCATCCTCATCGGCGAGGATACAGACCTTCTCGGCAATCTCGTGGGTCTCTCGCAGCATGCGCAGGGGAGTCTCCATTACGGTCTGCTCGAAATCAGCGGTTTCCTCCATCTCGAATCTGCCCAGGGCACGCAGTTTATGGCTGCCGGCGACGATCAGGGAAATTCGTTCGGCATTGATGAGGGCGCCCCGATTGAGTGCGACCCGCAGCGCGCCGCCAGACTGTTTCAATACGACCACGCCGGGTTCCCGGTCTTTCAGCTCCGACGTGTAAGGTGCAAACGCGCCCAGGGTTCCATCCTTGCCGATACCGCTGATGATGTAGTGGAAGGACATGGTGCTGCCCAGCCTGGCCTGTATTTCCTTCTGATAGCGTTCCGCTTCTGCGCGCGCGCGACGGGTGGCTACGGCGGATTTGCCGGCGGCCAGTGCTTTTGTGGCCGAGGCGAGATTGATCGGATTGACCATGGTCAGGATCATCCGGTCGATGATATCGTCTTCATCCACGGGATGATTCAATCCCAGTCGATCGCCGAGCGTATTCAGTCCCCGAATGCCGATCAGCTTTCTGGCCAGGGGCACGATGAAGTTGATCACCAGGGCGTTCTCGGCGCTTTCCCAGCCCTTCTCGCCCGAGGACTCTTCCAGGAAGAAGAAGCGCACGTGCCTGATCCAATCGATGTCCGAGTGGTGCTCCGCAACCAGGGCCTGGTACTGCGCTTTGATGGTATTGCCACCCCCCACGGCGATGACAAAGTGCTGTTGTTTGTAGCGTCCCCACGCGGTCAGCCGGTCACGTTCCTGCCAGTCCCGATAGTATCTGGCCATCAGATCGGCACCATGGCGGGCGGCGTCCGGCAGATTGGCCGAGATGCCCACGCGGATACCGGAAGCCTCCTGTACCAGGGCCGGTTTCGTTGTTTTCCGTAAGGTATGCAACTGGTGCAGCGCGTCCTTGGCGCTGGCGTGCGGTAGCTTGCGGAGAGAAATTCGCGCCATGGGGTGCAGTCCTTGCGAGCGGAAACCTGTTTGCATTTTGACAGAATCCAACGGGGAGGTGCTAATGTGCCTACAATTTTTCCAGCCCTGCATGTAAATTTGAGCCAGCAGGTGCTTTTCTCGCGATGGCGTTGATCGAGGTCAATATCCAGATCAATGCCAAATTCAACAGTGGATTGTTTCACCCTGGGGAGAGGCTGTATTCGGTCCCTGACCTGGCCGGGAGATGTCATCCACAGCAACCGCTTTTCCGACACCCTGGTGGCGCAGATACGGCCCCGTTTCGCCTCTGAGGTGACAAAGTGCGTATCTGAGTATTCCCAGGCGAGCGGCTTTCTTCTCGCTGTCGGCGCTGTGTTCGTGATATTTTTGTTGCGTCCACTTCGCTCGCGGGCTGTAAAAATGAAGAACATCGTGATTTGTGCGGATGGTACCTGGAATCGACCGGAAGAGGATATCAAGCGTGATCACGCGACCAATGTCCTGAAGGTAGCCCGCGCTATAGCACCCGTATCCAATGCCGGGGCGGAACAGGTTGTTTTCTACGACTGGGGCCTTGGCTCCTATCATGATGGCTTTACCGCTGGCGCATTTGGTAGCGGGATTAACAAGAATATTCAGGACTGCTATCGATTCATTGTCCAGAACTACGCCCTTGGCGATAAGCTCTATTTCTTTGGCTTCAGCCGGGGTGCCTTCACCGTCAGGAGCTTGGCAGGGCTTATCAATAATTGTGGAATTCTGAAGCAGTCAAATGCGCGGCTGATAGCCCGGGCGTTTGAAATATACAAGGATACGGAGATCAAGCCCGATGATGATTTCTCCAGGAACTGGCGAAATCGGTATAGCAGTAAAGCCAAAGTTTCGGAATTAAGTAGCGAGGAGAGAAGCGCTTATACCGGGGACGGTCACCCGAAGGTGCACTTTATCGGAGTCTGGGATACGGTTGGGGCTCTGGGCGTGCCGCTATCGCTATTGAGCTTTTTCAATAAAGAGCACATGTTCCACGACAACAAAATCGGTCCCAATATCGTGACGGCGCGCCACGCGCTGGCGATTGATGAACGACGGGATGATTTCAAACCGACGATCTGGAAACAGCGTCCCGGCGTCAACATACAGCAAGTGTGGTTCGCGGGGTGTCACTCTGACATCGGTGGGGGTCTGGCGCCCGATAGAGATGGTTCCCGCCTGTCCGATTATCCATTGAAATGGATCGCGCAGGAAGCAACCGGATGTGGACTGAAACTTGCGAAGCATCTCGATTCAGACATCGAGCTCAATCCAACGTCGAAGCTCAACGAATCATTCGAGGGAAAGTGGCTCCTTGCAGGGCAGCACAAGCGTACCGTCACTTCCTATTTCAAAATTCACCAAAGCGTCAAGTTGCGGTATGAAGCGGACGCCAATTATCGACCGAAAAAGCTGGTTGCGCGATTGGGTACACCTCCGAACTGGGAGGAGCTCGTGCCAATAACCCACCGGTAGCGTCTCTACTCAGTCGCTGCATGCTTGCGCGGCTCAAGCGTTTCTGCCGAAGCGATCTGCGAGGCTTTATTTTCAGGTTACAATGCGTCATGCCAGTAGGGCACACTAGGGCACTGGCCAGATCAGTGCTGAACAGGAGATAGGAATGCCTCAGGATCAGGCAAACTTCCAGCAGTTACTGCAATCAAGTTTCCCCATTATCATTGTTCATACCCACGATGAAAAACGCGTAGTCGACGTATTGCGCAATGTCGTGAGCACCAGTTTCCATCATGGACCCCTCTATGTTTGGAGCGCGCATAGTGGCCTGGAGACATCACTGGAGAAGCCTGTCAGCGAGTGGCGCATAATAGGGCGTGAAGAGCAGGCCGAAAAGCCTGAAAAGAACACTACGGCACCGGAAGATGCGCTTCGACACATAAAAACACACATCAATTCCGGCGTTGTTCTACTGCCGGACTTCCACGCCTATCTGACTAATCCATCCGTTGTTCGAATGGTCAAGGAAATTGCGCAGGACTACGCCAGGAAGCCGGTCACGCTGGTATTGGTGAGTCATGCATTTAAGGTTCCACCTGAATTGCAACGCCTCTGCGCCCATTTCGACATCAGCGTCCCGGATTCGAAGAAGATACGCCAGATACTCAATGATGAAGTCAGGGAGTGGCGCAAATCAAACAACGACAAAAAGGTAAAGACTGACAAGAAAACCCTGGAGCTGCTGATCAACAATCTTATTGGACTAACAGAAAGCGACTCCCGACGCCTGATACGCGGTGCTATCTATGATGACTCGGTAATAACGCACAGTGATGTCAAGGAAATCATGCAGGCTAAGTACCAGATGATTTCCGGCAATGGCGCGCTGGGTTTCGAGTATGACACCGCCAGTTTTGCCGACGTCGGCGGGTTTGAAAACCTACGCGACTGGCTTGAACTGAGAAAATCTTTTTTTCTGGATGAGGGCAGTCTCCAGGACATCGACGTGCCACGGGGCATCTTGATGGTGGGGGTACAAGGATGTGGTAAGAGTCTCGCGGCGAAGTCTGTGGCGGGTAGCTGGGGAGTGCCGCTGCTTAAATTTGATTTCGGCGCTCTGTTTAACAAGTACATCGGTGAGAGCGAAAAGAATATCAGGGAAGCACTCAAATCTGCCGAACTGCTCGCGCCGTGCGTCTTGTGGGTTGATGAGATTGAAAAGGCCATATCTGGAGGTAATGACCAAACCGGGACATCCCAGAGAATTCTCGGCACCCTACTTACCTGGATGTCAGAAAATCAATCGAGAGTGTTTCTTGTCGCAACTTCAAACAATATCGAGGGATTGCCGCCTGAGTTAATTCGCAAGGGGCGGATCGACGAAATATTTTTTGTCGACTTGCCCGATAAAAAAGCGCGGCATGAAATATTTGAACTGCATCTAGGCAAACGAAAACTGAACTTGAGTAGTGATTGTATTAGCGCTCTGGTTGACGCGACAGACGGGTTTTCAGGTGCTGAGATCGAGCAGGCGGTGGTCGCCTCCCGCTATAGAGCTCACGCCGCGAGAGAAGAAGTTTCCCGCGGCCATGTCCTGGCAGAAATAGGGCAGACGCACCCTCTCTCGGTTGTCAGACAGGAAGCTATTCAAGCGTTAAGGCACTGGGCTGAAGGCAGGACGGTTCGAGCATAGCAGGTATAGGAGCTACCAATACGCTGTTGTCAGTCCTTCCAGAAGACCGGGTCAGCCTGGCTGGTGGAAGCGGGCATGCGCTAGCTTTGTGCTAAAGCGCACCACCGTGGGCTTCCATCCAGGCACCAAAGACAGTCAGCGATTCCGCGCTGATTTCATCCCTCAGCTCGGCGATGGCATCGCCGTCGAAACGTGCAAACTCGGTGCCGTTGATCTCAAGCGCCGGCAGACCGGTGTTGATATATCGCGCAGTCCACTCCGCCACCACGGTCTCACCATCGTTTGAAACGCTGTGCAGCTGCACGTCCCGCTGGCCCATCGTCCTGTCCAGGCCATTCACGGAATCTTGGAACTTCTGCAGGACTGCTTCACGCCCGTTGGCGGTATCTGAACCATCGCCGGAGTCGTAGCTGGCATCAGCGGTGAAATACTGCGCCAGGCGCGACCAGTCATCATCGGCATAGCTTAACTCGAAGTCAGCGGCATAGGCCTGAAATCGATCTTCTATATTCATAGTAACCTCCCTCCAATCACCAGGCAGTATAGATGGTCATTGCCCGTTGTGCAGACTCCGGGTTCAATTATCTGATGGGTGTACGCGCTAGATTGAACGGCTTTCCAAGCGCATTCAACTTGCCAAGTCGTGAACTTTTGCCAGCCGCTTATTTTCTAGCCAAAGTCCTGCTCTTAGCTAAAAACATCTGACTGGTTGACGACTGCATGGAGGTGAACGCGGTCGTCCGTGTCGTTGGCGGTCGACTGACTGATTTTTTT
>JAHEEV010000028.1:0-16019 GCA_024640505.1 Halieaceae bacterium
GGCGCCCTCGGCGGCGATCAGGTGGTCATAGGTTTCAAAATCGGCGAACTCGTCGGTGGGAGACAGGTTGGGGTGTGTCTCTGAATCGCCCTTGATCTGGGTCATTTCCACGAGTGGCTCCCAGCGCATGCGCGTCTGGGCATACCCCGGCGTCAGGACGGCCCCCTCGCTGTCCTGCAGCGGGAACATCTTGCCACCGCTGATGTTGGAGTTGTGGGGAATGGCCAGGAAGTGGCCCCCCGTATCCGCGCTGGTCTGGTCCAGCCAGGCCCACAGGTCCTCGGGCTTGTTGCTGGACAGACTGCTGTAGGGGATGAATTTATCCCCGGTTTCCCGCCCCTCGCGCATGATCACCACGCGGTGCAGGTTGGCGCCGCCGGGGGTGGAGCTCCACTCCCAGCCCATGAATGCAGTGAAGTTGCCCGGGTCATTGTGACGATCTGCGGCATCCATGATCTCGCCCCAGACGGTGCTGTTCACCTCGGGTGAATTGAGCTCCATGTTCACCGGAATGACACCGTTGACCTGGGCAATGAGTTCGGTGAAGACTTCCAGCTCCTTCCCCTCATCCGCCATCTGTTTATAGCGTTTTCCGGTGGGTGTACCCATCACCAGCGGATCGCCCTGCAGGATCTTGGGGATCACGCCCATGAATTCCGCGTGATCGGAAACGACCAGGAAGTCCAGGGGTGTGCCGATCTGGACCCGGGCACGGTGCAGCGGATGGATGACAGGCATGCCCTTCGCATACTGGTAGGCGGTATCCGGTGTGGCGGAGCGATTCTGCATCAGGAAGGCGTCCGGGGAATAGGAGGTATGCAGATGGGTGTCACCCCAGTAGAGGTTCCGCTGTGCTGCGTCCGCGGCGAGCGTGGGTTGGCTGGACACCGCCGCAAGAAGCGCCGCTGCAGGAAGGAAAGTCCTAGGTGTGAACATGTCGAAGATGCCTCCGTTGTGGGCCCCGTAGGAACAGGCCGCCCGTTTGATTTCAGGCCAGAGTATAGTCCATTCCCAGGGGATCTCCTGCTCGCAGGTTTGCCATGCGCGATGTTCATTTCATGAGACACGTTTACGTCGTGCGGCAAGCTGGGTACGCTTGTGACATGACCGTCGATACCTCTCGGGAAACTGATACGTGCCGCTGAAAGAGCTGCCACTGCTGCGCTTTATTCCCTTCCGACGGGTCGACATCCTGCACATGTGCCGGGAAGACGGTCGCCTGGATGAGCGGCGGGAGAAGCAGTTGCAGTTGGCGTGCGATACCATCGACGCACACTTTGCGCAGGAGTTTCACGGGATCAGGGTGCAGCTCAAGGAGGCCTATGGCCCCCTGGACCCTGATGCCGATACCCGGCTGGTGAGGGAGTTTCGCAAGCCGGATGCTAGCGCCGAACTCGCGTCTCTCCTGGGAACAGTTCTTGACCGGGCCAATTACGAGAGGGTCAGCGACGAGGCCCTGCAACGCGCTTTTGACAGTGCATCACTGTTCCATGTTCAGCTCTATGTCGATATGAACGATTTCGAGGACGTTTTTCTCTATGTGCGGGGCGCCACTCGGCGGGAGGAAGAGTTGCGCAAGCTGTTCGGGCTGTGGCGGAAAACGGTGGAGTTCCTGAATTTCGACCGGGTGGTGCTGTTTATCCGTTTCAAGGACGATGTCGATACCGAGAGCACGCTCGGCGGATGCCAGCCCGGCAGCACCATGCTGAAGCTGTTCCAGAATGTACCGGCGGCAGACGTGGAGATGCTGTTTCCCAACACGCGGGTGGGCATGCGCACGCTGGACAAGCTGTTGATCGGGGTGCCTGCCCTGGTGAGTGGTGGCGTGGTGTGGACCACCAAGATGGGCGCCACGCTGGTGCTGTTGGGATCGCTGCTCGGGTTCTGGATCGGCGCGAGCAGCGAGCCGGTGAGCCTGGACAGGGCGTCTGTACTGGTCCTCGTGGCGGGCCTGGGTGCACTGGGTGGATACCTGTGGAAGCAGTTCTCGAAATTCCGCAATCGCAAGCTGAAATACACCCAGGCGCTCACGGAGAACCTGTATTTCAAGTTGCTGGATAACAACGCCGGTGTGATCTACCGTATTCTGGTTGAGGCGGAGGAGTCGGAGAGCAAGGAGAGCTTGCTGGCCTATTATTTTCTCCTGCTGCAGGAAAGTCCTGTGAGTGCGGAATCGCTGGATCGCGCGATCGAGGACTGGTTTGCCGGGCGTTGGCAATGCCGGCTCGACTTTGAGATAGCCGATGCCCTGGAGAAGCTGCAGCGACTGGGGCTGGCGAGAACAGAAGACGGCTGTTGGGAGGCACTGCCCCCGGCGGCCACGGTATCGAGGGAGAACTGATTTGAGCGAAGAAGCGGAACTGTTCCGGGAAAACGTCAGGCGCTTTATCGCGCAGGAAGTCCAGCCCCACTACGAGCAATGGGAGCGGGATGAAATCGTGCCGCGGGAAATCTGGCACAGGCTGGGGGAGCAGGGTCTGCTGTGCGTGGATATTCCCGAGGCTTATGGCGGTCCGGGTGCCGACTTTCTGTTCTCCATGGTTATCGTGGAGGAGTTCAGCCGGGCAAACTGCGGCGGCCTGGGCGGCCCGATGGCGGTTCACTCCGACATCGTCGCTCACTACCTGTTGAACAACGGCAGCGAGGCACAGAAGCAGCAGTACCTGCCGCGCATGGTGAGCGGCGAGTGTGTCGGTGCCGTCGCCATGACCGAGCCGGGGGCCGGCAGTGACCTGCAGGGTGTGCGCACAACCGCGCGCCGTGATGGCGATGACTACCTCATCAATGGGTCCAAGACATTCATCACCAATGGCCAACACTGTGACATGGTGATCGTGGTGGCCCGCACCAACACCGAGGTCCCGGGCTCCCGGGGTACGTCACTGTTTCTCGTCGACGGCGATGCGCCCGGGTTCCAGCGCGGGCGCAACCTGGAAAAGATCGGCCTGCATGCCAGCGATACCTCGGAGCTTTTTTTCGAGGATGTCCGGGTGCCGGGCTCCGCCATTCTGGGTGAACTGGACAAGGGGTTCGCAGTGCTGATGGAGGAGCTGCCCAGGGAGCGCCTGGCCCTGGCGGTGGGAGCGGTCGCCGCGGCCGAAGGCGTGCTCGCCGAGACCGTCGACTATGTCAAGGAGCGGAAGGCCTTTGGCGCTCCGCTCGCCCAGCTGCAGAACACCCGTTTCAAACTGGCCGAGGTGGCAACGAGTATCCGGGTCAACCGCGCCTTCGTGGATGAGTGCATGCAGTTGTTCACGGCCGGCCGCCTGGACCCTGCCACCGCCAGCATGGCCAAGGTCGCCTCGACGGAAATGCAGGGGCAGGTGGCGGATGCCTGCCTGCAGCTGTTTGGCGGCTACGGTTACATGCGGGAATACGGGGTGTCCCGCGCCTATGTGGACGCCCGGGTACAGCGGATCTACGGCGGGACCAGCGAGATCATGAAGGAGTTGATCAGTCGCAGCGTGCTGGCCTAGCGATACCGGGTTGGGCTGCCGGGGATACCACAAGCACCAGGCCCAGCCTGGCCATGAACGGATGTAAGCGCTCACTAAGCCCGGCGTGCGGGCAGGGTGTCGGCTAGCGGGAAAGCCGCGGCTGCACCCGCTCTTCGAACAGGCGCAGGGTTTGCCAGCCCAGGTCGCTCGGCACGCCCCCGGTGAGCGGCGCCAGGTGCAGCGAGCCCGTTTTCTCGATGACGTCGACAGCTTCTTCCGGGGTCAGGATGCGGTATTTGCCCTCGGCTTGCAGAGCGTCCAGGTCCTCGGCAAACGACTCGGCATACGCTCGCCGGTTCGGGTGGCGCCAGGCACCATACGCGGTGGCATCGTACAACAGGTACTCGCCGATCTCCCGCCAACTGCGTTGCGGATCCTCACTGATAAACGTCGTGGCCGGGTGGCGCGGAAAGATGGTGGTGCCCCAGCTCACATTCCGGCTTCTGCAGGCGTCACGATAGGCCTCCTCCAGCGCGGGGTCGTCGATCGCCGGGCAGAACAGTAAACCGAACCGGGCGGCCCGGCGGGCTGCCGCCACACTGTTGCCGCCCACCGTGAGTAGCGCCTGTACCGGAGATCGCGGCGCGGGATTGAGACGCACGTCAGTCCCGTTGTGTTGCACGGCCTCTCCCCTCAGGGCGTCCACCAGAAGCGCCAGCTTTTCGTCGAAGACCCGGCCGCGATGCTCCCAGTCCACACCGAAGGTCCGGTACTCGACCTCCCGGTAGCCGAGGCCGCAGGTGGCGGAGAAGCGGCCACCCGACGCCAGGTCCAGGAGGGCGATGTCCTCCGCGAGGCGAAGCGGGTCGTGCAGCGGCACCAGCAGTGCGCTGACGCTGATCCGGACCCTGTGAGTCCGCGCCACCAGCATTCCCGCCAGCGACAGGGGCGAGGACAGAAAGCCATCGTCGGTATTGTGATGCTCGGAGAGGCCGACGACGTCGATCTGGTTGTCATCTGCCCAGGCGGCCATATCCATGACTGACCGGTAACGGGTGGCAGGGTCTTCAGGGCAGCGCGGGGCGCTGCGCATGTCGAAGCGCAGCACGATGCTGCGCTGCTCATTGAGGCCCGCCACCGGCTCAGGCTTCCCGGGGTTGCTTCCCGCCAGGTTCCAGCGCCTTCCTGGCCTGATTCCAGGCGCCGATCATTACGCCCATATTGTGCGGGTTGTAGGCGTCCTCCTCATAGCTGAACAGGCCGTCCCCCGCGTAGTGCAGTATGGTGATATTGGGCTCCTGGTAGATGTTGCCGTCGCCCAGGTCTGTCATGCGGTTCATGACCTCGCAGATGATCCAGCCCTTGTCCTCATCGATGCTGTACCAGGTGATGGGAAAGGCGGTCATCTCGCTGGCGGGCCACTGGTTCATGGTATCCGAGATCCATTTCAGGATGTTTTCCCGGCCCCAGAACTTTCCGTAGTGGTGTTCGAAATAGGTGGCGTCCTGCGTAAAGCAGTCCGCCCAATCGCCCCAGTCCTTGGTGCGCGCACCTTTAAGGGCTGCTGCCTGGTATTTGTCGAAAGCCTTTTCCAGTTCCTTGCGTTTCCAGCGTGCCATGATCCTGCTCCATTCAGTCGGGTTCGGGAATGAGAAAGTGTGCCCGTGCGATAGCGTTGGGCGTGTCGGACCGCTCCTGCCAGGCGGAGATACTGACATTGGCGATCTGGCGCCCCTGGCGGGTCAGCGTGCAGCTTGCATAGGTATCACGCAGCCGGGTGGGGCGCAGGTAATCCAGAGAGAAATCGATGACCCTGGGGATCACCGGCTCCGACATGCGGGCCATGAGGTGAAATACGGCGGCCTGCTCCATGAAGGCGCCCACCACACCGCCGTGCAGCGCGGGCAGGGTCGGGTTGCCGATCAGTTTGTCGTCCGCGGGCAGGATGAAAAGAATTTCGTCCCCATGCTGCTCCGCCCTGATGTCGAGATAAACGGCGTAGGGAACCTTCTTCAGCCACAGTTGCAGGGTTGCCGCGTCGGGCCCGTGACGAATGATATCCGAGAGGCTCACGATGGGCCCTCTCCGTGGGCGGGTTCCAGCAGACCCGTCAGGTCCAGTTCCGGCATCAACACCCAGCTGCCGGTGGCGCGGGCAATGGGCTTATCCCTGGATTCACAGTAGGCGAAGCCTGCGATGAAAAGCACCCTGCGGGTCACCCGGTAAACCCGGGCCGTGGCAAAAATATCGCTGCCTGCAGGCGCCGTGCCCAGGTGGTCGATGCGAAGGTCCAGTGTCGGCGTCAATACGGGGCCGACCCGGTCGCAGCAGATGGCGGCGATACCGAGGGCCTGGTCCAGTAATACCGTGAGCGCGCCGCCGTGAATCGCGCCGGTGTCGGGGTTGCCCACCAACTCATCGCGGTAGGGCAGTCTCAGGGTGAGCTCTTCGCCGTCAATACTCTCCAGACAGATGCCCTGTAAATGGCCGTGGGTAATGTAACGGCACATCTTCTCGATGATGTCTGATTTCTCTGCAACCGTCAGCGCGCTCATTGGCGGTCAGCTAGTGCACATGGCGTGAGGGCCGGACGCTGCCCGCCCCATGGAACACGGGGCGGGGCGTTAAATGGCCTGCTAGAGGAGGGGTGCAATGACCAGGCTGACGATAGCCATCACATTGATCAGGATGTTCATGGACGGGCCGGAGGTGTCCTTGAAGGGATCGCCGACGGTATCGCCCACCACGACAGCCGAGTGAGTCTCGGAGCCCTTGCCGCCCAGGTTGCCTTTTTCCACGTATTTTTTGGCGTTATCCCAGGCCCCGCCGGCGTTGGCCATCATCAGGGCCATCAGTACACAGCCCAGCAGTGCGCCCCCGAGCATGCCACCCAGGGATGATGCGCCGAGGCCGAAGCCCACCAGTACCGGCGCCACGACCGCGATGGTGCCTGGCAGGATCATGCGGCGCAGGGCTGCAGAGGTCGCGATATCCACACACTTGGCGGTATCCGGGTCTGCCTTGCCCTCGAGCAGGCCGGGAATCTCATGAAACTGCCGGCGTATTTCGGTGATCATATCGAAAGCCGCCTCGCCCACCGCGGTCATGGTGATGGAGGCGATCAGGAACGGGATACAGCCGCCGATGAACATGCCGACCAGCACCGCCGGATCGGAAAGTTCCAGTGCAAAGTCGGCATTGTGCACCTGCACGGTTTCCACGAAGGCGGCGATGATGGCCAGTGCCGCCAGCGCGGCGGCGCCGATGGCAAAGCCCTTGCCGATAGCCGCGGTGGTGTTGCCGACCTCGTCCAGGCCGTCGGTGATTTTGCGGGTCTCCTCGCCCATGCCCGCCATCTCGGCAATACCGCCGGCGTTGTCCGCCACCGGGCCGTAGGCGTCGATGGCCATGGTGATACCCACGGTGGCGAGCATGCCCACGGCGGCGATTCCGACACCGTACAGACCGGCCAGGTGGGTGGAGAAGAAAATGATCGCTGCCAGGAACAGAATTGGCAGCACGACCGATTCCATGCCCACCGCCAATCCGGTAATCATGACGGTTGCCGGTCCGGTTTCGCCTGATTTGGCTATTTTCACCACCGGCTTGCCGCCGGTGTAGTATTCGGTGATCAACCCGATCGCCACGCCGCCCACGGCGCCGCAGACCACTGCCCACCAGACGTTAATGTCCAGATCCATGGCGCCGATCAGGAACCAGGCCAGGAAAACGAAGATGACCGGTGCCAGCAGGGTGCCGGTACGCAGTGCCACCTCCGGAGCTGCATTGGATCGCGCGCGGACGATACCGATACCGCAGATAGACGCCAGCAGGCCGATACTGGCCAGTGCCAGCGGCAGGAACATCATCGCGCCCTGGATTTCCATTGCCATGGTGGAGGCGATGGCAATACAGGCAATCATCGAGCCGCAGTAGGATTCAAAGATGTCCGAGCCCATGCCGGCGATATCACCCACATTGTCGCCGACGTTGTCGGCAATCACCCCGGGGTTGCGGGGGTCGTCCTCGGGAATGCCCGCCTCGATCTTGCCGACCAGGTCGGCGCCCACGTCCGCACTCTTGGTGAAAATACCCCCACCGACCCGGGAGAACAGGGCAACCGTCGATGCGCCCATGCCGAAACCGTGAATCGCGTGGGCCGTCTCGGGGTCGCCACCGAACATCCAGTACAGGCCGCCCAGGCCGAGCAGGCCCAGGGACGCCACACACAGGCCCATGATGGAGCCGCCATAAAAGGCGATGGACAGGGCGGCGTCCTGGCCGTGGTGGTGAGCTGCGACCGCAGTTCTCACGTTGGCCTTGGTCGCGGCGATCATGCCCAGGTAGCCAGCAACGGCCGAGGAGAGCGCTCCCACTACGAAAGAAATGGCGGTATTCGCACCCAGCGGGGAGACGAAAAGGCAGGCCACGAGCACCGCCGCGAACATACCGAGCATTTTGTACTCACGGTGCAGGAATACCATGGCACCCAGGTGGATCTGGTCGCCGATGTGTTTTACCGCGCCGTCGCCGTGGTTGTGGCGAACCATGATGTGATAGATGATGAACGCGACCAGCAGGCCGGCAATGCCGAGAATGGGGGGTACTGCAAAATAACCGGACATCCGTTGACTCCGTCATTTATTATTGAGTTGGGCGTGCATGCTACCTAACTTTCCGCAACGGTTACAAGCAGCATGCGAATACCTTCACGGCCTTGGATTGAATCCGGGTGGGCGTGGTCCGGGTTGCAGGCGCAGTGGCCAATCGATTTTCCTTGGGGAGCGACAGTGATCTGGGCATCTCTTTTTCTGGCAATGGTGGCGTCGATCACCTGGTTTCACCTGCGGGGAGAAGACCTGAGCCGCTTCGACTCGCCTGCCGGCGAGAGTTTTGACGCTGGCCACGAGCCCAGCGATGAGCACGATACTGTCGTCGCCTCGCTGGCGATCGGCACCGGACCGATTCGGCGAGCGCCGCGCAAACAGCGCACGCAGCTGATGCGGGAATACATGGATAATATCTCTGCCGGACTCGACCTGCCTGCCGCGTTCTCCGCGGTCGATGCGGGAGGCATCCCGGCGGAGTGGGTGCTGGCTCCCGGTGCCGATGCCTCCCGCCGCACCCTGTATATTCACGGTGGCGCTTTTGTCATGGGCAGTCCCCGCAGTCACCGCAATATCACCAGCCGGTTTTCCGAAGTCACGGGATCCGCAGTGCTGGCGATTGACTACCGGCTGATGCCGGAACACCCGCGCCGGGCGTGCGTTGCCGATTGCAGGGCGGCCTACCGCTGGCTGTTGGAGCACGGGCCAGGCGGCCCGGAACCTGCAAAGCGGGTTTATGTGGCCGGTGATTCCGCCGGGGGCAACCTGACGTTGTCCTTGATTGCCTGGGTCCGGGACCAGCGCCTGCGCCCGCCCGATGGGGTGGTCGCCCTGTCGCCGGCGACTGACAGCACCATGAGCTCCCCCAGTCTCAAGTACAACATGGCAACCGATGCCATGCTGGGGCCTATGTTCGCAGGGCTGGCGAAGGTACCCCGGCTACTGCTGTTATGGCTCGCCTGGGCTCACAACCGGATCAGTCCATCCCATCCTATGGTCTCGCCGGTGTATGGCGATCTGTCAGGGCTGCCGCCCGTCCTGGTTCATGCCAGTGAGGCGGAAATGCTGTTCGACGATGCAAGGCGCTATGTGAACCGCGCGGTCGCCGCGGGCTCGCCCGCGAAGCTGCAGAGCTGGGCGCATATGGTGCACGTGTGGCACATGTTTTATCCGCAGCTGACCGAGGCCCGGCAGGCCTGGGAAGAAATCGGCAAGTTTATTACCCGGCTCGAAGCAGAGGGAGATACCGTATGAAACATCGTGAGGGCAAACTGGCCGGCGCCCGGGGTCTATCCATTTATTACCAGTACTGGGAGCCGGAAACCGGTTCCCGCGCCGTGATCCTGCTCGTTCACGGCGCCGGCGAGCACAGTGCGCGCTACCAGCATTTCGCCGAGTCCTTCACGGCCCGGGGCTACGTGGTGGCGGCCCTGGACCATCCCGGGCACGGGAAATCGGAGGGGCGCTACGGCCACGTGGAGCGCTTTGACGACTTTCTCGAAACGCTCGCCATTTTCCATCGACAGGTATCCGGGGAGTTCCCTGGACTGCCCCAGATTCTGCTCGGCCACAGCATGGGCGGCCTGATCAGCAGCCTCTACCTGCTGCAGCACCAGCAGGCATTTGCCGGCTGCGTGTTGTCCGGCCCGGCTATCAAAACGGCGATCGAACCTCCCCGGATCCAGATGCTCATGATTCGCCTTTTGTCCGCCCTGCTGCCGACGCTGGGTGTCCTCCAGCTCGATGCCAGTGGCGTCAGCCGGGATCCCGCAGAGGTTGAGAAATACGTCTCCGACCCACTGGTTCATCACGGCAAGATGACGGCGCGCAAGGTTGCCGAGCTGTTCCGTGGTATGCACCAGATTCAGGCAGAAGCGGGCAATATCACGCTCCCCCTGTTGATTCTCCACGGGGGTGAAGATGCCATGACGGCCCCCGAAGGCTCGCGCTTCCTGCATGACGCGGTAGGGTCAGAGGACAAGACCCTGACCATCTACCCGGGGCTGTACCACGAGATCTTCAACGAGCCGGAGCGGGAGGAGGTATTTCGCGACCTGGCCGCCTGGTGTGACCGGCAGGTAAGCGCGGTCACATGAAGGGTCAGGTTCTCTCCCTTCCCAGGGAGGGGTTGCGGGCCAGATCGTTAACCGCCCGCGCTCTCTTTATCCAGGTCATAGTCCGCCCGAACCCACTCGAGAAAGCGGTGCACGCCATCCACCGTGTGCTCGGTGCGCAGGGAGTGGACGATTTCCCAGGCGTGCTCGGCGCCGGGCATCTCCACGTAGATGACCGGATTTTTTGACACTTCCCGGAGCTTCTGGCTGAACACCCGGCCTTCATTCACGACAGCGAGACTGTCGTGGGTGCCATGGAACAGCATGTAGGGCGGTGCGTCCTCGTGAATCTGGGCTACCGGGGAGGCGAGGTCCCACAGTGCCGGGTTGTCTTCCAGGGTCTCGTGCAACACCTTGCCCGACAGGAATCGCTCATAGACTCGGCGGTTCGGGTGTTGGTCATAGCGCACCAGGAAATCATAGACCCCGTAGAAAGGGATGCAGGCCTGTACAGTCGTGTCCGTGTCAGGGTGATCGGGCTGTAACTCGGGGCGGTTGGCGGTCAGGCCCATCAGGGCGGAGAGGTGCCCCCCCGCAGAACCACCGGTAACCGCGACGAAGCGTGTATCCATCCCGTAGTCGGCGCCTTTTTCGCGAACCCAGCACAGCGCGGATTTGCAGTCCTGCAGGTGGGTGGGAAAACTGACGCTCGGACTCAGCCGGTAGTTGGCCGCCACGCAGATCCAGCCCTTACTGGCCATCTCGTACATCAGTGGCAGGGCCTGGCCGCCCTTGTCGCCCATCATCCAGGCGCCGCCGTGAATCTGCAGCAGTACGGGGCAGCCCCCCTCGGGAATGACGGCCGGGCGGTAGATATCCAGTTGTTGCCGTACACCGGCCGGGCCGTAGGGAATATGCCTGATCACCTCCACACCCGGTTTTTTCATGCGCAGCGGATGGCTCCAGTCACTGAAACTGACGCGCTGGCGCAGTTGCCCCTGTATGCGGGACGGAATTTTGCTGCGGTAGTTGTAGCCCAGGCCCGCCACCAGCGCGTTTTCAACTGTGGCGCCGGCCTTGGTGCTCATCCAGATGCTCCACGCCAGGCCCAGCCAGCTCACCGCAAGAATGAACATGGCCACACTGCCCAGTCCCGACTCGAGCGCACCGCCCAGCGTGAGGAGCCAGGCCAGCAGTACCTGGAGCGGGAGCCAGATCCAGGCCAGCTCTGTGGCCAGCAGGGCGGTACCGAAGAGGGCCCAGGGCACCGCCCGGCGGGGTACGGCCCGCGGTGAGAAGACCATGATCATAGAAACCAGGTTGAAAAGTGCGAGTGCCGCCAGTAACCAATCCATAGCTGTCTGCCTGTTTGCTGGCCGGGCCATAGTGTCCCGGCGTTGAAGCGTGTTATCAAAACCGGGCTGCACTCTACACAGGCCGCAGTTTTTTGTCCAAAGGCTGCTGCATCCGATCCCGTCACAGGGCTGTCGAACAAATTTTGAACAACACCAGACGCCCACGTATAATCGCCGCCCCTGTAAGATTGCAGGTGATGGTGAGAGAGGCCGGAAGCGGTGGAGTATAAACAGCAATTTGACGTGATCGTGATCGGCGGCGGCCATGCCGGTACCGAGGCATGCCTGGCGGCTGCGCGTATGGGTTGCCGGACGCTGCTGCTGACCCATAGCGTCGACACCCTGGGCCAGATGTCCTGCAATCCGGCTATCGGCGGCATCGGCAAGAGTCACCTGGTCAAGGAGGTGGATGCCCTCGGGGGCGCGATGGCGCGGGCGACCGACCGGGCCGGCATCCAGTTCCGGGTTCTGAACTCGCGCAAGGGGCCGGCGGTCCGGGCAACCCGCGCCCAGGCAGACCGCGTGCTCTATCGGGGCGCGATCCGTGAAATGCTCGAATCCCAGCCGAATCTGGCCATTTTCCAGCAACCCGTCGATGACCTGTTGCTGGAAAACGGCCGGGTGGCGGGAGCGATCACCCAGATGGGCGTCACGTTTCGGGCTCACCGTGTCGTGCTGACCACGGGCACATTCCTCGGCGGCAAGATGCATATCGGGCTGGAGAACAGCGCGGGTGGTCGCGCCGGTGACCCGCCGTCTATTGCCCTCGCCCATCGCCTGCGGGAGCTGCCTTTCCGCGTCGAGCGACTGAAGACCGGCACGCCACCGCGTATCGATGCGCGCAGCGTGAACTTCACTGGCCTGGCACAGCAGTGGGGCGACAACCCCGAGCCGGTGATGTCTTTCATGGGCTCAGCGAACGAACATCCCGAACAGCGCTGTTGCTGGGTAACCCACACCAATGAGCGCACCCATGACATCATTCGCGCCTCGCTGGACCGCTCCCCGCTCTTTTCGGGGGTTATCGAGGGGGTCGGGCCCCGCTACTGCCCCAGCGTGGAAGACAAGGTCCACCGCTTCGCCGATAAGCACTCGCACCAGGTATTTATCGAGCCCGAGGGGCTGAACACCCCCGAGCTCTATCCCAATGGCATCTCCACCAGTCTCCCCTTCGATGTGCAGCTCGACCTGGTGCACTCGATTGCCGGTTTCGAAAATGCGCATATCACACGCCCGGGGTATGCCATCGAATACGACTTTTTCGATCCCCGTGACCTGAAGTACTCACTGGAGACCCGGGCTCTACCCGGGCTCTATTTTGCCGGACAGATCAACGGCACAACCGGCTACGAGGAGGCGGCGGCACAGGGGCTGCTGGCGGGGATGAATGCCGCCCTTGCCGTGCGCGGGGAGGATCCCTGGTGCCCGCGGCGGGACGAGGCCTACATCGGCGTGCTGGTGGACGATCTCATCACCATGGGCACCCTCGAACCCTATCGGATGTTTACCTCCCGGGCGGAATACCGCCTGCTGCTGCGAGAGGATAATGCCGATCTGCGCCTGACTGCCCGGGGCAGGGAGCTGGGCCTGGTGGACGACGAGCGCTGGCGGCGTTTCGAGAGCAAGCGCGAGGCGATCGAGCGGGAGAGTGCGCGACTTCGGGCTACCTGGATTCATCCGGGCACACCCCAGGCCGAGTCGCTGGCGGACAAGCTGAAAAATCCGCTCGGGCGGGAATATTCCCTGGCCGAACTGCTAAAACGTCCGGAGCTCCAGTATGCCGATGTGGCCGGCCTCAAGGGCCAGCCCCTCGCCGATGCAGAGGTGACTGAGCAGGTGGCGATCCAGGCCAAATATGCCGGCTACATCGATCGGCAACAGGAGGAGATCGAGCGCCTGCGGCGCTATGAAAACACGCCATTGCCGGACAATCTCGACTACCAACAGGTCGACGGCCTTTCCAATGAGGTACGGCAGACACTGTCCGAGCGGCGCCCCGAGTCCCTGGCGCGGGCGGGCCGGATTCCCGGCGTGACCCCCGCGGCGGTCTCCCTGTTGCTGATCTACCTGAAAAAGCGCGGTGCCCTGGGCCGTACCCCCGGCGCCGGCGAGGCGACGCCGGATCCCCGCGGACAGCAAACGGCCTGACTTGAACGCCGACCTGACCCTGAAGCTGCGACGCGGCTGCGATGCCCTGGGACTTGCCCTGGCCGAGACGCAATATGCGCGGCTGCTGGAGTATCTTGCACTTCTGGCCAGGTGGAACCGGGCCTACAATCTCACGGCGGTGCGTGAGCCGGAGCAGATGGTGACGCGTCACCTGCTCGACAGCCTCGCCGTGGTGAAGTATCTGCCGGGGCTGCGCGCTATCGACGTCGGTACCGGAGCGGGGTTGCCGGGGATACCGCTTGCCATTGCGCTGCCCGGGCAGGAGTTTCACCTGCTGGACAGCAATGGCAAGAAGACCCGTTTCCTTTTTCAGGTGAAAACTGCCCTGGGCTTGGATAATATGACGGTCCACCATGCGCGCGTGGAGTCGTTCCACCCCGAAAAACCCTTTGACGCAGTTTTATCCAGGGCCTTTGCTTCACTGGGAGATATGGTGACTGTCTGCCGCCATCTGTTGTCCGGGGAGGGACGGTTTCTCGCGATGAAAGGGGCGTATCCGGAGGCAGAATTGGCCGCCGTGAAACCGCTCTGTGTTATACAGGGCATTTATCCCCTCACGGTGCCGGGCCTGCAGGAGCAGCGGCATCTGGTGGAGATGGCAATTCGCGGGGAGCCGGCCCGCCAACCGACAGTACCAGGGACCTGATCAGTGGCCAGAATCATTGCAATTGCAAACCAGAAGGGTGGTGTGGGAAAGACCACAACCTGCGTCAACCTGGCAGCATCTTTAGCCGCCATGAAAAAGCGCGTGCTCCTGGTGGACCTGGATCCGCAGGGTAATGCCACCATGGGCAGCGGCATCAACAAGCACGAGGTCGAGCGCAGCGTTTATGATGTGCTGGTGCACCGGGCGCCCGTCTCCCTGGTGGCCTGTCACACAGGCGAGAGCAACTTTGACATTCTCCCGTCCAACAGTGACCTGACAGCTGCCGAGGTGGAGTTGCTGGAGATAGACAACCGGGAGCGTCGGCTGCGTGCCGCCCTGGGCGAGGTCAGGGAGCAGTACGATTTCATCCTGATAGACTGTCCGCCGTCCCTGAACATGCTGACACTCAATGCGCTGGTCGCCGCAGACGGCGTTATCATTGCCATGCAGTGCGAATATTTTGCGCTGGAGGGGCTGTCCGCCCTGATCGATACCATCCAGCACATCGGCCAGACGGTCAATGCTTCGCTGCAGGTGGAGGGCATTCTGCGGACCATGTATGACCCCCGCAACAGCCTGACCAATGAGGTCTCCAACCAGTTGCACGAGCACTTCGGGGACAAGGTATATCGCACGGTGGTGCCCCGGAACGTGCGGCTGGCAGAGGCCCCCAGCTATGGCCAGCCGGCCATGTATTACGACAGGTACTCCCGTGGCTCCAAGGCCTACATGGCACTGGCGGGTGAAATGATCCGCCGCGAGGAGAAGCTGGCCGTTGCCCACTCGCCTGAACAGGCGCTGCCGACGGGATAGGATGGAGGGTTCGCATGTCTGGTAAAAAGAAACACCTGGGGCGCGGCCTCGATGCACTCCTTGGATCGAGCCGTCCGCCGCAGGCTGTCGGCACATCCGATCCGGTGCGGGCGGGCGAATCGCCCGCAGCTGCCGACGAGGGTGCGCTCAAGAAATTGCCCGTAGACCTGGTGCAACGGGGCAAATACCAGCCCCGCCGGGATATCGAGCCGGAGTCGCTGCAGGAACTGGCTGACAGTATCCGCGCCCAGGGGGTGATGCAGCCCATCGTGGTGCGCCCGATCTCCGACCGCAGGTACGAAATTATTGCGGGAGAGCGGCGCTGGCGCGCCAC
Source organism: Halieaceae bacterium (assembly GCA_024640505.1). Lineage (GTDB taxonomy): Bacteria > Pseudomonadota > Gammaproteobacteria > Pseudomonadales > Halieaceae > JARRPM01. The sequence goes on from JAHEEV010000028.1 coordinate 15,416, forward strand.
ACAGCTGGCGGGCCTGGATGTCATTCCCGCCGTGATCCGGCATGTCTCTGACGAGGCCGCGATCGCCATGGCATTGATCGAAAACATCCAGCGGGAAGATCTCAACCCGATCGAGGAAGCGGCGGCTTTACAACGCCTGCAGCAAGAGTTCGAACTCACCCAGCAGCAGGTGGCGGAAGCGGTGGGCAAGTCGCGGTCGACGGTAGCCAATCTGCTGCGCCTGATGACCCTGGAGGAGGATGTCCGTCGCCTGGTTGAGCACGGCGATCTGGAAATGGGTCATGCCCGGGCGTTACTGGCGCTGCAGGGCGCCGATCAATCCCAGGCGGCGCGCTCTGTAGTGGGCCGGGGACTGTCGGTGCGCCAGACGGAGGCCCTGGTTCGCCGGCTGCTGGCCAGCCGGGACAAGCCGGAAGAGGAGAAGACGGCGCTGGACCCCAATATCCGCCACCTGCAGGACGACCTGGCACAGCGACTGGGCACCCGGGTGCAGATTCAGCACAGCGCCAAGGGTAAGGGCAAGCTGGTTCTGGCCTACAACAGCCTCGACGAACTGGACGGCATCCTCGGCCACATCAAATAAACATCCCTGTAGGAGCGCACT
>JAHEEV010000028.1:16119-23474 GCA_024640505.1 Halieaceae bacterium
AAACGGCCGGCATTTTTAATGCGGATACCCGCCATAAGCCGGTTGAAGCGAGGTACCAATCACCCTATAATGCGCGCGCCTGATTCGAGGATGAAACCCGTGTGGCCTATGGCAAGCGGGGAAGCGCGAGGCACTGATGGCCGGTGCTGAGATAGCGCGCCCCCCCGTCCACCGCATCACCCTGGCTCAATTAGCCGTCCTTGTTCCTCTCTGCCTGCTGCTGCTGGCATCGGACGGGGTACGTGCCTACTCGGTGTTGTGTGGCGGGCTGATAGCGATCCTGCCGCAGGCCTGGTTCGCCACGCTGGCTTTCCGCTGGCGCGGCGCGAGATCAGCCAGGGCCATTGCGCGTAGCGGTTATGCCGGCGAAGTGGGCAAGTTCATCCTCAGTGTCGCGGGATTTGCAGCGGTGTTTGCGACCGTAAGGCCCATAGATGGGCTCGCCGTATTTGCCGGCTACCTGGCGATGCTGGTGATACAGATTATTGGAAGCTGGCTGTTACTGACGCGGTGACAGGCGGCCTGAAGCGTACAGAAGCAAGAGATGCTATAGATGGCAGGCGAAAACCAGACGGTTTCTGAATACATTGTCCACCACCTGACCAATCTCACCTTCGGCAAGTTACCGGCGGGATTCGAGCGTTATGACGGCAGCATTGTCGCAGACGGTGGCGCCTGGGTTATGGCCCACGGTGGCGACGAGGCCTCTGCCATGGGTTTCTCGGCGATTCATGTGGACTCCATGATATGGTCCATCGGCCTCGGCATCCTGTTTTGCTGGCTTTTCCGCAAGGTGGCCAGGAACGCGGAGTCGGGTGTGCCCAGCGGGATCGTGAATGCCCTGGAGATGATTATCGAGTTCGTGGACAACACGGTGCGTGACACCTTCCACGGCCGCAACCCCCTGATTGCCCCCCTGGCGCTGACGGTATTCGTGTGGGTGTTCCTGATGAACCTGATGGACCTGATACCGGTGGACCTTATTCCCTCGCTGCTCACGCTTTTCGGGGTTGAATACCAGAAAATCGTGCCCTCCACCGACCCCAATATCACCATGGGCATGGCGGTGGGCGTGTTCATCCTGATGCTCTATTACTCGGTCAAGGTGAAGGGCTTCGGCTTCGTCAAGGAGCTGACACTCAATCCCTTCAATCACTGGCTGTTCATTCCTATAAACCTGTTCATGGAAGTGGTTGGCCTGCTGGCCAAGCCTTTCTCTCTCGGACTGCGACTCTTCGGTAACATGTACGCAGGTGAGATGATTTTTATCCTGATCGCAGCCCTGTTCAGCGCCGGAGTGGCCTGGATGGTGCCCGCGGGATTACTGCAGATTGGCTGGGCGATTTTCCATATCCTGGTGATCACCCTGCAGGCGTTTATCTTCATGGTGCTGACTATCGTGTATCTCAGCATGGCCCATGAAGACCATTAATCAACCTTAACTTTGGTTCTTAACTCTAGGAGAAAATCATGGAACTGATCTACGTTGCTGCCGCCATCATGATGGGTCTGGGTGGTCTGGGTGCCGCGATCGGCGTTGGCCTGCTCGGTGGAAAGCTGATCGAGGGTTCTGCCCGCCAGCCTGAACTGGCACCCAAACTGCAGGTGACCTTCTTTCTGGGCGCCGGCCTGGTAGACGCGATTCCCATTATTGGTGTCGGTATCGCCATGTACCTGATCTTCGTTGTCGCTGGCTGATTGACGGCTACCGACGGAAACGGGGCCGTAATTACAGCGGCCTCAAATAATCTGTGAGGAGCAAGGCGTGAATATTAACCTTACGCTTATCGGGCAGATGATCGCGTTTGTCTGCTTTGTCCTGTTCTGCATGAAGTACGTGTGGCCGCCGATCGTTGCGGCCATGGCAGAGCGTGAAAAGAAGATAGCCGATGGGCTGGCTGCTGCGGATCGCGCCAGCCACGACCTCGAACTGGCCAAGGAGAAGGCGGTAGAACGCCTGAAGGAAGCCAAGGAAGAGGCGTCGGGCATCGTCGAATCTGCCAACAAACGCGCCAATCAGATCGTGGAAGAGGCGAAGGGCGCCGCGCTGGTCGAGGCGGAACGGGTCAAGGCATCCGCCCAGGCCGAGATCGAGCAGGAGACCAACAGGGCGCGCGAGCAACTGCGCAGCCAGGTTGCCGCACTGTCGCTGGCCGGTGCCGAGAAAGTGCTGGGCGCTGCTATCGACCGGGAGGCTCACGCCGACCTGGTCGACAAGCTGGCGTCAGAGCTGTAAGCGCGAGGGAGCTATGGCTGAACTAAGCACACTGGCACGACCCTACGCCAAGGCCGCGTTCGAATATGCGCGAGAGCACGATGCCCTGGCCCCCTGGTCGGAGCAACTGGGAACCGCCGCAGCGGTGGTCGCGGATGAGGGGCTGGCCTCGGTGCTGGACAATCCGTCACTGACTGCCGCGGCACAGGCTCAGACCGTGACTGATGTCTGCGGAGATGCCCTGGGCGCAGAGGTGAAGAACTTCGTGTCCATCCTCGCGGAGAACAAACGCCTGAGCCTGCTGCCGGAGATTCACAGCCAGTTTGCCCAGTTCAAGGCCAATCTCGAAAAGTCCGTGGACGTTGAAGTGGTATCCGCATTCGATCTGGATGACAGCGCCCGCGACAGGCTGGCGGACGTGCTGGGAAGAAAACTGGAGCGTGAAGTCAGGGTCAGCACCACGACCGACAGCAACCTCCTGGGTGGCGTATTAATCAGGGCCGGCGATCTGGTGATCGATGGTTCCGTGCGCGGCAGGCTTAACAAGCTGGCCGAAGCAATGAATTCCTAGGGCACTAGGACACAGGATTGAGGAACAGAGCATGCAGCAACTGAATCCATCTGAAATCAGCGAGATTATCAAGCAGCGTATCGACCAGCTCGATGTCAGCTCGGAGGCTCGCAATGAAGGCACCGTGGTATCGGTGACCGACGGTATCATTCGCATCCACGGCCTGGCGGACGTCATGTACGGCGAAATGATCGAGTTCGAGGGGGGCATCTACGGGATGGCGCTCAACCTGGAGCGCGACTCTGTGGGCGCTGTTATCCTGGGTGACTACAAGGGGCTGGCGGAAGGCCAGTCATGCCGCTGTACCGGCCGCATCCTGGAAGTGCCCGTGGGCCCGGAACTGCAGGGCCGGGTAGTGGATGCCCTGGGAACCCCGATCGACGGCAAGGGCCCCGTCAATGCGGGCATGACCGATGCTCTGGAAAAAGTTGCGCCTGGCGTAATCGCCCGTCAGTCGGTGGACCAGCCTGTCCAGATCGGCCTCAAGGCGATCGATTCCATGGTGCCCATCGGCCGCGGCCAGCGGGAACTGATCATCGGAGACCGCCAGATCGGCAAGACGGCCATCGCGGTGGATGCGATCATCAACCAGAAAGGTACCGGCATCAAGTGTATCTACGTGGCCGTGGGACAGAAGGCTTCCTCCGTTGCCGCCGTGGTGCGCAAGCTCGAAGAGCACGGCGCCATGGAGCACACGATCGTGGTCGCTGCCACGGCCTCTGACCCGGCCGCCATGCAGTACCTGGCTCCGTTCGCAGGCTGCACCATGGGTGAGTATTATCGCGACCGCGGTGAAGACGCACTGATCATCTATGATGACCTGACCAAGCAGGCCTGGGCCTACCGCCAGATCTCGCTGCTGCTGCGTCGCCCCCCGGGCCGTGAAGCCTACCCCGGTGATGTCTTTTACCTGCACTCCCGTCTCCTGGAGCGCGCCGCGCGCGTCAACGCCGACTACGTGGAGCAGTTCACCAACGGTGAAGTGAAGGGGCAGACCGGTTCCCTCACGGCCCTGCCGGTCATCGAGACCCAGGCGGGGGACGTGTCCGCATTCGTACCCACCAACGTGATCTCCATCACCGACGGCCAGATCTTCCTGGAAGCCGACATGTTCAACGCAGGTATTCGCCCGGCAATGAACGCGGGTATCTCCGTATCCCGGGTGGGTGGTGCCGCCCAGACCAAGATCATGAAAAAACTGTCCGGTGGTATCCGTACGGCACTGGCCCAGTACCGGGAGCTGGCGGCGTTCTCCCAGTTTGCATCCGACCTGGACGAGGCCACCAAGGCCCAGCTGGATCACGGTGAACGGGTGACCGAGCTGATGAAGCAGAAGCAGTATTCGCCCCAGAGCATAGCGGAAATGGGCCTGGTGCTTTATGCCGCCAACGAGGGCTACCTCAACGACATCGAGGTCAGCAAGGTGGGCGATTTCGAGCACGCCCTGCTTTCTTATATGCACAGTGAGCACGGCGACCTGATGAAGGGCATTGTTGAAAGCGGCGACTACAGCGACGAGATCGAGGCGACCTTCCAGTCGGCGATCGAGAAGTTCAAGTCCACCCAGACCTGGTAAGCCAGAGGATCAGCAGATGGCAGTCGGAAAAGAAATCCGCACCAAGATCTCCAGCATCCAGAGTACGCAGAAGATCACCAGTGCCATGGAGATGGTGGCGGCCAGCAAGATGCGCAAGGCCCAGGATCGTATGGCTGTGGGTAAGCCCTACGCCCGACGGATGCGCTCGGTGGTCGGGCATCTTGCGAATTCAGCGCCCGAATACCGCCATATCTTCATGGAAGAGCGCGAGGTCGCGCGGGTCGGCTATATCGTCGTCTCCACCGATCGCGGCCTCTGCGGCGGCCTTAATATCAACCTGTTCAAGAGCACGGTCAGGTCCATGAAGCAGTGGGCGGACCAGAATATCGAGATCGATCTCTGCCTGGTGGGCGCCAAGGCAGCTGCTTTTTTCGGCAGTTACGGCGGCAACATCACCGCCGCGGTTCGCGACCTGGGGGAAGAGCCCACGGTTTCGGACCTGATCGGTGGTGTCAAGACCATGCTGGACGCCTACGAGGACGGCCGGATCGACCGCCTCTTCCTGGTGAGCAACGAGTTCGTCAACACCATGACCCAGAACCCGACGGTGGAGCAGCTGCTGCCTCTGCTCGCGGTAGATTCCGACGAGATGAAACACCACTGGGACTACATCTACGAGCCCGACGCCAGGGAACTGCTGGAAGGCCTCCTGACCCGCTACATCGAAACCCAGGTGTACCAGGCTGTGGTGGAAAATGGCGCCTGCGAGCAGGCGGCCCGGATGCTGGCCATGAAAAACGCCACCGAGAATGCGGGCGAACTGATCGAGGACCTGCAGTTGATCTACAACAAGGCACGCCAGGCGGCGATCACCCAGGAGCTGTCGGAAATTGTCAGCGGTGCCGCGGCGATCAGCTAGAGCGCTATGAGCATGAATTCGGCTGCGGACGACGCCCCCGGGGCGACAGGCCGGGGCCAGCAAGAACTGAACTTTGAAACAGAGGATCCGAACATGAGTAGCGGACGAATCGTACAAATTATCGGCGCGGTTATCGACGTGGAGTTTCCACGCGAGGCTGTACCGCAGGTCTACGATGCACTGAAGGTCACCGAGAGGGACCTGACCCTTGAGGTACAGCAACAGCTGGGTGACGGCGTGGTTCGCGCCATTGCCATGGGCTCTTCCGAGGGTGTCAGTCGTGGCCTGGCGGTCGAGAACACCGGTGCGCCGATTTCCGTGCCCGTTGGTGTCGAGACCCTGGGGCGCATCATGGACGTGCTGGGCAACCCCATCGACGAGTGCGGCCCCATCGGTGAGAAGGAGCGCGCGTCCATCCACCGCAAGGCGCCAACTTACGAGGAACTGGCCGCCTCCGAGGAGCTGCTGGAAACGGGCATCAAGGTGATCGACCTGGTATGTCCCTTCGCCAAGGGTGGTAAGGTCGGCCTGTTCGGCGGTGCCGGTGTGGGCAAGACCGTGAACATGATGGAGCTGATCAACAATATCGCCACCGAACACTCCGGTCTCTCTGTATTCGCCGGTGTCGGGGAGCGTACCCGTGAGGGTAACGACTTCTACTACGAGATGCAGGAATCCAAGGTCGTGGACGTGGAGAACTTCAGCAACTCGAAAGTGGCGATGGTCTATGGCCAGATGAATGAGCCGCCTGGCAACCGCCTGCGCGTGGCCCTGACCGGCCTGACCATGGCGGAAAAATTCCGCGATGAAGGTCGTGACGTGCTGCTGTTTGTCGACAACATCTACCGTTACACGCTGGCGGGTACCGAGGTCTCGGCCCTGCTGGGCCGGATGCCGTCTGCGGTGGGCTACCAGCCGACCCTGGCGGAGGAGATGGGTGTGCTGCAGGAGCGGATCACCTCCACCAAGGTGGGATCCATCACCTCGATCCAGGCGGTTTACGTGCCGGCGGATGACCTGACCGATCCCTCGCCCGCCACCACCTTCGCCCACCTGGACTCGACCGTGGTACTGTCCCGTGACATCGCGGCCAAGGGCATCTACCCCGCCGTGGATCCGCTGGACTCGACGTCGCGTCAGCTGGATCCGCTGTTGATCGGCAACGAACATTACGAGACGGCCCGGGGCGTGCAGTCGGTGCTGCAGCGCTACAAGGAGTTGAAGGACATCATTGCGATCCTGGGTATGGACGAGCTCTCCGAGGAAGACAAGCAGACCGTGGCTCGCGCCCGTAAGATCGAGCGTTTCCTCTCCCAGCCCTTCCACGTGGCAGAGGTCTTTACCGGTTCACCCGGCAAGTACGTCTCCCTGAAGGATACGATTGCGGGCTTCCAGGGCATCCTCGCGGGCGATTACGACGAACTGCCCGAACAGGCATTCTACATGGTCGGCAGCATCGACGAAGCCGTTGAGAAAGCCAAGAACCTGTAAAGCATCGCGCCAGAGAGGGCCGTATTATGGCTATGACAATTCACTGCGATATCGTCAGCGCCGAGGAGGCTATCTTCTCGGGGCTGGTCGAGAGCCTGGTGGCTACCGGGAGCCTCGGTGAGCTGGGTGTCAGTTACGGTCACGCACCGTTGCTGACGTCACTGGTGCCCGGTCCGGTGCGTATCGTGACCCAGGACGGTGAAGAGCAGGTGTACTATGTGTCCGGCGGGTTTCTCGAGGTGCAACCGGGGGTGGTCTCCATCCTGGCCGACACGGCGATCCGCGCCCACGATGTGGATGAAGCAGCCGCCGAGGAAGCACGCAAGGAAGCGGAGCACGCCCTGGCGAACCAGACCGGCGACTTCGACTACGGCCGGGCCTCCGCACAGCTCGCCGAGGCCGCCGCCCAGCTGGCGACACTGCGCAAGATGAAGAACCGGGCGGGGCGCGGCTGACCCGGCGCATCCTCAGGATCTATACTGGAAACCCCGGCCTCTGCCGGGGTTTTTTCGTTTTGGGTCAATGTCTTATGCGGTGTGACCGTCGTCACAATTGTGATAAATACGGTTGTAATGACCCATGGGAGTCATACTATGCTCTGTCACAGGACGACTCGCCCTGG
>JAHEEV010000028.1:23574-35776 GCA_024640505.1 Halieaceae bacterium
GGGGCCGCCCTGGAAGGAGCGAGGGATGGAAAGGCATTCTTAACCATGAAACTTGAAGTAGTCATTCTGGCTGCCGGCCAGGGTACCCGGATGAAATCGCGGCTGCCCAAGGTCCTGCACCCGGTCGCCGGCAAACCGCTGCTGGAACATGTGGTCAATACCGCCCAGGGTCTCTCCCCAAGCGCCATTCACGTGGTCATCGGCCACCGTGCGGAGGCGGTGGAGGCCGCGCTCGCGGACTATTCCCTGCACTGGGTGATTCAGGAGCAGCAGTTGGGCACCGGCCATGCCGTCATGCAGGTGCTGCCCTCTATTGCCGAGGACAGCGTGGTGCTGGTGCTCTACGGGGATGTGCCTTTGACAGATCTCGCAACACTGCAGGCCCTTGTCGAGCAGGCGGGGGAGGGCCCCGCACTGCTTACCGCCACACTGGAGGACCCCGCCGGCTACGGGCGCATACTGCGGGACGATTCCGGCGCCCTCGTCGGCGTGGTGGAGGACCGGGATGCAGACGCTGCCCAGCGAGCCATTGCTGAAATCAATACGGGGGTGCTGGCGGCCCCTGCCCGGGACCTGCTGGAGTTCCTGCCCCGGGTGGGTAATGCTAACCAGCAGGGAGAATACTATCTGCCGGACATTCTCGGTCTGGCAGTCGCAGCGGGCAGGTCCATACGCAGCTTTGAAGCCAGCTCCGAACTGGAAATTCTGGGGGTCAATGACCGGGTGCAACTGAACCGCGTGGAGCGGGAATACCAGCGGCGCCTGGTGGAACAGCTGATGCGGGAGGGCGTCAGCATAGCCGATGCCAGTCGGGTGGACATCCGGGGTCAGCTGAGCTGCGGCGAAGATGTCTCCATCGATATCAATGTACTGTTCGAGGGTGAGGTCACCCTGGGTGACGGAGTGAGCGTGGGTGCCAACTGTGTGATCCGTGATGCCGTGGTGGATGCAGGAACCACGATTCATCCCATGAGCCATGTGCAGGAGGCCCATATCGGGGGCGACTGCGATGTGGGCCCGTTTGCCAGGTTGCGGCCCGGTACCCGGCTGTCCGAGGGGGCCCGTGTGGGCAATTTCGTGGAGACCAAGAAAGCCCTGATCGGCCCGGGGAGCAAGGTCAACCACCTCTCCTACATCGGCGACTGTGAGATGGGGGCGGGGGTCAACATCGGTGCGGGCACCATCACCTGTAATTACGACGGGGTCAACAAGCACCGGACACAGATCGGGGACGGGGTCTTCGTCGGTTCCAACAGCACCCTGGTTGCGCCGCTGGAGATAGCCGACCGGGGTTTTGTCGCCGCAGGCTCAACCATTACCGGACCGGTCGGCCGGGAGGAGCTTGCGGTAAGCCGGGCCCGGCAGCGCAACGTGCAGGGCTGGCGGCGGCCCGGTGAAAACGCCGACGAGGACTGACTATGTGTGGCATCGTGGCCGCGGCAGCGCGGCGAGAAGTATCCGAGATTCTGCTGGAGGGTCTGCGCCGGCTCGAGTACCGGGGTTACGACTCCGCCGGGATGGCGCTGATCGACAACGACCGTCACCTGCTGCTGCACAAGAAAAAAGGCAAGGTCAGTGAACTGGAGAGAGCCCAGGCGCTCGATCCCTACCACGGTTGCACCGGAATAGCACATACTCGCTGGGCGACGCACGGTGAACCCTCCGGGGCCAATTCCCATCCCCATATATCCGGGCAGCGGGTGGCCCTGGTTCACAATGGCATTATCGAGAATCATAGCGCCCTGCGTGCGGAACTGCAGGGCGCCGGTTATGACTTCGCCTCCGCCACCGATTCGGAAGTCGTCGCGCACCTGCTGCACCGTGAGCTCGAGGCGGGCCGGTCGCTGCTCGAGGCAATGCGGGCAGCCGTCGCGCGGCTGGAGGGCGCCTACGCTATTGCCGCGGTCGATACCCAGCACCCGGAGGAAGTGGTCGGCGCGCGCGAGGGCAGCCCGCTGGTGGTCGGCGTCGGTATCGGTGAGAACTTCCTCGCCTCTGACCAGCTGGCGCTGCGCCAGGTGACCGACCGCTTCATCTATCTGGAAGAGGGTGACCTGGTACTGATATCCCCGTCCACGATCCAGATCCTGGATGTCGACGGCCGGCCGGCAGAGCGCAGCAAAACGCGCATCGAGGCGGCGGTGGAAAGCGCTGAACTGGGCGATTTCGATCACTACATGATCAAGGAGATCTACGAGCAGCCCCGGGCGCTGGCGGCGACTCTCCTGTGTGAGCCGGACCACAGCATAAGCGATACCGCCTTCGGCGAACGCGCCGCGGCGATCCTGGACCGGGTCCAAACCGTCCAGATCGTTGCCTGTGGCACCAGTTATCACGCGGGTATGGTGGCCCGGTACTGGCTGGAGGAGCTTGCCGGCATGCCCTGCGAGGTCGAGGTGGCCTCCGAATTCCGCTATCGCAAGCGGGTTCAGCATGAAGGTACCCTGCTGGTGATGATCTCCCAGTCCGGGGAGACCGCCGACACGCTGGCAGCCCTGCGCAACCGCAGCGAAGGCGAATTTATCGGCAGTCTGGTAATAGCCAACGTGGACAACAGCTCTCTGGTGCGCGAGAGCGACCTGGTTTTTCTCACCAGGGCAGGCCCTGAGATCGGCGTTGCCTCCACCAAGGCATTCACCACACAGCTGGTGGCGCTGCTCATGTTGACCATCGTTCTCGGCAGGCGCCGCGGGATGACGGCGGAGCGGGAGCGGGCGCTGGTCGGGGCACTGCAGAGCCTGCCGGACCACGTGCAGGAGACCCTGATGATGGACCCGGCGATCGAGGAGCTCTCCGGTGCTTTCATTCCCAAGCGGCATGCCCTGTTTCTCGGTCGCGGTATTCACTATCCCATCGCCATGGAAGGTGCCTTGAAGCTGAAGGAGATCTCCTACATCCATGCGGAAGCCTATCCTGCCGGCGAATTGAAGCATGGCCCCCTGGCGCTCGTGGACGAGGATATGCCGGTGGTTGCCGTGGCGCCCAGCGACGACCTGCTGGAAAAACTGAAATCAAACCTGGAAGAGGTCCGCTCCCGGGGCGGACAGCTGTTTGTGTTTGCCGATATCCAGTCCGGCTTCGCCAATGAGCCCGGGATAACCGTGTTACCCATGCCCCACTGCCCCGAAGTGATCAAGCCCATCATTTACACTGTCGCCCTGCAACTGCTCTCTTATCACGTAGCGTTGCAGAAGGGCACCGACGTGGACAAACCCCGCAATCTGGCGAAGTCGGTCACGGTGGAATGACCCTGTTCGATGGGCTCAAACTCTTACACGTGAGTTGTGCCTTTATCTCGATCAGCGGTTTCGCCCTGCGGGGTTACTGGATGCTGCGCAACAATCCTTTGCGCCAACAACCGCTGGCCAGGGTCGTACCCCATGTGATTGATACCGTGTTACTGGCTTCCGCGGTGGGCATGTTGCTGGTCTGGGGCGTCTCTCCCCTGGAACTGGACTGGCTGACGGCAAAGATTATCGCGCTGGCGGTCTATATCGGCCTGGGAATGGTGGCGTTCCGGTTTGCGAAGGAGCGCAGGATAAAGATTGCGGCGTACGTTGGCGCCCTCGGGAGCGCCGCCTATATCCTGACGGTTGCCTACACCAAATCACCCGCGGGACCGCTCGGGTTGCTCGGCAACTGACCGTTCTGGCCTCCCCTTTGAGAGGCGGCGCTCGGCTAGAGGCGCTCGGCTAGAGGCGCTCGGCAAGTGCCTTCCGGCCACAAGGGCCGGAAGCCGCAGCGGTGCTCAGCCGGGATTGGCAGCCTTGTATTCGCGGATTTCAGTATTGAACTGCCCTGCGACCTCTTCTTCTTTTGACACGGCTGAATTGTAGGTCTCCACCGCCGAATCATATTTCGCCTTGGCGGCAGGCTCGTCTTCTTCTGAAGCCTCTTTAAGAGCCGCCTCTGCTGCGGAGAGTCCAGATTCAAGACAACCCATGTACTCGATATTGGCAGTCTGGAAAGCCTTGACCGCTTTCTGCCCCGCGAGCATCTGCTCCATGGTCGAGCTGGCACCATTGGGGATTTGGGGCGCATCGGGTGCGACGCAATCTTCAGCCAGTGTGGATGCGCTGTAAAGTGCCAGACCCACCACCGCAGTTCTCAATAGTTTCATAGCCAAAGGCCTCTTATATGACGGGATAGAAACATTAACAGGAGCGCCAGCCCCTGCCAAGACCGGACGGCCGCGCGGTGAACCCTACTGCTTGCCCACCCAGAGTCGGGACAGCTGGTACTCCTCTTCCAGTTGGCGGGCGACGCTCTCTGCCTGGTCGCGATTGTCCAACGCCACCACGCGCACCCGGTAAAACGTCCTCCCCTCTTTCGACCCGGTGACCACCGCCACCTTGCCGGCCGGGGGCTTGAGTCGCGCGGCCCAGCTGTCGGCAGTATTGCGCTGCGTGTAAGAGCCGAAATTGACAAACCAGCCTGTGGTGGCTGCCACTGATACGCTCGCGGGGGGCGTCTTCGCCGGGGTCTCTGCAGCGGCGGGCCGGACGGGTTCGGGTTTGGCCGGCGGAGGTACGGGGGTAACCGGTTTTGTCTCTTCAGCCACTGCCGCCTCTCGGGTCTGCAACTGTGACTCCAGCGCTTCCACCGTGTCGGTCAGGCGTCGGTTTTCCAGGGTCATGGCATCGAGACGGGCCTGCAGATCGCTGTTGCGATTTTCCAGCTCAACGATTTCTGTGCGACTGGTGGCGATTTCTTCAGGGCCGACGGCCGTAGCCAGGGAAGCCTGCAGCTGGCGGATTTCCTCCTCCATGGCAGTGCGCTGCTTGATCACCCCGTAGCCTCCGGCGGCCAGCAACAGGATCGCCACCGCGCCGACGATGAACAGCCCCAGGGGCCACTGCTGCTCAGGCGCGTCATCCGACTCCACGTAGGCCGGCTCCTCCCGCCAGCCGTCATCCTCCTCATCGGCCTGTTCTTCGTCGTTGCTGTAGGCAGAGGCGCGATCCGGGTAAGCGGGGGTCTCGAATTCAGGCTCCGGGTCGCTCTCCTGGCGAGGCGACTCAAGTTCGTCGCGTTCGCTCAGGTATGGTTCGCCGTCATCTTCCAGCGGGAAGTCCTCTTCCAGCTCCTCGTCGTCCTCGGTGTAGTGGGTGGCATAATCCGTATCGCGATCGGGCTCCTCGAAGTCCTCGTCCTCGTCGAACGCGGCAAAGCGGGGTTCCCGACGGCCCTGGTTTTCGGCGTCGTCGGTATCCCTGTCGGCATGCTGACTTCTGTCTCGGTCTTGGTTCATCTGGGTCCGGGCTCGCGGCACTGTTAAAGTTGCCGAGATAGTACCAGACCTGCTGGTCAAAAGCCGCAGGTCAGGGGCCGCATAACGGTTTGCGGGCAGCTTAGGATACGGCCTCGGGGGCTGTTAGAATGCGGCGATGGATGTGTCAGATATTCTCTCTCCCCTCAATGAGGCCCAGCGGGAGGCCGTTGCGGCTGACAGCCGGAACATGCTGGTTCTGGCGGGCGCCGGCAGTGGTAAGACCCGTGTCCTGGTGCACCGTATCGCCTGGCTGGTCCGGGCCCAGGATCTTTCCCCGTGGTCGATTCTCGCGGTTACTTTCACCAACAAGGCCGCACGGGAAATGCGCAGTCGCATCGAGGAGATGTTGCATGTACCCACCCACGGAATGTGGGTGGGGACATTTCACGGCCTCGCTCACCGCCTGCTCAAGGCCCACTGGAAGGAGGCCGGGCTGCCGCAGAACTTCCAGATCCTGGACAGCGACGACCAGCTGAGGCTGGTGAAGCGGGTCTGCCGGGAACTGGATCTGGACGAATCCCGCTGGCCGCCGAAGCAGGCCCAGTGGTATATCAATGGCCAGAAGGATGAGGGGCTGCGCGCGGCCCACATCGATGCCCCCCATGGCGACCTGTTTGCCCAGACCATGCTGCAGGTCTACCGCGCCTACGAGAGTGCCTGTGAACGGGGGGGGTTGGTCGATTTCGCCGAGTTGCTGCTGCGCGCCCACGAGTTGTGGTTGCAGCGACCCGAGGTACTGCAGCACTACCAGGGGCGATTCCGGCAGATTCTCGTGGATGAGTTCCAGGACACCAACACCATTCAATATGCCTGGCTTCGCGTACTGGCGGGCAAGCATATTCCGGTGGTGGCCGTGGGGGACGATGACCAGTCCATCTATGGCTGGCGCGGCGCGAAGATCGAGAATATCCAGCGTTTCACCGAGGATTTCGAAGCCACCCACACGGTGCGCCTGGAGCAGAACTACCGGTCCACCCAGACTATCCTGCAGGCAGCCAACGGCGTCATCTCCCACAACTTCGGGCGGCTGGGCAAGGAGCTCTGGACGGCCGGCGACGCCGGCGAGCCGGTAATGCTCTACGCCGGATTCAATGAACACGATGAGGCCCGGTTTATCGTCGAGCAGGCGGGGGAGTGGATACGGGAGGGTAACGAGCGCGCCTCGGTCGCGGTGCTCTACCGCTCCAATGCCCAGTCCCGCGTGTTGGAGGAGGCACTGATCCGGGAGGGCATCCCCTATCGCATCTATGGTGGCCAGCGGTTTTATGAGCGCATGGAAATACGCAATGCCCTGGCCTATCTGCGCCTGCTGGTGGCCCGTGGCGATGATGCCGCGATGGAGCGGGTGATCAATACGCCCCCCCGCGGCATCGGCAGCAAGACCCTGGATACGCTTCGCGACTGTGCCCGTACGCGGGGTATAACACTCTGGCAGGCGATCGCAGCCCTGGACGAGGAAAAACTGCTTCCGGCCCGCGCCCTGACGGCCTTGAGGGGGTTCACCACGCTGATCGACGAACTGGATTCCGGTACGGACGAGCTTACCCTGGAAGAGCTGGTGGAGCATGTCGTTGAAGGCTCGGGGCTGATCGACTATCACCAGAAGGAAAAGGGCGAGCGGGGGCAGGCCAGGGTGGAGAACCTGGAGGAGCTCGTGAGCGCGGCAAAGCAGTTCGTACCCCAGGGCGAAGAGCTCTCGCCCCTGCAACAGTTCCTCGACAACGCGGCCCTGGATGCGGGAGACGCCCAGGCCGACGAGTATGAGGACAGCGTGCAACTGATGACCCTGCACTCTGCCAAGGGACTCGAGTTCCCCCTGGTGTTTCTGGCGGGTATGGAGGAGAACCTTTTCCCTCACCGCATGTCGCTGGAAGAACCGGGCCGCCTGGAAGAGGAGCGGCGCCTCTGTTACGTGGGGATCACCCGCGCCATGGAAAAACTGGTGATTACCTATGCGGAGAGCCGGCGGCTGCACGGGAGCGAGAGTTTCAACACGCCGTCGCGTTTTATCCGGGAGATTCCGGCGGAGCTGCTGCAGGAGGTGCGACTGCACACCAGTATCGCGCGACCGGTAAGCACACTGACCCAGGCGCAGGTGCCCGATACGGGCCTGAGCCTTGGGCAGCGGGTTTATCACCAGATTTTTGGCGAGGGGGTCGTGCTAAACTTCGAGGGGCGCGGCAGCAGTGCCCGGGTGGAGGTCAATTTCGACGCCGAGGGCAGCAAGTGGCTGGTGCTCCAGTACGCCAACCTGCAACTGATATAACAGTATAAAACAGCAGAGGAATGGACATGGCGACCACGTCCCCGGAGAAGCGATACACCCCCGTCATCATCCTGTTACTGGTCGCGGCGCTGGTTACAGTGATCGGTCTCTGGGCCATGGAGCGTGCCGGGGAGCGCCGTATCGGGGGCGGTCATGCGGGAGCGTCCGGCGATGATGCGGGGGGAACCTTTGAATGGAAACTGGTCACCACCTGGCCGAAAAATTTTCCTGGACTGGGCTCCGGGCCCGAAAATTTTGCGCGATTTGTCAACGAGATGAGCGCCGGGCGCCTCAAGGTGCACGTGTACGGCGCCGGCGAGATCGTGCCCGCCTTCGAGGTATTCGACGCCGTATCCCAGGGAGTGGCAGACGCGGGCCACGGTGCGGCGTACTACTGGAAGGGTAAGATTCCCGCCTCGGTGTTCTTCACCGCGGTCCCTTTCGGGCTCACCGCGCAGGAGATCAATGGCTGGCTGCATTATGGCGGGGGCCTGGAACTGTGGCGCGAGGCCTACGCACCGGCCAATATCATTCCGTTTGCCGGTGGTAACAGCGGGGTGCAGATGGCCGGCTGGTTCAACCGGGAAATCAATTCAGTGGAGGACCTCAAGGGCCTGAAGATGCGCATACCCGGCCTTGCGGGGGAGGTGTTCGCCGCGGCCGGCGGTACGGCCGTGCGCATACCCGGCGGGGAGCTCTACACCTCCCTGCAGACCGGGGTGATAGACGCCCTGGAGTGGGTCGGTCCCTACAATGACCTGGCTTTCGGGTTCCACGAGGTGGCCAAATATTACTACTACCCGGGCTGGCATGAACCGGGATCCATGCTGGAGCTGATCATCAACCGGGATTCTTTCGAGGCGTTGCCCGAAGATCTCCAGGCTATCGTGACCCATGCGGCCAGGGCGGCTAACCAGGATATGCTGGACGAATTCACCGCGCGCAACAACGCGGCCCTGCGCGAACTGCTGGATAGACATGGTGTGCAGCTGCGGCGCCTCCCGGACGATGTGCTGCTTGAACTCTACCGCGGCAGCGAGGCGGTTATGCAGCGGCTGGTACAGGACGACCCCATGGCGGCCAGGGTCTATGCGTCATTCAAGGCATTTTATGGCGGGGTGAGGGCCTACCACCATATTTCCGAACAGGCCTATATCAATGCCCGGGACAAGGTGCTGGATTCGCAGGACTGATCTCCGGTTTCTACGCCGGCTAAGAGCTCAGGTTTTTATCGCCCGCGTGCGGCCATTCTCGTCGATGGCCACGAAAACGAATTCACCTTCCGTGACCTTGATCGGCTCGCCGTCGTGCTTCGAATTAATCCACACCTCGACCACGATGCGGATCGAACTGCGCCCGATCTCCAGGACATCACAATAGCAGGACACCACCGCTCCCACGTGCACGGGGGTGAGAAAGGCCATGCCATCGATGGCCACGGTGGCGACCCGGCCGCCGGCCACCTCGCTGGCGGTGACCATGCCGGCGATATCCATCTGTGACATCAGCCAGCCACCGAAGATGTCGCCGCTGGGGTTGGTGTTCTTCGGCATGGCCACCGTCTGCAGGGCCAGGTCGCCGTGGGGAATGGGATTGGTGTCGATGTCGTCGGTCATGTCGGGTGCCTGATGCGAAGAATTTTCCCTGCTGTCACTGCTTGAGCAGGGCCGGCAGCCAGGTCGCCATGGCCGGCCAGAACCAGAGCGCGACGATCAGCAGCAGTTGCAGGATGATAAACGGTACCACACCGCGGTAGATCGCGCCGGTCTCAAGATCGGGTGGGGCCACGCCGCGCAGGTAGAACAGGGCGAACCCGAAGGGCGGCGTAAGGAAAGAGGTCTGCAGGTTGAGCGCGATCATGATGCCCAGCCACACGGGGTCCAGCCCCATGGCCAGCAGGACAGGCCCGACGATAGGCACGACCACGAAGGTGATCTCGATGAAATCCAGGATGAAACCCAGGAGGAAGATGACCATCATCACTACCAGGGTTGCCCCCATGGCGCCGCCGGGAAGGTCCAGCAGGAAGCCATGGATCAACTCCTCGCCCCCGAATCCGCGAAATACCAGGGAAAAAACTGCAGCGCCTATCAGAATCATAAACACCATGCAGGTCACTTCCAGGGTGCTGAGCAGGGCTTCTTTCAGGCGGCCCGGGTCCATCTGTCGCTTGGCCAGGGCGAGTATCAGTGCGCCTGCAGCGCCGATGCCGGCAGCTTCCGTGGGGGTGGCAGCCCCCGCCAGTATCGAGCCCAGGACCACCCCGATAAGTGCCAGGGGCGGCAGCAGGCTCCTGACGAGGGTGGACAGGTCCACCCTGTCTCCGGAGGCTGGCGGCGCGGCATCCGGCCGCAGGCGGGCATAGACCAGCAGGTAGAGGATGTACATCGCCACGAGCACCAGCCCGGGAATCAGTGCGCCGATGAACAGGTCGCCCACTGATACGGTCTTGGGATTGAAGATATTCATGTTGAGCTGGGCCTGCTGGTAGGCGTTGGACAGGATGTCTCCCAGCAGGACCAGGGCAATGGACGGGGGTATGATCTGTCCCAGGGTACCCGTGGCACAGATGGTGCCCGTCGCCAGTGCCGGGCTGTAGCCCGTGCGCAGCATGCTCGGCAGGGAAAGCAGGCCCATGGTGACGACCGTGGCGCCGACGATGCCGGTACTGGCGGCCAGGAACATGCCTACGACCACGACCGAGATACCCAGTCCCCCGCGGGTGCCGCCAAACAGGCGCGCCATACTGCCCAGCAGCTCCTCGGCAACCCGCGATTTCTCCAGGATCGTGCCCATGAGGATGAACAGGGGTACGGCCATCAGCGTGGTGTTGCTGATGGTTCCAAACAGCCTCCCGGGCAAGGCTGCCAGGAACCCGGCGTCGAATATCCCCGCCAGGATACCCCCGGCGGCAAAGGCCAGGGCAGTGCCGGCCAGGGTGAACGCCACGGGATAGCCCAGCATCAACAGCAGGCAGACCGCGAGAAACATGAAAAGGGCGAGATATTCCATCAGGGCGCTTCATCCACCAGTTGCAGCGCGCTGCGCACAGTCTCCGCCAGTCCCTGCAGGAACAGGTTGACCGCCAGCAGCGGCATAAGGCTCTTGAGCAGGAAGACCGCGGGGATTCCCCCGGGCTCGGGAGACGTTTCGCGGATGGCCCAGGATTCCGCCACGTAGTCCCAACTGCTGACCAGGATGAAAACACACAGTGGCATGAGGAAGACGATTCCCCCCAGGCTGTTGATCCAGGCCTTTGCGCGGGGCGTGAAGTTGCGGTAAAAGATATCCACGCGCACATGGGCGTCGCGCTTCAGGGCGTAGGCGGCCCCCAGCATGAACAGGCAGCCGTGCATGTAGACCACGGCTTCCTGGGCAAGGATCGACCCGGTATTGAAGCCATACCGAAGCACCACGATCAGTGCGGTCACCGTGGCCATGGCCAGCGCCAGCCAGGCCAGGAGCCTGCCGCTGCGATCGGTGAAGTCGTCTATGAACTGCACAAGCGTGCGCAATCGGTTCATGTCACAGGGGCTTTATTGATTATTGTCCTGCAGAGTATCATAGACGTTTTGCGTCGGGGCGGGTAACTGCGCCCCCGCAAAGCCCCCTTCCTGCCAAACCGGACCCTGCAAGCATGTTGACCGTGATTTCCCCTGCCAAGACCCTGGATTTCGACAACCCGCCCACCACCCGCAAGGCCACCCAGCCCCTGTTCATCCAGCGCACGGAAGAACTGGTGGAGGACGCGCGGGCCCTCAGTCCCGACGATATCCGCGAACTGATGGGTGTCAGCGAAAAAATTGCAGAGTTGAATCACCAGCGCTTCATGAACTGGAGCAGGCCCTTCTCGCTCGAGAACGCCAAGCAGTCACTGCTTGCCTTCAAGGGAGACGTTTACACCGGCCTGCAGGCGGAGACCCTGACCACGGCGCAGCTCAACTTCGCCCAGAAACACCTGTGTATTCTGTCCGGCCTCTATGGCCTGTTGCGTCCCCTGGACCTGATGCAGCCCTATCGCCTGGAGATGGGACTGAAATTCGCCAATAGAGGGGGCAAGAACCTGTATGAGTTCTGGGGGGACGACATCACCCGCGCCTTGAATGCGCAGGTCCGGAAGTCCGGTTCCCCTGTGCTGGTCAACCTCGCGTCCAACGAATATTTCAGATCGGTGCAGCCCGGGGCCCTCGACGCGGAGATCATCACGCCGGTGTTCAAGGACCTGAAGGGCGACAAATACCGTGTCATCAGCTTCTTCGCCAAGAAGGCCCGCGGCCAGATGGCCCGCTATATCATCGATCGGGAGCTCAACGATCCCGCGGGGCTGAAAAAGTTTCGTGTCGATGGTTACCGTTACAACCGTGCGGAATCAACGGCCCGGGAGCTCGTCTTTACCCGGGACGCGCCGCCGAAGGCCGCTTGAGCCCCCTGCGGCGGAGTGGTCGTGGACGGCTTGCCCTTCTCCCAGGCCTGCGAGAATAACAAGGCCAGTATCCTTGCTGTGCTGCGGGAGGTGTTCGCCGACCGCAAGCGAGTGCTGGAAATCGGCAGCGGCACCGGTCAGCACGCCTGCCATTTCGCGACGCACCTGCCCTGGCTCGAATGGCAACCCACTGAGCTGCAGGAAAACCTGGCGTACCTGCTGCCACGCTGTGGAGCTTATG
>JAHEEV010000122.1 GCA_024640505.1 Halieaceae bacterium
GCGTTGGAACAGCTTGCGCAGGTAGCGCTCTCCGACCCCCAGCCGCTCCGCCAGATCGGCCAGGGAACCTGAATTGAGTGCCCCCTGCCGGATCAGCTGCAGGGCGCGCTGTACCGTGGTGGAGGTGCCCAGCCAGGCGGGGCTGCCAGGCGCGGATTCGGGGCGGCAGCGCAGGCAGGGCCGATATCCCGCCCCGGCCGCCTGGTCGGCGGTGCGGAAATAGCTGACATTCTGCTCCGCCGGGGCCCGGGCGGGACAGACGGGTCGGCAGTAGATGCCCGTGGTGCGTACGCCGAGGAAAAACTCGCCGTCAAAACGCGGGTCGCGCGACAGACGGGCGCGGCGGCAGACGTCCGGATCGAGGCTGGTAGCAGGTGCCGGCATTTTGCGTTGTTGAATACCCATGGCGCCAATATAGCGCTGTGGTGGCGATGGCACTAGCCAGATTCGGCCCTGTAAGTGCCGCCCGCCGGAGGCTGTTTTCGGCCTCTGCCCGTATTACACTGTGTCGGGCGTCGAGCACAGGTTTAAGCCTGGATTCAGGTGTGTGACTGATACTGTGCCGGCTGATAATGCAATTGATCCGGATGGAGCGCTGATCCGACGATGGACCTGGTTGTCTACGCGGTACCTTTTTTCATTCTGGCCATGTTGGCCGAGCTGGCCTATGGCCGGGCGGTGCACCGCAACACCTACCGGCTGAACGACAGCGTCAGCAGTCTTTTCCTGGGCGTGCTCAGCCAGGCGCGGCGTTTCGTGACGCTGGGGGTGGGCGGCTACGTCTACTACCTGATCACCGAGTACTTTTCCCTGCCGCTGATGGATGCGCACCACTGGTTTACCTGGGTGCTGGCCACGGTGCTGTACGACTTCTGTTACTACTGGCTGCACCGCCTGGGGCATGAGCGGACCATTCTCTGGGCGGCCCACGTAGCCCATCACCAGAGTGAGGATTACAACCTCACCACGGCCCTGCGCCAGACCAGCACCGGCTTCCTGCTGGGCTGGATTTTCTATATCCCGATGTACCTGCTGGGCATTCCCGCGGAGGTGGTGGTGACCGTGGGCGCGATCAACCTGATCTACCAGTTCTGGGTGCATACGCAGCACGTACCCAAGCTGGGCTGGTACGAGTGGATTTTCGTCACACCATCCAACCACCGGGTGCACCACGCCCAGAACGACATCTACGTGGATCGCAATTACGGCGGCCTGTTCATTCTCTGGGACCGGCTCTTCGGCACGTTCCAGGAGGAGCGCGATGAGGAGCCGCCGGTCTACGGCATCCTGGGCCCCCTGAAAAGCTGGAACCCGGTGAAGGCCCTCACCCACATATACGTCGATATGGCCCGGGACAGCTGGCACACGGCGCGCTGGCGGGACAAGCTCCGGGTGTGGGTGGCGCGGACCGGGTGGCGTCCGGCAGACGTGGCCGCAAAGTTTCCCCGGGAGAAGACCGGCCTGGCCGATTTCGAGAAATACGACCCCCGGGTACCGGTGATGGTATCGGTGTATGGCTTTTTCCAGTTGGTGGCGGTGATCGCCCTGCTCACCTTCATGCAGTACACGGAGCTCTCCTACGCCGGGGGCGTCGCCCTCTGGGGCATGCTGCTGGCCACCACGGTGATCACGGCCCTGTGGCTGGAGGGGCGGCCCGCGGAGGACCTCATGAAATGGGAGCTGCTGCGCCTGGTTGGCTTCGGGATAGTGCTGGCAGTCGGCTGGCGAGGTGACCTGCCGGGCGTGGCAGCCGCGTTGTATAGCGTCGCAAACCTGGCCTGCCTGCCCTGGCTGCGCAGCTATTCGCAGGGCAGCGGGCCGGTGCCCGCCCACCAGGGGCTCAGTTCACCCTAAACGCTCGGATCGCGCCGCACCTGCCACAGCACCCAGGCACTGCAGAGGATGACGACCAGGTCTGCCAGCAGTTGCACCTGGTGCAGCGGGTCGGCCGTGCCCGCCAGGCCCGTCGTGTTGGCCAGGAAGACGAGGTGTGCGGCAGGGGCCGCCAGCGCGAGGAACAGGGTGAAGCGTGACCGCCCGAACAACCCGATCCCGATGAACAGGTAGACCGCGCCGATCAGGGCGTCCAGCAGCGCCTCGCCGGTCAGGTCGCGAAACCACAGTGCCCCGACCAGGGCGGCGCCCGACGCGGTGACCAGGGTGGCGGCGCTGTTGCGCACGAGGCGAATGGCGGTGGCTTTCATCCCGGCTCTGTCCATGAGGGTGGTGCCGCCATCAGGGGGGCTGCCTCAGTCGCCCAGTGCTCGCGCCACCCGCGAGCCCGTGGGGCGTTCCAGGACCGCCGAGATCCGGTTGCCGGCGGCTACCAGCCGTTCCAGGTCCAGGCCCGTCTCGATGCCCATACCGTTGAGCATATAGACCACGTCCTCGGTTGCCACGTTGCCCGTGGCACCCCTGGCGTAGGGGCAACCACCCAGGCCCGCTACGGAGGCGTCCACGGTGGCGATTCCGTGTTGCAGCGCCACCAGGATGTTACCCAGGGCCTGCCCGTAGGTATCGTGGCAGTGCACGGCGAGTCCGGAGGCGGGGAAATCCCGCAACAGTCTCTCCAGCAGCCGCTGCATACTCCCCGGGGTACCGGTACCGATAGTGTCTCCCAGGGAGACCTCGTAGCACCCCATCTCGAGCAGCGCCTCAGTTACCGCCGCGACGGCGTCGGGTTGGATATCGCCCTCGTAGGGGCAGCCGAGCACACAGGAGATGTAACCACGCACCGGGATGTCGCGCTCTGCCGCCTTTGCCATCACGTCTTCAAAGCGCTGCAGGCTTTCGGCGATGCTGCAGTTGATGTTTTTCTGTGAAAAGGACTCCGAAGCCGCTGCGAAGACCGCCACCTCGTCCGCGCCGGCGGCCAGCGCCCGTTCGAAGCCGCGGAGGTTGGGTGTCAGGGCGGAGTAGCGCACGCCGGCGCGCCGGTCGATGCCGGCGAACACCGCCTCGCTGTCCGCCATCTGCGGGATCCATTTGGGATTGACGAAGCTGCCGGCCTCGATGACGGTGTGCCCGGCAGCGCCCAGGTCGTCGATCAACTGCAACTTGGCGGCCAGGGGAATGGTGCTCGGTTCGTTCTGCAGGCCGTCCCGGGGACCGACCTCCACCAACGTGACTTTTTTCGGGACGCTCGAAGCTGTTGCGGGCAGGCTCATGGCGGGCTACTCCTCATCCGGCACAAAGTTCACGAGTTCGGCGCCGCCGTCCACCAGGTCGCCGGGCTGGTAGTAGAAGGACTCCAGGGTGCCGGGGGAGGGGGCGCGTATGGTGTGCTCCATCTTCATCGCTTCCATCACCAGCAGCGGAGTATCCGCTTCCACCCGGGCACCGGCCTGTACCAGCAGGGTGACGATCGTACCGTTCATTGGTGCCATCAGGCCTGCACCGGCGCCCGCTGCATCCGTCTCGCCGGTATCCGGCAGCACCTCGCGGAAGTGACAGGCGCCCTCGGGCAGGTAGAGGGTGAAGCCGTCCTCGGTGCGGGCCAGGGTGCCGCGCTGGCGGTGTCCCTCCACGTCCAGGTGCAGGGTGGCGTCGAGCAGTTCACCCTGCAGCTCGGTCTCGCGACCGGTGGCGCGCACGATGTAGCGCTGGCCGCGCTGCTCCACTTCGACCGGGTGATCCTCCTGGTGGCAGTGGATAGTGAGGCGGTGGGCATGGGGCTCGTTGAGGCGCCAGGCACTGGCATCCTGCCAGGGAGACCAGGGATCCAGGCAGGAGCGGGTTGCCTGATGCTGCTGCCGGTAGAGCAGCAGGGCCAGGGCTGCCAGGGGCAGTTCCCGTTCCAGGTCCTGCTGTTGGTCATGGAAGATCAGCTCGCTGTGTTTATCGATGAAACCGGTGTCCAGCTCTGCCTCCATGAAGGGCCGGGAGGTGGCCAGGTTGTACAGGAAGTCCAGGTTGGTCACCGTACCGCCGATCCGGTATTCCGCCAGCGCTGACGCCAGGCGCTGCAGGGCGCGCTCGCGTGACTCGTCCCACACGATCAGCTTGGCAATCATGGGGTCGTAGTAGACGCTGATCTCATCCCCCTGGCGGACCCCCGTGTCCACCCGCACGTGGGGTGACTCTTCCGGCGGCTGCAGGAAGCCGAGGGTGCCGGTGACCGGCAGGAAGTCATTGTCCGGGTCCTCGGCGTAGACCCGGGCCTCGAAGGCGTGGCCGTGAATCCGTATCTCCTCCTGGGCCAGGGGCAGTTGGCCGCCCGCGGCAACCTGCAGCTGCCACTGCACCAGGTCCTGGCCGGTAATCATCTCCGTGACGGGGTGTTCCACCTGCAGGCGGGTATTCATCTCCATGAAGTAGAAGCTGCCGTCTTCGTCCAGCAGGAACTCCACTGTACCCGCGCCCACGTAGTCGATCGCCTGGGCCGCCCGCACGGCTGTGTCGCCCATCTCCCTGCGCAGGGCCTCCGTCATCCCGGGGGCGGGCGCTTCCTCGATCACCTTCTGGTGGCGTCGCTGCACCGAACAGTCCCGCTCCGCCAGAAATACCCCGTTGCCGTGAGTGTCGCAGAACACCTGGACCTCCACGTGGCGGGGCCGGGTGAGGTATCTTTCCACCAGCATGGTGTCGTCGCCGAAGCTGGAAAGGGACTCCCGTTTGGCCGCCGCCAGGGCCTCTTCGAACTCCGCTTCGGACCACACCTGGCGCATGCCCTTGCCGCCGCCGCCTGCAGTGGCCTTGAGCAGCACGGGGTAGCCCATGGCGTCCGCTGCACCGCGCAACAGGGCCGGGTCCTGGTCGTCGCCGTGGTAGCCTGGTACCAGGGGTACCCCCGCCTTCTCCATGATGCGCTTGGCCGCCGACTTGGAGCCCATCGCCTCGATGGCCGGGGCCGGCGGGCCGATGAAGACGATACCGTGTTCCGCGCAGGCACGGGCGAAAGCGGCGTTCTCCGAGAGGAAACCGTAACCCGGGTGAATGGCCCGGGCACCCGTCGTCTTCGCCGCCTCGAGGATGCGATCCGCCAGCAGGTAGGATTCCCGTGCCGGCGCGGCGCCGATGTGGATGGCCTCGTCCGCCATGCGTACGTGCAGGGCATCCGCGTCCGCATCGGAGTAGACCGCGACGGTTGCCACGCCCATCCGGCGGGCCGTCTTGATCACACGGCAGGCGATCTCACCGCGATTGGCTATCAGAATCTTTTTGAACATACCTAGTTCCTGCGTAATGTCAGGTGTGCCTCAGGGTTTTCGGGTCGCATTCATTCGACCACCCAACCGGGTTTGCGCTTCTCCAGAAAGGCTCCGAGGCCCGCCTGTCCCTCTTCGGAAACCCGGATCCGGGCAATCCGCTCGCAGGTGTCCTCCACCAGCTCCGCGGTGATTTCCCGCCCGGCCATGTCGCCCACCAGCCCTTTCGCCATGCGCACGGCCATTGGTCCGTTCTGCAGGAGGGCGGTCACCAGCGTATCCACGGCGTCGTCCAGCGCACCCTCGGCCACGACCTCACTGACCAGTCCCAGGCGGTGGGCTTCCGCCGCATCAAAGCGCTCTGCGGTGGTGAAATACCGCCGCGACGCCCGTTCCCCTATCGCCCGGATAACATAGGGGCTGATAGTGGCGGGAATCAGGCCGATCTTCACTTCCGACAGGGAAAAACCGGCCCGCTCCGTCGCCACCGCCATGTCGCAGCAGCTGACCAGCCCCACGGCGCCACCGTAGGCTGCACCCTGCACCCGCGCAATCGTCGGCTGGGGCAACGTGTACAGGGCCTCCAGCATCCCCGCCAGCAACCGCGCATCCTGCAGGTTGTGCTGGTAGTCATACTCCGCCATGCGCTTCATCCAGCCCAGGTCCGCCCCTGCAGAAAAGCTCCTGCCCTCCGAGGCCAGTACCACCACCCTGACGTCCTCCCGCCCCGGGAGCTCGTCAAACGCCTCACGCAGCTCTGCAATCACCGCGTCATCGAAAGCATTGTGCTTCTCCGGGCGATTCATCGCGACCGTGGCCACGCCTCGGGCATCGATACTGGTTGTTACCGTTGCATACTCCATCTTCGGTCTCACTGGCTGTATATGTAGGAGCCCGCTCCGCGGGCGATGGGTTTTTAATGAACCCATCCTGTCCCCCAAATCGCCCGCGGAGCGGCCTCCCACAGGGCCACCACAAGTCTCCCACAGGGCCACCACAAGTCTCCTACAGATCCACCACGGCTCCTACACGTTCACATCCTGAACACGCCGAACTTCGATTCCTCGATCGGCGCGTTCAGCGATGCCGAAATCGCCAGCCCGAGCACCATCCGGGTATCCGCCGGATCGATCACCCCGTCGTCCCAAAGTCGCGCCGAGGCGTAATAGGGATGTCCCTGCGCTTCATACATCTCCAGGATGGGCCGTTTGAATTCGGCCTCCTCCTCCGGGCTCATCGATTTACCGTCACGTGCCAGCTGATCCTGCTTGACCGTGGCCAGCACGCCGGCTGCCTGCTCACCGCCCATCACCGAAATCCGTGCATTGGGCCACATGAACATGAAGCGCGGATCGTAGGCCCGGCCACACATGGCGTAGTTGCCCGCGCCGAACGAGCCGCCGATCATCACCGTGAATTTGGGTACGTTGGCGCAGGCCACGGCGTGCACCATCTTGGCCCCGTGGCGCGCGATGCCGCCGGCCTCGTACTGCTTGCCCACCATGAAACCCGTGATGTTCTGCAGGAACACCAGGGGCGTCTTGCGCTGGGCGCACAGTTCTACGAAGTGGGCGCCCTTCACCGCCGATTCTGCGAACAGGATGCCGTTGTTGGCCACGATGCCCACCGGGTAACCGTGAATGCGGGCGAAGCCGCAGACCAGCGTCTCACCGTAGAGGGCCTTGAATTCATCGAATTCGGACCCGTCCACCACCCGTGCGATCACCTCTCGCACATCGTAGGGCTGCTTCGAGTCCGCGGGGATCACGCCGTAGACATCCTCTACCGGGTAGAGGGGGTCCATCGATTCGCGCAGGTCGAGGGAGACCGGCTTGACCCGGTTGAGCCGTGCGACCGCGCGCCGCACCAGCTCCAGGGCGTGGTGGTCGTTGTTGGCGTAGTGGTCGGTGACGCCCGAGGTGCGGCAGTGCACATCGGCGCCGCCCAGTTCCTCGGCAGTCACCACCTCACCGGTGGCCGCCTTCACCAGCGGCGGGCCGCCGAGGAAGATGGTGCCCTGGTTCTTCACGATAATCGATTCGTCCGCCATGGCCGGCAGGTAGGCACCGCCCGCTGTACAGGAGCCCAGCACCGCGGCGATCTGCGGAATCCCCTGGGCGGACATGCGGGCCTGGTTGTAGAAGGCGTGTCCGAAGTGTTCCCGGTCCGGGAAGACCTCGTCCTGCAGGGGCAGGAAGGCACCGCCGGAATCCACCAGGTAGATGCAGGGCAGGCGGTTTTCCGCGGCGATGGTCTGGGCCCGGCCCTGTTTTTTCACCGTCAGCGGGTAGTAGGTGCCGCCCTTTACCGTGGCGTCGTTGACGAAGATCATGCACTCCTGGCCCGCGATGCGCCCGATGCCGGTAATGATGCCCGCGCCCGGCACGTCATCCTCATAGACCTGGTAAGCCGCGAGCTGGGACAGTTCCAGGAAGGGGGCGCCGGCATCCAGCACCGCGTTGAGGCGATCCCGGGGCAACAGTTTGCCGCGGGAGGTGTGGCGCTCCTGGGCCTTGGGTCCGCCGCCCTGGCGGATCCTGTCTACCACGGCCTGCAGGTCATCCACCTGGGCCTGCATATGTTCCCGGTTGGCCGCGAAGGCAGCGTCCCGGGTATTGATGCGCGATTGCAGCACGGTCATGGTGCGCTCCGTCTCAGCGAGTAGCGTTGAATAGTTCCCGGCCGATCAGCATACGCCGGATTTCCGAGGTGCCGGCACCGATTTCATACAGCTTGGCATCCCGCAGCAGGCGGCCGGTGCTGGCCTCGTTAGTGTAGCCGAAGCCGCCAAGGGCCTGGATTGCCTGCAGGGCCATCTGGGTAGCCTTTTCCGCCGTGTAGAGGATCACCGCGGCGCAATCCTGACGCGTCTCCTCACCCCGGTCGCAGGCGCCGGCCACCGCGTAAAGATAGGCGCGAGAGGCATTGAGATCGGCATACATGTCCGCCAGCTTGCCCTGCATCAGCTGGAATTCGCCGATGCTCTGGCCGAACTGCTTGCGGTCGTGCAGGTAGGGGATCACCGCGTCCACGCAGGCCTGCATGATGCCGACCGGTCCGCCGGACAGTACCGTGCGCTCGTAATCCAGGCCGGACATGAGGATTTTCACCCCATCCCCCTCGTTGCGTATGACATTTTCTGCAGGCACCGCGCACTCCTCGAATACCAGTTCACAGGTGTTGGAGCCACGCATGCCGAGCTTGTCCAGCTTGGGTGAGCGGGAAAAACCGGGGCAGTCGCGTTCCACCAGGAAGGCCGTGATGCCCTTCGAGCCGGCCTCGGGGTCGGTTTTGGCATAGATCACATAAACGTCTGCGTCGGGGCCGTTGGTGATCCACATCTTGGCGCCGTTGAGGATGTACTGGTCGCCCTCCTTGCGCGCACTGAGTTTCATGCTCACCACGTCGGAGCCGGCGTTGGGCTCGGACATGGCCAGGGCGCCCACGTGCTCGCCGGAGCACAGCTTCGGCAGGTACTTCTGTTTCTGCGCCTCGCTGCCATTCTTCTGGATCTGGTTCAGGCACAGGTTGGACATGGCGCCATAGGACAAGCCCACCGAGGCCGATGCCCGGCTGATCTCCTCCATGACGATCGAATGGGCCAGGTAGCCCATATTGCTGCCGCCGTACTGCTCGTCCACGGTGATGCCCAGCAGTCCCATGTCACCGAACTTGCGCCACAGATCCGCCGGGAATTCATTGTCCCTGTCGATATCTGCAGCCCGCGGAGCGACCTCCTTCTGGCACATCTGGTAGACCGCGTCCCGCAGCATATCCAGCTCTTCGCCGAGGCCGAAGTTGAGGGTTGGGTATCCGGTGTTCATAGTCGCATCCTGTCAAATGGGTTCAGGGGGTTGGTCGGGGAAGTCATTGGTCAGCGTCGTCTCACAGAGGTTCTGTACCTCGTCGAGACCTGACAGCATGGCATCGATATCCTTGCGCTGCTGCAGCAATCGCTCCCGGCGTTTTTTTACATCCCTGACCAGGGAGTGTAGCTGTTCCGCATTGTTGTGCCCGGGCTGGTACATGTCGATGAACTCGACACACTCCCTGAGCGTCATGCCGATGCGTTTACCGCGCAGGATCAGCTTGATGCGCACCCGGTCTGCCGGGGTATACAGCCTTTTCTGACCCTCCCGCAGGGGGGAGATCAGGCCTTTTTCCTCATAGAAACGGATCGTCCGGGTGGTAACCCCGAACTCCTTCGCCAGTTCGGAGATGGTGTAGGTTCTGCGGGGGATCTGTGTCTGCGTATCGGGTGATGTCATGGCTCGCAACTCTACATTACCTTTACGTTAACGTAAAGGTAATGTCGTCGTTTTCTGATGCAGGGCGATGCCGGCTTCAGCGGCGGCGCATCAAGAGGGGAAGAGCGCCTCACCGATGCCGGGACAGCTGTGCCTCCAGCTTCTCTTTCATCGGCAATACCCATTCCGCCTTGAGCCGGGGTGATAGCAGGCCCGCGTCCTCCAGGTCATCGCAGAGTTTCATCTGATGCGCCAGGTCGAACATATCGAACTGGCGGCAGATCCTGGCTTCGTCGTTCAGGGTGATGAAGGATATCCCCGGCGTTTCGTAGTAGCCGCCATCCGGGCGCTTGCCGGGCCCTCGGTTCATCCAGTGGGTGATCAGGCGGTTGTCGCTGCCCGTATAGACCCCCACGTAGGGGAAGGTCCAGCCTTCCCAGCCCACCAGCATGTCCCGCCCGTAATGGGTAGCCTTGATCTCATCGATGCCCCGGGCCACCACTTCCATCACCCCCGCGTACTCGCAGGTATAGATACAGTCGCTGGCATAGAGTTCATCGACGAAAAAAGTCCATTCGTTGGTGCGGGAGGCTTCCTGGTGGGCG
>JAHEEV010000123.1 GCA_024640505.1 Halieaceae bacterium
CGGTAATGTCAAAGTGCTCGCGGATGGGGCCGATCAGGACCGCCATCACGTTGCGGTCGATGAAGGAGAGGATGTAGGCCAGCAGCAGGACTGCCAGCGCGTAGTAGGCCTGGCGGGGTGTCGATGACGAGGCTGAGGCCAAGTGTGTTATCTCCTGGTTAGAGGGCCCTTGTAGGAGCGCACTCCGTGCGCGATCGCCCGCGGAGTACCCGGTAAAGCGGGGCAGGCCCCGGGCTCCTACAGGTGTGGGCGCTTCGCCGATCTGTGGGAGCGCACTCCGTGCGCGATCGCCCGCGGAGCGGGCTCCTACATGTTGTATTGTATATCTGTGACGAAATACACCTGCTCACCGGAAGGGCTGCTAACGGTGACCTCGTCGTCCAGTCCCTTGCCGAGCAGGGCCCGGGCCATGGGGGAATCCATGCTCAGCTTTCCGGCAGCCAGGTCGAACTCGTCGGGGCCGACGATCCGCCAGCGTTTTTCCTCGCCGGCAGTATCTTCCAGCGTGACCCAGGCGCCGAAGAAGATCCGGCTGGTGTCGTCCGGCGCCCGCTCCACCACCTGCAGCTCATCCAGGCGTTTGTTGAGGAAGCGCACGCGAGAATCGATCTCCCGCAGGCGTCGCTTGCCGTAGATATAGTCGCCGTTTTCCGAGCGGTCGCCATTCTTGGCCGCCTCGTGCACGGCGTGGGTCACCTCGGGCCGCTCCACTTTCCACAGCTGGTGAAGTTCCTCCCGCAGGGCCCGTTCGCCCTCGGGGGTAATGTACTTTGAGCCGCGACGGCGCGGTGGTCGGTATCTGCCCATGGGCGCCTATTGTAGCGGTGGGGTGTCGAATGCCACAATCATCCTGCATTACGACAAATCAGGGAGAGAATCGGGTGGCGAGCTTCAGGCACATACGGGATGGGGTTTTCGGTGTATTGCTGCTGGGCGCAGCTCCGGTGTTTGCGCAGTGCCTGCAATGGCAGGGTGAATTGCAGCAGGGTGGCTTCGTCTGGGGCCAGGTGCCCCCGGGGAGTACCGTGACCCTGGACGGCGAAGCGCTGGACGTTCTCAAAGACGGTACCACCTTCGCTGGTTTCGGGCGGGACGCACCAGCCACCGCAGAGTTGCGGGTGCAGGGCCCCGAGTCCTGCAGCCAGACGCTCCAGGTGGCGGCGCGGGAATACGCTATCCAGCGCGTGGATGGTGTGCCCCAGAGCACGGTCACACCGCCGGCCGAGGAACTGGAGCGTATCCGTCGCGAAGGCGCGCTGGTCAGGAACGCCCGGGCAGGAACCCTGCAGCGGCCGGATCTGCTGGCAGATGCGCTCTCTGGCTTCGTCTGGCCGGCACAGGGTCCCATCTCCGGTGTTTATGGCAGCCAGCGCGTCTACAACGGCGAGCCACGGCGGCCCCACTTCGGCGTCGATGTGGCGGCGCCTACGGGCACTCCGGTCACGGCCCCTGCCGCCGGTGTCGTCACCCTGGCGGAGCCGGACCTGTTTTTTTCCGGTGGCACGGTCATTCTGGATCATGGTTACCGCCTCTCCTCCACCTTCCTGCACATGAGCGAGGTACTGGTTAAGGTGGGGGACGAACTGCGGCCCGGTGACCGGATCGGCTCGGTCGGCGCTACCGGCCGCGCCTCGGGCCCGCACCTGGACTGGCGCATGAACTGGCGGGACCAACGCATCGACCCCCAGCTGCTGGCGCCACCTGTAACCGCCATGCCCAAGCCCTGAAAAAATCCGTATAATGGCGCCCCTTTCCATCAGCGTGAGACGGTGATGATAGACAAGAAGTTACTCAGCATCCTGGTGTGTCCGGTGAGCAAGGCGCCGCTGGAGTACGACAAGGAAAAAGACGAATTGATCTGCAAGGCCAGCGGCCTGGCCTACCCGGTGCGCGACGGCATTCCCGTCATGCTCGAGAGCGAGGCCCGTCAGCTCACCGCAGATGAGAAGCTGGGGTAAGGATATGTCAGATACCATCTTCGGCAAGATCGTCAGCGGTGAAATACCCGCGGAATTCATCTACGAGGACGATCATTGCGTGGCCATCCACGACCTGCATCCCCAGGCGCCGGTGCATGTGCTGGTGAT
Source organism: Halieaceae bacterium (assembly GCA_024640505.1). GTDB lineage: Bacteria > Pseudomonadota > Gammaproteobacteria > Pseudomonadales > Halieaceae > JARRPM01. Next base: position 2,088 of record JAHEEV010000123.1, read on the forward strand.
CCCCAAAAGAGGGATACCGAAACTGGCCGACGCGGTGGACGACGACCGCGACCTGCTCGGGCACCTGATGCTGGCTGCGGGTAAGGTTGCGCGGCAACTGGGTGTGGACGAGGCTTTCCGCCTGATCGTGAACAATGGCGCCGGCGCGGGCCAGACCATCTTCCACCTGCACCTGCATATTCTGGCCGGCCGGGCCTTCGCCGAGGGGCACATGGCGGGCTGACAGGCCCGCTGCACCATAACCGGGAACACCGATGAAAACCGAAGAGATACGCGAAGCCTTCCTGGCCTATTTTGAAGAACAGAACCACACCCGGGTGCCCAGCAGCTCCCTCGTGCCGGGCAACGACCCGACCCTGCTGTTCACCAATGCCGGCATGAACCAGTTTAAGGACACCTTCCTGGGCACCGACCCGCGCCCCTACAACCGGGCCGCCAGCAGCCAGCGCTGTGTCCGCGCCGGGGGCAAGCACAACGACCTGGAGAACGTCGGCTATACCGCGCGCCACCACACTTTCTTCGAGATGCTGGGCAACTTCAGTTTCGGCGACTACTTCAAGCGCGAGGCGATCCAGTTCGCCTGGGAATTTCTCACCGACCGCCTGGGCCTGCCCGAGGAAAAGCTCTGGGTGACAGTGCACGTCACCGACGATGAGGCGGAACAGATCTGGGTCGAGGAGATCGGTTTCCCGAAAGCGCGGATCTCCCGGCTGGATGAGGACAACTTCTGGCAGATGGGCGACACCGGTCCCTGCGGGCCCTGCTCCGAGATCTTCTTCGACCACGGTCCGGACGTGCCGGGCGGCCCGCCCGGGAGCGAGGACGATGACCTGGATCGCTACGTCGAGATCTGGAACCTGGTGTTCATGCAGTACAATCGGGACCACACCGGTGAGTTGCACCCGCTGCCCAAGCCCTCGGTGGATACCGGCATGGGTCTGGAGCGCATTGCTGCGGTAATGCAGGGGGTGCACAGCAACTACGACATCGATCTGTTCCAGGGGCTCATTCATTCCGCCGCCGAGATCCTGGCGGTAGGAGACCTGGAGCATGCCTCCCTGCGGGTCATAGCAGACCACATACGCTCCTGCGCCTTCCTGGTCGCCGATGGCGTGCTGCCCGGCAACGAGGGCCGCGGTTACGTGCTGCGCCGCATCATCCGTCGCGCCATCCGGCACGGCAACAAGCTGGGCGCAACCGAACCCTTCTTCCACAAGCTGGTGGCCACCCTCGCGCGGCAGATGGGCGATGCCTACCCGGAACTGGCGAAGCTGCGCGAGCGCATCGAGAAGGCCCTGCTCACCGAGGAGCAGCAGTTCGCAAGGACGCTGGACCACGGCATGCAGATTATGGAGGACGCACTGGAGGCGATGGACGGAACGGAGATTCCCGGCGAAGTGGTATTCCGCCTCTACGACACCTACGGTTTCCCCACGGACCTGACCAACGATATCGCCCGTGAGCGCGGCCTCACCCTGGACATGGCCGGCTACGAGGCCGCCATGGCGGAGCAGCGCACCCGCTCTCAGGAGAGCGGCAGCTTCAAGGTGGACTATAACGACGTGCTCAAGCTGGAGGGCCATACCGAGTTCACCGGCTACGAGAATCTGCACGGCCAGGGTACGGTAACCGCCCTGCTGTGGGACGACCAGCCCGTTAAGGAACTGACCGTCGACCAGTCCGGCGTGGTGGTGCTGAGCAATACGCCGTTTTACGGCGAGTCCGGCGGACAGGTGGGCGATACCGGCTACCTCACCGCAGAAGGTGTCCGGCTGGAGGTGACCAACACCACCAAGGCTTCGGACCAGCACCTGCACCATGTGAAAGTCCTGGAGGGCAGCGTCCGCACGGGTGATACCCTGGAGGCGAGGGTAGACAGCAGCCTGCGCCAGCGCACCCGCCTCAATCACTCCGCCACCCACCTGCTGCACGCCGCCCTGCGGGAAGTGCTGGGCGATCATGTCCAGCAGAAAGGCTCCCTGGTGGATTCCGAGCGCCTGCGCTTCGACTTTTCCCACTTCGAGTCGGTGACGCCGCAGGAACTCAAGGCCATCGAGAACCGCGTCAACGAACAGGTGCGGGCCAATACCCCGGTGACCACCCGCATCATGTCCATGGACGAGGCGATCGAGGCAGGCGCTATGGCCCTGTTTGGCGAAAAGTATGGCGACGAGGTTCGCGTGCTCACCATGGGCCAGGGCAATTTCTCGGTCGAACTGTGTGGCGGAACCCATGTGGATCGCACCGGTGATATCGGCCTGATGCGCATTGTCTCCGAATCCGGCATCGCCGCCGGCGTGCGCCGTATCGAGGCGTTGACCGGCGCCGCGGCCCTGTCCCGCATGGATGAGACAGAGCGGCAACTGGCGACAGTCTGCGAGGTGGTAAAGGGCAGCCCCGACAGTGTGGCCGCGAAAGTGGCCGCCCTGCGCAATGAAAGCCGCGAGCTGGAAAAGGAGATCGCGCGTCTCAAGCAGAAACTGGCAACCTCCGCCGGCGGCGACCTCACCAGCGGTGCGGTCGAGGTGGCGGGCGTCAAGGTGCTTGCCGCCAATGTCGATGGCGCCGATGCGAAATCCCTGCGCGATACCCTGGATCAGTGCAAGAACAAACTGGGCAGCGCGGTGATTCTGCTCTCGGCGGTGAGCGACGACAAGGTGGCCCTGGCCGCAGGCGTCACCAAGGATCTTACCGACCGCATCAAGGCCGGCGACCTGATGCGCGAGTTCGCCCAGCGCCTGGGAGGCAAGGGCGGCGGCCGGCCGGATATGGCCCAGGGCGGCGGCACTGACGTGAAATCCCTGCCGGAGGTGCTCAAGGCCGTGCCCGAGTGGGTCGGAGCTAACCTCTCCTGATCCTCTGTAGGAGCCCGCTCCGCGGGCGATCGATCGCGCTCACGCCTGTAGGAGCCCAGGGCCTGCCCCGCTTTACCGGGTACTCCGTGGGCGATTGAGAATGTAATCCCCCTCCAATCGCCCGCGGAGCGGGCTCCTACAGTTCGTGATTACTCCCCACCGATTAATCCGTCTGCCCTGTTTAATTTTTACCCGCATTGGTGTTTAATAGCGCCCCCTTTTGGTGCGGGTATTTTTGCCTGTTTTTTTAGGATCTTATGAGCCTGATCGTACAAAAATTCGGCGGCACCTCGGTAGGCAGCATCGAGCGTATCGAGCAGGTTGCCGACAAGGTCGCGGGCTTCCGTCAGAACGGCCACGACGTGGTCGTGGTGGTGTCTGCCATGAGCGGTGAGACCAACCGCCTGATCGCCCTGGCCCATGAGATCCAGGAGCGCCCCGTACCCCGTGAGATGGATGTACTGGTTTCCACCGGCGAGCAGGTGACCACAGCACTGCTTGCCATGGCGCTGAACAAGCGCGGGGTGAAAGCCAAATCCTACAACGGCAGCCAGGTGCGCATCCTCACCGACGACGCCCACACCAAGGCGCGCATCAAGGAGATCGACGATCAGCGCCTGCACGCGGACCTGAATGAGGGCTACACCATCGTCGTAGCCGGCTTTCAGGGTGTGGACGAGAAGGGCAATATCACCACCCTCGGGCGGGGCGGCTCAGACACCACCGCAGTGGCACTTGCCGCGGCCCTGAAAGCCGAGGAGTGCCAGATCTACACCGATGTCGATGGCGTCTACACTACAGATCCGCGGGTCGTGGATGGCGCGCGCCGTCTCTCCCGGATCACTTTCGAGGAGATGCTGGAAATGGCCAGCATGGGCTCCAAGGTATTGCAGATCCGCGCCGTGGAATTCGCCGGCAAGTACAATGTACCCGTGCGCGTCCTGCACAGCTTCCAGGACGGCCCGGGCACCCTCATCAGCATGGAGGAAAACAGCGAGATGGAAACGCCGACTATCGCAGGCATCGCCTTCAACCGCGACGAGGCCAAGCTCACTATTGCCGGTGTGCCGGACATGCCGGGTATCGCCCACCATATCCTCGGCCCTATCGGAGACGCCAATATCGAGGTGGACGTGATCGTGCAGAACGTCTCCCACGACAACACCACTGACTTCACCTTCACCGTGGGTCGCAACGACCTGCCCAGGGCACAGGAAGTGCTTGAGAAAGTGGCGAAGGAGATCAACGCCCGGGAAGTGGAGAGTGACAGCAAGATCGCCAAGGTGTCCGTGGTGGGTGTGGGTATGCGTTCCCACGCCGGGGTTGCCAGCCAGATGTTCAAGGCCCTGGCCGAGGTGGGTATCAATATCCAGATGATCACCACCTCCGAGATCAAGATCTCGGTGATCATCGAAGAGAAATTCCTCGAGCTGGCGGTGCGCTCCCTGCACTCCTCCTTCGAGCTCGATAAGGAACCTGTGAACGAAAACGCTGCCTAACCTGTTTGACGAGGCGCCGCCAGATGCAAAGCAGGGTTTTGCATGCTGGCAATGTGTTGCAGGCGTTCTAGACTATAAACTCGTTTTAAGAACCGCAAGCGGGTCCCCCGGGGCCCGGAAATCGGCTGTTGTGTGCTGGCAGGGTCAAATCGCAGGCCGATGACAAGAGAGATGGAACTATGTTGATTTTGACACGGAGGGTGGGAGAGTCCCTGATGGTGGGCGACGAGATCACTATCACAGTCCTCGGCGTGAAAGGTAACCAGGTACGTATCGGCGTCAATGCACCGCGCGATGTGGCGGTGCACCGGGAGGAGATTTACAACCGCATTCAGGATGACGACAAAGCGGAGCCCGTTGAGAAGGAATAGCCCCGCGCGTTCTCGTATAGCTTTGAATTTACACTGATTATGGTATGATGCCGCGCCTGTGGTCGGGTGCTTTTATGCCCCCCCAAGTACTTCCGGAGAGCTGGCCGAGTGGCTGAAGGCGCACCCCTGCTAAGGGTGTATAGGCTTATACCCTATCGAGGGTTCGAATCCCTCGCTCTCCGCCATCTAACGCAAAAGGGCCACCCCATGGGGTGGCCCTTTTGCGTTAGTGGGTGGTGAGTGCGGCCTTGGTTCAAACCCTCGTTCGACAAACTCTCCCTACGGGAGAGTTTAGACGCCGCAGGCGCCCGCAGGGTCAGAACAGCCTAAAGGCTGTTCTGATCAATCCCTCGCCCGGAATCTCAAAGTTCAGCCAAGTCTCCGTTTAAAGCTCTGCTCTGATGTTACAAACAATTACTATTTGGGAATTATCAGTTCGCCAGAGACAGGGCTATATAGCCGTATCACCCCAAAGTAGGCCCATAGGCAATGCATAGAAAGTTTTATCGTTCTGTCTAAAGGGTAATATGTCCTGCCCGGTGTAAAACAGAATACCCTGCTCAAAGGCCTTACCCGAAAATTCAGCCAGCACGGATAGTCCTTTGAAATCCTGGCTTTTTACACTGGCCGAAGCTTTGACCTCAACACCGATGATTTGGCCGTTCGGGCGCTCTAACACCATATCGACCTCATGCTGCTTGTTATCCCTGAAGTGATATATACCCACTTCTTCTTGCGCCCAGGATGCTTGTTTACAGCATTCCATATAGACCAGGCTTTCCATCAAGCTGCCGTAGTATTGGCTAGTCAACAACTGATTCTCATCGCGCAAACCCAGCAGGTGGCAGGCTAGCCCCGTATCGACGTAATGGATTTTTGGCATTCGTACTGCAAGGCGTTTTGCGCGGTTTTTCAAATAGGCCGGGACGCGACGTACGATAAACATCAGGTCGAGAATTTCGATATAGCTTTTGACTAATTTGTCATTGAGTTCGAGGTCGTTGCCTATACTGGCGTACTTCAATAAGTTGCCGCTTAGCCCTGCAAGATAAGGAGCCATAGCCTGTAGTTTCGAATGATAGTCACCGCGGGCCGCGTAAAGGGTTTCGAAATCTTTGTACAATCGTCCCTCCATATAGGACTTAAACCAAGCCTGTTTTGCTCTGGGGCCTTTGCTTTGTGCCTCTGGATAACCGCCGCGCAGTACGAAGCCCGCCAGCTCTTCACGGCTGGTAAATGGAACAGCGGTTGATTGGAAGTTTCCCTTTAACAGGTAGTCAATGATATTCAGCGGTTGGTTGCTTATCTCGCTGAGTGACAAAGGAAAGAGTTCCAGCCGGGCCATGTGCCCTGGCAGTGCCTCCTGAGTACGTGCTGAGCGGAAGATGTCAGCTGAGCCGGTTAAAAGAAACTTGCCTTTTTCACTCGGTGCCAGATTGTCAGAAGCTTCCTTGATCGCCGGTATCAGGCTTGGAGCATATTGAAATTCGTCAAGCACCACACGCCTCGAGCCGAGCGAACGTATAAACCCGTGGGGATCGCTTTCAGCCGATGCCAATGTGGCCTGATCATCCAGCGTGATGTAACCCATATTCAAGTGCTCGGCAACTGAGCGAGCCAATGTGGTTTTACCGGCTTGTCGGGGCCCCGTAAGATAAAGCACCCTAAATTCGGCGAGCAGTTCTTCTATGAGCGGTCGCAGTTTTCTAGAGTACATGGGTGCTCCTGATCAAGCTGTGATTGAGGCTTAATACGGGAAATATAAATCATTATTACGAGATATACAATTTATTAATACGAGAAATATCCTCTATTATCGCGAACTATCGATGGCGAATCAACGTGTGGGCGGTGGTGGAATCGGTCATTTCCGCCTGCGTCAATGTCGCAGCCATTTTTGGAGGGACTGATTCCCAGTGTGGGTTGCTAAACTTATGACAGCGGGATTCCGGGCTCGCTTTTGGGACCACCATGGGACCATCCCCACGCCTTCTGATGCCCTCTAATGCCATGCCCATTTTTTAACGTGTCCTTGGCGAATTAGAAATTCAAGCCGCTACCGAAAATTCAAATAGACCGCGGCAGTGTTTCTCCCATTGATACTGATAGATGTCAGTGGTCTTGTTGTCACTGGGCACGGCAGGAGTAGCTCCATCCCGGTCTGAATGACAGCGATCTTCATTTTAGTAGCACTGATTCACCCGTAGTTTGTTCTCGAGATCAGTCGCAGTCCAGAAGTAGCATCATTGAACATGCGGCAAAGGGCTGGCCCATCCACGCTACCAGTATGCACGCCAAAGTCGATTATTCTGCCCGTGTACTGATCCATCACGACCATTACCCAGTGACGTTTCAATACAATATATTTACAGCTGAATAAATCTACCGGTCCGGCGCCCCGGCTCCATAGACTGTTTTTGGCATGTCTGATCGTAGTTAGCCACGATGGACCGCGGTCGCTCGGATTCGGGTGATAGTGAGTTGCAAGTAAACGTCGGACGGTGTCTTTATCAAGCTCCAGCCCAAAGTGCAGATTGATCTGCTGCGATCCTCGGGCAACCGAATCTTGGGTTGCGCTTCTTCGGTGCAGCGTGAAATCGCAGCGGAGTAGATGGCTTGACGATAATGGCTGATCTGGCAATACGCCTGGGGTCCAGGAATAAAGACAAGAAGCCGAGGAGGGTGCGATCCAGCGTAGTCAGATTCGGAGCTCGTTGTCCGGACCTGCTGTGGATGATCAGTTGCTGTTTCAGAATTAGATTCTCTGCGACTACTGCGCGGCTACCACCTGGCTGGATTAGCATGGCCAGTGTAGTGAGCAGGTGAAACAGAAGGAAAATGACATCTCTCATGTGCTCTGAGAGTAATATCGGTCGTCTGAGGCAGCAACCATCAACTTTCTGATATGATTGAAGAAATAATAATTCGCCAGGCACAGGTCACTCTAAGGCGAACTTCGCCTTGTTTCCGCCGTTCCAGCAAGGGGCTTCAGGTTGGTTTTTCAACGTGGGAGTGCAAAGCCTCCTCTGGTTTGCAGTCTTGCTATTCCGCCGGCGCT
>JAHEEV010000245.1 GCA_024640505.1 Halieaceae bacterium
CGCTCCGCCAGTTCAGCCGGGCTCGACTCCTCCGACAGCAGCGGCAGCGCCGGCTCCAGGGTGGCCAGACCCCGCCGCAGCAGCCCGTGGGACTGCAGGTCGGCCCGGGTGAGGGGGGAATCATCGCCCTTGGCCTCGTACTGGTCCGCCCCGGGGGCGTGGTAGAGGGTGCAGATGGCCTCCCCGGCTTCCCGACACAAGTCCAGCAGGGGCGGCACCATCTCCTGCAGATGCTGCGAATTCAACTCTTTTTGCATAGCCGGGCACTATACCATCTACGCCCCGTGCCGAGGGCGCAGACTTGGGCCTGTCCCCGGGGCACTCGAACAGGGCATAATCACATCATGATCGACTGGCGCGAAATCGACACGGTCCTGCTGGATATGGACGGCACCCTGCTGGACCTGCACTACGACAACTTTTTCTGGATGCAGCACCTGCCGCGGGTCTACGCCGACAAGCACGGCATCAGCGAGGAGGCGTCCCGCGAGCACCTGCACGGCCGCTTCAGCGCGGGCCAGGGGACCCTCGACTGGTATTCCCTGGACTACTGGTCCGAGCAGCTGGACATGGACATTCCCGCCCTGAAACGGGAACTGCGCCACATGATCAGCGTGCGCCCCCATGTCATCGAGTTTCTCACCCGCCTGCACGAGAGCCACCGGGACGTGGTGATGGTGACCAACGCCCACCGCAAGACCCTGGACATCAAGATGGACCACGTGGACATCACGCAATGGTTCGACCGTATCGTGGTATCCCACGATCTGGCCGCCCCCAAGGAGGACCAGGCGTTCTGGCACAAACTGCAGGCCCTGCACCCCTTTGACCCCGCCCGCACCCTGCTGATCGACGATACCGAACGGGTCCTGGAGTCCGCACGGGATTACGGCATCGCCCATCTGCTGACCCTGCTGCAGCCCGACAGCAAGCACCAGAAGCGCATCGACAACCGTTTCCCCGGCATTCACCACTTCGACGAGATCATGCCGGCACCGGATGACGCGGCGGACGGTAACGCGGACCCTTCCCGAATCGGCGGATCCACGCCATGAGCGAGTTTCAAACCGACAAACTGCGCCTGGACAAGTGGCTGTGGGCCGCCCGATTCTTCAAGACCCGCAGCCTGGCCAAGGCGGCCATCGAGGGCGGCAAGGTCCACCTGGACGGCCAGCGGGTGAAGGTCTCGCGGGAGATCAGCGTGGGGGACACCCTGCAGATCCGCCAGGGCTGGGATGAGAAAGTCATCCACGTGAAGGCCCTGTCAGACCAGCGCCGCGGGGCCCCGGAAGCACAAAAGCTCTACGAGGAGACCCCGGAGAGCATCGCAAAACGTGAATCCGAGGCGGCTGCGCGCAAGGCCGCCGGCGGCATGATCGACCGACCCGCACACCGACCGACCAAGAAGCAGCGCCGGCAGATCCACCGGTTCAAGGATTTTTCCTGAAGCCAGCCCGTCGGGTCAGGCCACGATCACGGTGTTGCGACCCGCATCCTTGGCTGCATACAAGGCATTGTCGGCCTGCTTGATGATATCGGCGGGCTCGACCTCGGCGGTCGGCTGCACCGTCACGATGCCCTGGCTGATTGTGACATAGGGCGCGACCTTGGAGGTTTCGTGAGGGATCGCCTCCGCCAGCACCAGGTCTTTGAGACGATTCGCCGTGCGCAGGGCCGACTCCCCGGAGGCGCCCGGCAGGATGAGGATGAACTCCTCGCCGCCATAGCGCGCGACGACCTCACCCGCCCGGGTGGTGGCCCGCTGCATAAGGTCTGCCAATTGCTGCAGGACCTTGTCACCCGCCGGGTGGCCATAGGTGTCGTTGTAGTTCTTGAAGTAATCCACGTCGAGCAGGATGACCGAGAGCTCACCGCCGACGCGGCGGGCCCGGTTCAGCTCCTCATGCAGGGCGCTGTTCACCAGGCGGCGGTTGCCCAGGCCGGTCAGCTCGTCCACATTGGCCAGGTCGGCGAGATGGCGACGGGCGTCGCGCAGCTGCCGGTTGCGATCCCGCAGGGAGCCGGTAAGCTCGCCCAGTTCCTGGGACATGGTTTCCCGCTCCCAGTTGAGCGAGATCATGTTGCGGAACGACTCATAGATGCGGTTGCTGACGAACACCAGGAGAGCAATGAAGCCGAGCAATGACAGGCCCACGATGAGGCTGTAGGGCTCCTGCCAGTAGTGCACCACGCTCCACCAGGCGATCGGCCAGAGGGAACCAAACAGGTAGGCAAGGAAATACTCGCGCACGATCACCGAGAAACCGACGGAAAAGGCCGTCATCATGATGATCAGCAGCAGGAAGGTGTACTGCCTGCCCAGGGGAACCCGGGTAGCGGCGTAGATATAAACGGCCGCCCACACCGCCCCGGTGAGTGTTGCACCGAGGACCAGCTGCCAATAGAGGCGCTTCGGCGATGTCAGAAAACGCCGCTCCACCAGGGCATTGCTCATATGCAGTGACCGGACCAGCAGCAGGATCAGGAAGGCCGCCGCCCACAGCATGATGGAATTGAATGCCATGAATGGCCAGAACAGGAGCACGGTGCCCGCCACGCCGAGTAGATGCGCCAACACCGTCGCCAGCCGCCCGTTCTGGATCAGCATTTCCAGCTGGGCTGCGAACAGCTCCTCCGGGGGCATATGGCGTTGGTAGATCATGGTTTGCATGCTACACGCGATTGGCCAAAAAGATAATATTTGCTACTAAAGCTGAGAATCAGGTCACAGGCCCGCCCGGGCAAGCGTTGCCACATCATGCCTTTTACGCCAAACTTGTTGAAAAATAAGGGAGAAACCCTGGGGCATGTTTTCCTGGAAGGCCGTACG
>JAHEEV010000124.1 GCA_024640505.1 Halieaceae bacterium
CATTGACCCCGCCGACCAGAAAATGATGCCCGGGGACCTCTTCATGGAGCGCAGGATCCGGTCACTGGTGAGATGGAACGCATTGGCCATGGTGATGCGGGCCAATGACAACGACGAGGGGTTGGGCGGGCACATCTCGAGTTTTTCCTCCAGCGCCACCCTTTACGATGTAGGGTTCAACCATTTCTTCCGTGGCACAGAAAGCGGACACCCCGGCGACCTGGTGTTCTACCAGGGGCACAGTGCACCGGGTATGTATGCCCGTTCCTATCTCGAGGGGCGCATCGATGAAGCCCAGCTGGACAACTTCCGGCGCGAGGTGGATGGCAACGGCCTCTCCTCTTACCCCCACCCCTGGTTGATGCCGGACTACTGGCAGTTTCCCACCGTATCCATGGGGCTGGGGCCTATCCAGGCCATTTATCAGGCCAGGGTCATGAAATACCAGCAGGACCGGGGGCTGGTGGAGCATGGCGATCGCAACGTCTGGTGCTTCCTCGGCGACGGCGAGTGTGACGAACCGGAGTCCCTGGGGTCCATTTCCCTGGCGGGACGCGAGAGACTGGGCAACCTGATTTTCGTGGTGAACTGTAATTTACAGCGCCTGGATGGGCCGGTGCGGGGGAACGGCAAGATCATCCAGGAACTCGAGGGTGTCTTCCGCGGCGCCGGCTGGAATACGCTCAAGGTTATCTGGGGGCGCAAGTGGGACCCACTGCTGGAGCGCGACCAGACCGGCCTGCTGCAGAAGCGCATGGATGAGGTCTGTGATGGCGAGCTGCAGAATTACAAGTACAACGGGGGCGCTTATACCCGAGAGCATTTCTTCGGCAAATACCCCGAACTGCTCGACCTCGTGTCTGACCTGTCGGACGAAGATATCATGTATCTCAACCGCGGTGGGCACGATCCCTACAAGGTATACGCTGCCTATTCTCAGGCGGTGGAAGAGACGGAGCGGCCCACCGTGATTCTCGCCATGACGGTCAAGGGGTACGGAACCGGCGAGGCGGGGGAGGCCAACAACGAAACCCACTCCCTGAAGAAGCTCGATATAGACAGTCTGAAAGCCTTCCGCGACCGCTTTGCCATTCCCATCAGCGATGCCGAACTCAAGGACGTGCCCTACTACCGTCCGGCGCCCGATAGTCCCGAGATGCGCTACATGCAGGAACAGCGAGAGGAGTTGGGTGGCCCGCTGCCGGCACGGCGCTCTGAGATGCGCAAACTCGAAACGCCCGCCCTGTCGGCATTTGATAACCAGCTGCAGGGCAGTGGCAAGCGGGAAATATCCACCACCATGGCCTTTGTGCGCCTGCTCTCCATGCTGGTCAAGGACAAGGAGATCGGTGAGCGGGTGGTGCCGATCGTTCCCGACGAGGCACGCACCTTCGGCATGGAAGGCATGTTCCGGCAGCTCGGTATCTACTCGTCGGTCGGCCAGCGGTATACACCCCACGACGCCGGCCAGATCATGTTTTATAAAGAGGATAAGCAGGGGCAGATCCTGGAAGAGGGTATCAACGAGGCGGGGGCTTTTTCCTCCTGGCTTGCCGCGGCCACTTCCTACAGCACCAGCGATTTTCCGATGGTGCCTTTCTATATCTACTACTCGATGTTCGGTTTTCAGCGCATCGGCGACCTCGCCTGGGCTGCGGGTGACAGCCAGGCCAGGGGGTTTCTTATCGGCGCCACGGCCGGGCGCACCACGCTTAACGGTGAAGGATTGCAGCACCAGGATGGCCACAGCCACCTGCTGGCCAGCACCATCCCCAACTGCGTCAGCTACGATCCGGCTTATGCTTACGAGCTGGCGGTTATCGTGCAGGACGGGCTGCGCCGGATGTTCCAGGAGGGCGAGAACAGGTTCTACTACATTACGACGATGAACGAGAACTATGTGCAGCCTGCCATGCCGGAGGGTGTGGAGGATGGCATCATCCGCGGCATCTATAATCTGAAGCGCTCCAGCAGCCGGGAGGAGTTGCGCGTCCAGCTGCTCGGCGCCGGTACCATCCTGCGGGAGGTAGAGGCCGCGGCCGAAATTCTCGAGCGCGACTATCAGGTGGCGGCCGACATCTGGAGTCTCACCAGCGTCAACGAGTTACAGCGCGAAGGCAAGTCGATCGATCGGTGGAACCTGCTGCACCCGGAGGATGAGCCAAAGATTCCCTATCTCACGGCCCAGCTGCAGGGGAGCAGCGGCCCATTTGTGGCGGCCACCGACTACATGAAGTCCTACGTGGACCAGTTGCGCGAGTTCGTGCCGGGCAGGTTCATCGTGCTCGGCACTGACGGTTATGGCCGTTCCGATACCCGGGACAAGCTGCGCAGATTCTTCGAGGTGAGCCGTGAATATGTGGTCGTTGCCGCGCTCAAGGCACTGGCAGACGAGGGCAGGATTGAGAGCGCGCAGGTCAGTGAGGCCATGCGGTCCCTTGGAATCTCCGCCAATAAAGTCGATCCACTGACTGTTTGACCGATAGGGAAGGATACGTGGCTAAAGAACAGGTAACCGTACCGGATATTGGCGGCGCCGAGGGCGCTGAGGTGATCGAGCTGCTCGTCGCGGTGGGCGATGAGGTCGAGATGGACCAGGGCCTTATCGTGCTGGAGTCGGACAAGGCTTCCATGGAAATTCCCTCCACCGTCGCCGGCAGGGTTGTCGAGCTGCTGGTCACCGAGGGTCAGGAACTGGCCGAGGGTGCGCCCGTAGCGGTGATAGAGGCTGTGTCCGGCGCCACCGACAGCGAGGAATCTGCCGGTGGCGATTCCGCTCCGGAGCCCGCGGAAGCACCTGTATCTGTCGAACCGTCCGCCGGAGGTGAGTCAGCCGAAACCGCGGGCGAAGAGCGGCCCGCTGAGAGCGCGGTTGAGTCCGATCAGGCGGCGAGTAATGAAACTGCATCACCGGAACCTGCGACGGCTGCGGAACCTCCGCCTTCGCCGCAGCCGCAGGCCAGTACCAAGGCCGGCGGCGTCTACGCCGGGCCCGCCGTGCGCAAGCTCGCCCGCGAATTCGGTATCGATCTCGAGAAAGTTTCCGGTACCGGGCCCCGTGGTCGGGTTGTGAAGGAGGACCTGCACCAGTATGTACAGCGCTCTCTCGGCGGTCAGGCCGCCGCACCAGTGGCGGGCGGTACCGGTATTCCGCCGGTGCCTGAGGTGGATTTCACGGCCTTTGGCGAGGTTGAGGTTGTCGAGCGGAGCAAGCTCGACAAGCTTACCGCCGCCAACATGCACCGCAGCTGGCTCAACCTGCCTCACGTCACACAGTTTGACGAAGCAGACATTACTGAACTGGAGACATTCCGCACGTCGCTCAAGCCGGAGGCGGAGGAGCGCGGCACGAAACTCACTCCCATGCCGTTTCTGCTCAAGGCCTGTGCTGTGGCCCTGCGTGACAACCCCAGGTTCAGCAGCTCACTGGTGAACGGCGGCGAGGGTCTGGCACAGAAGCGTTACTGCCACATCGGCATGGCAGTGGATACGCCAGTGGGTCTGATGGTACCCGTGATCCGGGATGTGGATCGCAAGACCATCTGGGAACTGGCGGAGGAGGTGATTGTGATGGCCGGCAAAGCTCGCGATCGCAAGCTGTCCCCGGCAGAGATGCAGGGCGGCTGCTTCACCATCTCCAGTCTGGGCAATATCGGGGGCAACGGCTTCACTCCCATCGTCAATGCACCGGAAGTGGGCATCCTCGGGGTGTCGCGGGCGCAGATCAAGCCGGTGTGGGACGGCACCGGGTTTCAGCCGCGCAAGTTGCTTCCCCTGTCGCTGTCCTACGACCACCGTGTAATCAACGGGGGTGACGCGGGGCGTTTTCTGACCCGGCTGGTCGCCCTGCTGGGTGACATCCGGCAACTGGTGATGTAACCGCCGCGACTGTCGGGCGCCTCCCCGACCAGGTTGGCATGGATAGTGCTGTGCTCTATTGTCCTAACAGAGCCCGGAACACGGTTTGAGTGCACGTCCCATGCCAGACAGGTTACCCCAGTGGCAGCAGGAAATGCTGGTATCCCATCGCCTGCCTGCTGCTTACCTCGAATATGCACAAAAATGGTTCGCACCGTTGGCCTGCGCCCTGGCGAAGCACCAAAAGAGTGCGGCGCGCCCCCTGCTGGTGGGCATCAATGGCTGCCAGGGTTCGGGCAAGACAACTCTCTGCGACTACCTCACGGGTGAATTGCAGCACCGGGAGGGGGTGCGCGCCGTGGCCCTGTCACTGGATGATTTCTACCATACCCGTGCCCGGCGTGAACGCCTGGCCCGCCAGGCTCACCCGCTGCTCCTGACACGGGGTGTGCCGGGAACCCATGATATGGCCCTGTTGCAGCAGACCCTTGATGCCCTGCTGACCCCGTCGGTTGAAGGGCCGGTCGCCATCCCGCGCTTCGACAAAGCCACAGATGACCGTTACCCGAGGGAGCGCTGGGATCGTGTGGACGAGGGTGTCGACCTGGTGCTGCTGGAGGGCTGGTGCCTGGGTGCGAGGCCCCAGGATGCGGAAGCGCTGGCGACACCGGTGAACACATTGGAACGCGAGGAGGATCCGGACGGCACCTGGCGACGCCACGTCAATCGAGCGCTGGCGCGGGAATTCGAACCCCTCTATGGGCGGATCGAACAATGGGTCATGTTGCGCGCACCCTCTTTCGACTGCGTATTCCGCTGGCGCCGGGAGCAGGAACAGAAACTGGCGGCCGTTACCCACTCCGCGGCAACGAACCGTATCATGGATGAGGCCCAACTCGCCCGCTTCATCCAGTTCTTCCAGCGTCTTACCCAGCAGTGCCTGGATAAGCTGCCGGACCAGGTGGACTACCTGTATTCGCTGGACGAGCAGCGCCAGGTCACGGACTACCGGCATGCCGGGGAAGAGCGGCGATGAGTTCCCCGCAATCGCCCCTGCGCCTGGTGTTCACCGATCTGGATGGATCGCTGCTTGACCACCAGACCTACAGTTACCTGGATGCCCTGCCACAGCTGCATGCCCTGGAGCGATTGGGTATCCCGCTGATTCCTGCCACCAGCAAGACCCGGGTGGAGATCGAATTCCTGCGTGCCGAACTGGGCAACGTTCACCCCTTCATCGTGGAGAACGGGGCTGCCGTGTTCGTTCCCTGCGGATACTTCGCCAGCCAGCCTGACGGCATGGTTGAGCGCGACGGCTACTGGGTGCGTGAACTCGCCCCCGGGCGCGACCGCTGGCTGGACCTGTTGCAGATGCTTTACCAGGAGTTTCCGGATGAATTCGACCATTTCCATCGCAGCGGCATCGACGGGATCGTGCGCATGACCGGGCTGTCCCGGGCGCGAGCCGCAGAGGCCAATCGCCGGGAGTACTCGGAGCCGGTGCAGTGGCTGGGCACGCCGGAACGTCGCGCGCAGTTTTTGGCCCGGCTGCAGGATGCGGGGGCAACGGTCCTGGAGGGGGGCAGATTCCTCTCGGTCGCCGGTGACTCCGACAAGGGCAGGGCGTTGACCTGGCTGCGGGAGATCTATTGTCACTACCGGGCGACGGAAGCCTGTCATGACCTGGCCGTAGGAGACAGCCGCAACGATTGCGCGATGCTCGAGGCAGCTGAAACAGCGCTGGTCATCCGCTCCCCGGTGCACGATCCCCCCGCGCTGCGGCGGCAGGAGGGCGTCATCCTGAGCCGGGATTTTGGCCCCGCCGGGTGGGCCGAGGGCGTGGCCCGCTGGCTGGCCGGCCAACACTCGCAGACAACGCAGTAAAGAGGCGACCCATGGGAGATTTCTACCAGAACGGCATCATCACCACATTGCACAACCTTGCTGACCGTCCACTCGAGAGCATGGAGCAGGAACTGGTCAAGTTTTCGCAACAGCGCCCGATGGGCCTGATCCTGCCTTCCCTCTATTCGGAGCTGGAGGGGGAGGCGTTGCCGGCGATCGTGGACCAGCTCGAACAGGTGCCTTACCTGTCGGAGGTCGTTATCGGCCTGGATCGGGCTGACCGCGAGCAGTACCGCCAGGCGCTGCAGTTTTTTCAGCGATTGCCCCAGCGTCACCGGGTGCTCTGGAATGACGGCCCCCGCCTGCAGGCCCTCGATCAGCAGCTGCAGGCGCAAGACCTGGCGCCGCGGGAACTGGGCAAGGGGCGCAATGTCTGGTATTGCATGGGCTATACCCTGGCTTCCGGCAGGACGGAGTCAGTGGCGCTGCACGACTGCGATATCCTCACGTACCACCGTTCCCTGTTGGCCCGACTCATCTACCCGGTGGCCAACCCGAATTTCAACTACGAATTCTGCAAGGGCTTTTATGCCCGGGTGGCGGATGGCAAGATCAATGGGCGTGTCAGTCGACTGCTGGTCACGCCGCTCCTTCGCGCGCTGAAAAAGACCTCGGGGGAGATGGAGTACCTGGATTACATGGACAGTTTCCGCTATCCCCTGGCCGGTGAATTCTCCTTTCGCCGGGATGTGCTCACCGACATCCGTATCCCCAGCGACTGGGGTCTGGAAATCGGCGTACTCTCGGAGATGTACCGCAATTACGCCAATAACCGCCTCTGTCAGGCAGACATTGCCGATGTCTACGACCACAAACACCAGGACCTGTCGGCCAAGGACGACCAGGGCGGGTTGTCGAGGATGTCGATTGATATCGCCAAAGCCCTTTTCCGCAAGCTGGCGACCCGAGGCGTCACTTTTAACAGCGAAAACTTCCGCTCGCTGAAAGCCACTTATTACCGTATTGCCCTGGACTTTGTCGAGACGTATCACAACGATGCGGTGATGAATGGCCTGAGCCTGGATATTCACAACGAGGAAAGGGCGGTGGAATTGTTTGCGGAAAATATCATGAAGGCGGGTGAGGCGTTTCTGGACCACCCGATGGAGCGGCCCTTCATCCCCAGCTGGAGTCGGGTGATTTCGGCTATTCCCGATGTGCTGGAGCAGCTGCGCGCAGCGGTGGAAGCCGACCACGAGGAGTTCACCGGGTAGGGCGGATGCGCTGACATGACGGAACAGGACCCACTAAAAGATCGCGTGCAGCGTCACCTGGACGCGATTTATCACGCTAACCCCCTGGGTGCGGAATTGGATGGCCTGGCAGAGGATTTGCTGGCTCTGATGCGCTTGCAGGAAGATGCCGTTGCGCCGGAACCTTTTGCCAACCACTGGGACCAGGCGGATGTCATTGTCATCACCTACGGTGACAGTGTGCTCAGTGAGGAAGAGAAACCGTTGCAGACGCTCAAGCGTTTTGTCGACGACTACGGGGAGGGTCTGGTTACCGGGCTGCACATCCTGCCCTTCTACCCCTGGAGCTCTGACGATGGCTTCGCGGTACTGGATTACTCCAGCGTGAATGAGTCATTGGGCGACTGGTCAGATATCGAGGAGCTCGCCTGGCACTATCACCTGATGGCCGACCTGGTCATCAACCACTGCTCGGGGCGCAGCCTGTGGTTCGATAATTTCCTCAAGGGTGAAAGCCCGGGTGACGGCTATTTCGTGACCGTTTCACCCGATGAAGACCTCGGTGATGTTGTGCGCCCGCGCACCTCGCCGCTGCTGCGGGAAGTCCAGACCCACCGGGGCGTCGAGTATGTCTGGTGTACATTCAGCCACGACCAGGTGGATCTCGACTTCCGCAATCCCGAGGTGCTCAGGCAGTTCGTTTCCATCATCAGGCAGTACCTGGATCACGGCGTGCGTATTTTTCGCCTGGATGCGGTGGCGTTCCTGTGGAAGATTCCCGGTACGAGCTGCATCAACCTGGAGGAGACCCACGAAATCGTCCGCCTGCTGCGCACCCTGGTAGAGTTCGCGCGGGCCGACGCCATGCTGATTACCGAAACCAATATTCCCAATACCCAGAACCTGTCCTATTTCGGCAACGTCAACGAGGCCCACTGCATCTACAACTTTTCCCTGCCGCCCTTGCTGGTCAACACCCTGGTTACGGGTGATTGCGGCTATCTCAAGCAGTGGATGATGAGGATGCCCCCGGCACAGAACGGCACCGCTTACTTCAATTTCATAGCCTCGCACGACGGCATCGGGCTGCGACCTGCGGAGGGCCTGCTGTCGGATGAAGAACTGGACACCCTGATTGCGACCATGCAGCATTTCGGCGGACACGTCTCCTACCGCCGGCTGGAGAATGGCGCAGACAAAGCCTATGAGATCAATATTGCCCTGTTCGATGCCCTGCAGGGCACGGTGGATGGCCCCGACAGCTGGGGTATTGAACGCTTCTTATGCGCCCACGCGATCATGCTGGGGATGGAGGGCATTCCCGGTGTCTACATTCACAGCCTGTTGGGCACGCATAACGATTACGGACGGGTGGAACACACGGGGCACCCCCGTGCCATCAACCGGCACCAGTGGGATTGGGGGTCGCTGACGTCGGAACTGGACCGGGAGGATTCCAGTCACGCTATCGTATTCGCGCGGATGAAGGCGCTGTTGTCGCTGCGCCGGCGGCAGGCGGCTTTTCACCCCAATGCAACCCAGTTCACCCTGCACCTGGGGAGCAGCCTGTTCGGTTTCTGGCGCCAGAGCATGAACAGGCGCCAGAGCATCTTCTGTGTCAGTAATGTCAGCAACGAGATCCAGTCCCTCTCCCTGTCGGATATCAACCTCACCGAGACGGAGCAGTGGCTGGACCTGATCGGTAACACGCCTCTGGAGGGGCGGGGGCAGGTGCTGGAGCTGCAGCCCTACCAGACCGTCTGGATCACCAATCAGTCGGCTTGAGAGTAGTCGGGCTGCGCCAGCCCCAGTGTTGCCGCAGCAGCTCGCGCAGGGCCTGGATGTCGTTCGGCTCGACATCCGCAACCGGCCACAGCATCGGCGTCACTGTCGGTAATGCCAGCAGGCTCTGGTCCGGCCAGCCGGCGGCGCGCATGGCGTGGATAAACTTCAACGTGCGAAAGGCATCGAACCACTGGTGAAACTGTCGCAGGAACTGTGCCTGCGTTCTGCCGTGCGTGCGACAATGGGCGATGACGCTCTCCAGGCCCATCGTGTGCAGAATGTCACTGGCCAGCCGCGACAGCGAGTCCGGCAGTCCCCTCGCAGCGAGCATCTGGGGAAGATCGGCCGCGGCCGTTGCCTGTAAAGCAGGCACGGTAAGCAGCACCTCGCGCAACGCAGCGAAACAGACCGGGTGGTAGAAACGGGGCTGCTCCTCCAGCGGGCCTGATGCGGCCATGTCGTTGACGGCCGGCCCGGTACCGAAGGGCACACGGAGGGATTTTCTGGACCGCAGGCTGATGGCTTCTCCCCGGAGACGGGCGATGGGTCCCAGTTTGCTCACCTTGTTCAGCAGGTAAAAGTCCTCGGCGCCGGCACGCCTTGGAAAGCCCCGTACCTGGGCATAGGCGTCCGCCCTCACCGCGAGGCAGCTGCCCAGCGCATGCCAGGCGTAGGGCGAACCGGCATACTCCAGCCCCAGCACGTAATAGTGCAGGCGCAATTCGTACAGCGCGGTGGCGTCGTTGCAACCCGGATCATCTCCCGGCGTGTGCTCGAAAGGGAATAGGGCCGCCGTGGCAGCCGGTTCAATACTGTCGAGCCGGGTAAAATAATCCTGCGGGAGCAGGGCGTCCGCATCCGTGCAGCAGATCCAGTCGCCCACGATCGCCCCCTGCGCTTTCCAGAGCAGGGCGATATCGCAGCCGGTCTTGCGTGCCAGCCCTACGCCCTGCTTTGCGGGTGTAGGCCCCGCCAGACGCTCCAGGTCGTGACAGTAGAGATCGATGTTTGGTCCCA
>JAHEEV010000257.1 GCA_024640505.1 Halieaceae bacterium
GGGCGGTGGACCAGGATGGCGAGGTGATCGATGTATACCTGCAGGCCAAGCGAGATGGTGCTGCCGCCAAGCGGTTCATTCGTCGACTGCTACGATCTCATGGAGCCGAACCCAGAAAGATAGTAACGGACAAGCTGCGAAGTTATGGAGTCGCTCACCGAGAAGTGATGCCCGAGACAATTCACAGTACCGAACAGTATGAGAACAACCGGGCCGAACAGTCTCACGAGTCGACCAGGGTCAGGGAACGGGGGATGCGTAAGTTCAATTCTATGAAGCAGGCCCAGAGATTCCTGACAGCCTATAGTGTTGTCCAAAACCTATTCAACCTGGGTAGGCACCTGATCAGATCTGAACACTACCGGAGCCTGAGGATTGGTGCGTTCAATGAGTGGAGCAGGGCGGTAGCCTGAGATCCTGAGCATGGATTTCTACGGAATTGGCGAGTTAATTTGCCAGTACCAGGTGACCTACTGCGGTCGCATCTGTATTGGTGGGCGGAAAATCAATCTGTGCAGGGCATTGGCTGGACAACACGTGGGCGTACGGGAAGTCGCTGACAAGATATGGCTAGTCAGTTTTATGGAATATGATCTAGGATTCTTTGATGAGGATGAAAGCCGCGTGGAACCTGCGGCTAATCCTTTTATACCGAGACTGTTACCTATGTCTCCGGTATAAAGTGCAACCCATGTGTCGAGTATGCACCCAAGATGTGTGGTAGCTACGGGTGGACTTGAACCACCGACCCCAGCATTATGAATTGTGCTGGATATTTCTAACTGATTGATTTTGTTAACTTAAATTCGAACACCCACAGCGCATTCTGCACCACAGTGCACGACACATCACAGCAAGTCCCGCAAATCTCCCGCAAGTGGTGCACCGGCCCCCTATAGCTCGGTCCGCCAATCGCGACGCTTTATTTGTCGCAATAGCTTGATCGCGACAGATAAATGCGTTTATATGTCGCAATTGAAGAAAATGCGACATAACGCCCATGCCCAAACAAGTCTCAGAAGAGGAACTTGAAGCCATTCGGAGGGCCGTTGGCGGCTTTCCAGAGGGCGCCTCTATTGACGAGATAAGCGATGCCATAGAGCCAAAAATCCATCGTAGAACACTGCAACGGCGGTTGGCCGTACTGGTGGAAAGGAAGCAACTCCTTCTCGAAGGGGGAGGGCGTGGTAGTCGATATAGGGTCCCGCCCGACGATGCTGGTTTAAACATCGAGGTAGGTGGAGCACAGCTTAGTTTGACCAGCGGAATCCCCGAGGTCGAGATCTATACCCCAGTCTCAGAGGTCGGTGCAGAGATTAAGCGACTTGTGAGGCAACCCATTCAGCATAGGCGCCCCGTGGGCTACAACCGGGACTTTATCGGAACTTATCAGCCCAACCGCACTTTCTACCTGCCCGAGGAGGTGCGTAAGCATTTGCTGGAGATCGGTCAATCCCAAGCGGGTGTACTCGCAGCGGGAACGTATGCCTTGCAAATCTACAACAGGCTGTTGATCGATCTGACGTGGAATTCCAGTCGTCTTGAGGGTAACACCTATTCCCTACTTGAAACTGAACGGCTCATCGAATTAGGTGATAGCGCCGAGGGCAGGGATGCTCTGGAAACCCAGATGATCCTGAACCATAAAGCAGCCATTGAGTTACTCGTGCAGTCAGCGGCGGATACGGGGTTTAACCGATACACCATATGTAACCTCCACGCGCTGCTTTCAGAAAACCTGCTGCCAGATCCTGCAGCCTGCGGCCGCTTGAGGCAGCACTCGGTCGGCATTGGTGCAAGCGTGTTTCAACCGCTGCAAGGCGGCGCGTTGATAAATGAATTTTTTGATGAGGTGTTATTCAAGGCAGACGCAATCAGAGATCCTTTCGAGCAGGCATTCTTCGCCATGGTGCAGTTGCCTTATCTGCAAGCTTTTGACGACGTGAACAAACGCGTATCTCGCCTGGCAGCAAACATTCCTTTCATTCGAGAAAACCTGAGCCCTCTCTCTTTTGTCGATGTACCTGAGAAAGCCTACATTGACGGCTTGCTAGGCATCTATGAGCTCAACCGCACTGAATTGTTGGCTGATGTTTTCGTTTGGGCCTATGAGAGATCTTGCGCCCGATATTCTGCGGCTCGTCAATCACTTGGTGATCCCGATCCGTTTCGGTTGCGTTACAGGGAATTCATCGCTCAGCTGGTCTCCAATATCGTCCGTTCCGCTCTAAACAAGCGCGAGGCGGTTTCAGCTATAAAGCAGTTCATAGAACAAGAAATTGTGGAGCAAGACAGAGCGCGCCTCATGGAAATGGTGGAGACGGAACTGACTGGTTTGCATGAGGGAAATATCGCCAGATATAAGTTGAAACCATCAGAGTTTGAAAACTGGTTAAAGAGATGGAGTTGAAGTAAAGATACCGTCTTGTTCCACAGTGATGTAAATGAAATAGGAGCCATTTAATTCCACTTTTACCGCTAAAAGTGAAATAACAAGTGCTCTTGTTTCACTTTCATTCAGCAGCGAGCAGGTTTTATGGCTTTAGATTTAGAGGAATATCGCTCGGGAGAAGACATGAATGGCAAGGATAGGAAATACTAACGGCCTATTGAGAGTAGACATCCTCGCTGATTGTGTCGACTGGACCTGCTGACCTGTCGAAATACCCGTCTATTGACCCAAAAATCCTGTTCGCGGCGTTGAGCATGCCATTCAAATACGTTCATTCCTGAACGGGTGCACGCGACAGCTCATGCCATGCGGTATTCACTGGCTTCCTTGCTGGTGTAGTGCTGTTGTGCTGGAATCCTTCCCAGCGAAAAGAGGCAACGTACCAGGTGGCGCTCTGGTCGGTGGCACCAGCAATGGCCGAGTCGGTGTTTCCTGTTCTTTCTGGCGCAGGTGAGTCAGTATTCGATCGATGACGTCCTGGTCCTCAATGCTGGCGATGACCCTGACAGAACCACCGCAGCGGCCACAGACCTCGATGTCGATACTGAACACACGTTTTAGGCGCTGGGCCCAGGTCATGGCGGCATGGCGCTCGGCGGGTGTGCGGACTTCTGCGTTGGAGATAGACTTGATGCCTTTCCCGCGCCTGGCTGGTGTGACCAGCCCACGCCAGCGGTGGTTTGGAGCGAGAACGCCATGGTAGCGGGTGAGGTTGACCCTCGGCTTTGGCACCAGAGCCGCCAAACGGGCAACGAAATCCACCGGTTCGAAGGCCACCTGGGTCGTGCCATCCCGGTACGGTGTCTTCAGGGTGTAAACCACCTTGCCCGTGGAGCTCAGTGAAAGGCGAGGAACTGCCACGGCAGGGCGGGAAATATACCGACACAGGCGCTCACGCTTGTCTTTCTGAATCCCCTCACAGCTGATCCCGGCGTGGAGAGAGAAACCATTGGCCCTGGCCACCCGCTCCAGTCCAGGATCAGGTCTGTCCAGCGGACGGATGGTGCGGATCATGAAAGCTTTACGTCCCTGCTGTGGGCCGACGGCTATGCGGTAGGAGATGGAACTGCCCAGAATCTGCGGCATGGCATCGGTATCCTCGGCGGGGTCGAGGTCCAGCCAGGCACTCTCGGTGTCCTGTTCCAGCAAGCCCTGGCGTTCGAGGCAGCGGCCGACGCGCTGGCTGATCAGTTGAACCAACTCCTCCAACTCGCCTTTGTCGGGTGCTTTGACGCGCTGAAAGCGGGGCGGTCTGTTGTCGCGATGCACATAGACGCCATCCAGGAACAAAATATGAAAGTGAATGTTGAGGTTAAGGGCGCTGCCGAAGCGCTGGATTAGCGTTACGGCCCCGGTGGCGCCTTCCTTGAGCGATAATTCGGATTTGTGGATAAGGTGGGTGGAGATCGCCCGGTAAACGATGCCCAGCACCTTGCCCATGGCCTGGGGGTGGGCCGCAAATAAGTAGCGCAGGGGAAAGGGGAAGCTGATGACCCACTGGCGAAGCGGGACATCGGGAAATACCTCATCGGCCAGCAGGGCGGCGGTCTCGGCCATGCGGCGGGCGCCACAACTGGGGCAGAACCCGCGCTTCTTGCAGGAAAACGCTACAAGTCGTTCGAAATGACATTTGTCACAGCGTACCCGGAGAAAGCCGTGCTCGAGGCGGCCGCACTTCAGGTAGGCCTCGAATTCCCTGTGGACATGCTCGGGCAGGGATTTGCCCTGCTGGGCCAGTTGGTCAACCAGGGCGGGGTAGTGCGCTTCGACGAGTTGGTAGAGTAGTGTCTGCTCGGGTTGATGGCGATCGTAGGCGGTTTTGCCAAGGCCATCCCTGCCTTGTGCCAACATGGTGGTTCCGCCTTGGAGACCAGGAAGACCGAACCAACCAGCCTGTATCGGGAGGCCGGATAATGCCACATCAGAAGTGGCCTCCGAGCCTGTCGCAATTCATCCAATGCGGTAGTTTGCCGGGGGGAAGAAGGCGTAAGACACTCGCTGCTCACGTCACTACAGAGCCAAAGCGGGTAGTGACGTGGGCGCCTCCGCTCTACGGCAATAATCTCAGCACCTCATCTGCTCAATGGGTTCCTGCAGTGGTTCCACTGGAACCACTGCAGGAACTAGCGAAATGTGTGGGTATCCTTGTCCGAAACCGCGCTCAATGCCACTGAAGTGTCATTTTTCTAGCGCGTCCTGACAATCAAGGTACCCGACGGCCGATAAAAACCGCACCGGATGCGGATCGAATTCCCTGTGACACCCGTATTACGCGTTCGTATAGTGGACTCACTAGACGCGGCCACTGCGGAAAAGTGGCAAGGATGACCCCACCTTGCGCAAGCGAAAGGGGTAGGCAGAATATTGTTGTTTTAGAATCTGCTGAACGCGTCACTCAGGGCCTTCTTAGACGCAGCGGTCAGTAATGACCGGGTCCATCTTAGAACGATCGCGGTGCCGCATCATCCGGGTAGCGCTCATTCAAACCTCTCCCACTCGTCATGGGAATCTGTTCCAAAATCACTGTTGATAGTCGGGCGCTCACGCCCGGTTTGAACAACAGTATCTTCAACCACGCAAATACACTGGCGGTCAGTGCGTTCTGCTCAACTTAAAAAGGAGAAATCCATCACCAGCGTTTGGCTGGATAACCGTTGGTTTGCACGGGCCAGTTTTCTTGCGAAAACACACCGTGCTGTCTATGGCCAGACACATTCAGGTCAACCGGGATTGGTGTCCCGTGATCGTACTGCTTCGGCAGGCCTGCGCAGCATTGTTGCCAGGTGATCAGAAACACTCACCGAAGGAACTACACTATGCGAGACCTGAACTACCAACTGAAACTTTTGTGTAAACACAGCCATGAGGGCAGCTTCGAAACTCGTGTGGGTAGAGAGCGCCAGTTGAGCGCTATCGCCAACCAGTTACACGACTTGGGGTTCCGACAATTGAAGGCCACGTCCCTCAAGCAAAAGCATGTCCAGTCCCTGGTGGATCTGTGGCTCAAACAAAACCTTTCCCCTGGCACCATCAAGAACCGGATGAGTTGCTTACGTTGGTGGGCCGAGAAGGTTAACAAGCGGGCCGTGGTGGCCGGCAGTAACGATTTCTATGGGATACCGGACCGGCAGTTTGTGTCCGATCAGAGCAAGGCGAAAGATCTGGCCGAGGAGCAACTCGCCTTGGTCAAGGATGAACACGTAAGAATGAGCCTGCGCCTGCAACAAGCCTTTGGGCTCAGACGGGAGGAAGCCATCAAGATCCAGCCTCGTTGGGCGGATCGGGGCAAACACCTGCATCTCAAGGCCAGTTGGACCAAGGGCGGGCGGGAGCGGACCGTGCCCATTCGCACCACCGAGCAGCGAGCTGTACTGGAACACGCCAAGCAACTGGCCGGCCTGGGCGCTCTGATACCCGGAAGCCGGAATTACATCCAACAACTCAGAATCTATGAGCGCCACACTGCCAATGCCGGGTTATCGAAAATGCATGGCCTGCGCCACGCCTATGCCCAGCAACGCTACCAAGAACTCACGGGCTGGCCATCGCCCCATGCGGGTGGGCCTTCCAAAGCAAAACTTAGCGGCGCTCAAAAAAGAAGGGATCACGAGGCCCGCTTAACCATAAGCAAAGAGCTGGGCCATGTCAGGGAACAGATTACTGCTGTGTACCTGGGGCGCTGAGAGGTGACTTCGATTCTCCCCCGATTCATTCGTTTGCGTGATGCCCCCGGCTACTTGGGAATGGACAAGAACCGATTCAACCGGGAGGTTCGGATAAGCCTCACGGAGATTCCCATCGGTAAGCAGGGCATTGCCTTTGATCGGCTTGAAATGGACGCCTGGGCGGAGCAATATATGAACCGCTGTGGGTGTTCGCCAAAGCATAGAGGAGATTTCCTATGTCAAAGCGAATCCCGGGCCTCTACAAGAGAGGCACCCAGGGCATCTGGCACATCGATAAATGCGTCAGGGGGTATGGCCGACTTCACGAGAGCACTGGAACAAGTGAGCTCGCGGAGGCGGAAAGGTACCTGATTCGACGATTGGAAGAGATGCGTAATGCGAATGTTTACGGCATTCGAGTGGAGCGTTCTTTTCGGCAGGCGGCAACCAGGTTTTTGCTGGATTATCAGCACAAGCGCAGTATTGGCCGCTATGCACAATCCCTGAAAATTCTGGACCCATACATAGGCGATCTGCCTTTGCGTCGGGTCCATCAGGGCACGCTGGAGTTGTTTATCCGGTACCGTCGTAAGCAGGGTATGCGAGCCAACACCATCAACCGTGATCTGGCGGTGGTGCGGCGAATTCTGACGCTTGCCGCCCGATTATGGCGGGATGAGTCGGGTTTGACCTGGCTTGAAACTGCCCCTTTGTTGCAGTTGCTCGATTGTGACGATGCCCGCAAGCCATATCCCCTATCATGGGAGGAGCAGGCGAGGTTGTTTGCGCGCTTGCCGGAACACTTAAGGGACATGGCCTTGTTCAAGGTTAATACTGGAACGCGGGAGCAGGAAGTGACTTGTTTGCAGTGGAGTTGGGAGGTATCGATTCCTGAGCTGAAAGCCAGTGTGTTTGTTGTCCCCGGTTATGGCGTTAAGAATGGTGAGGATCGATTGGTGGTGATGAATGCTGAGGCGCGAGCGGTAATCAATCGTCAGCGTGGCAAGAACTCAGACTATGTATTCACCTACTCAAAGGGTAAGCCGATTGATCGCATCAATACCAAAGCTTGGCGCCGAGCGCGAGAGGAGGCTGGATTGCCGCAAGTGCGGGTCCATGATTTGAAGCATACGTTCGGTCGCCGGTTGCGGGCCAAAGGTGTCAGTCATGAAACCCGACAAGTCCTGCTGGGCCATAAAAACGGCCAGATCACAACGCATTACTCCGCTGCAGAAATTGGAGAACTGATAGACGCGGTGGAGAAAGTGAGTTGGTCGGGTAGTTCAGCGCCGACCCTGACCTTGATCAAAAATGAAAACTCCCGCAAATCTCCCGCAGTTGGGAGACGGGAAAACGTAAAATTGGTTTGATCGATCTGTAAGTTGCTGTTTTTGAGGAGAAAAAATGGTAGCTACGGGTGGACTTGAACCACCGACCCCAGCATTATGAATGCTGTGCTCTAACCAGCTGAGCTACGTAGCCACATTCAGTGATCGGGACCGGGCGTCCCGAAGAGGCGCGAATTTTCCGCATTTTGCCGGGGCAAGTCAAGAGTCGCTCCCGATTGCGGGCGACTTCGATTTGTCCCGGACGAGGATGTCGAGGTAGCCCATGGCGAAGGCCGAGGCGACGAAGGTGAGGTGCAGCAGGATGTACCACATGATCTTGTCGTTATCGACTTCCTCGGCATCCATGAAGATCTTCAGCAGGTGGATCGACGAGATGGCCACGATGCTGGCGGCGATCTTGGCCTTCAGCGAGGAGGAGTCCATTTTGCCCAGCCAGCTCAGCTTCTCCCCGCCTTCGGGTACGTCGAGCTGGGAGACGAAGTTCTCGTAGCCGCTCATCATCACCATGACGAGCAGTCCGCCCACCATGGCGATGTCGATCAGGGACAGCACCACCAGGATCATACTGGCTTCCTTGAGCTCGAGGATGTGCGTGAGCAAGTGGAAGACTTCCTGGAAGAACTTGATGCCCAGCGCTATCAGCGCGAGGCTGAGGCCCAGGTAGATCGGCGCCAGCAACCAGCGGGCACGGTACATCAATGTTTCGATTATGCGCTCCATGACAACTCCTTACACGTTGAAGCGGAAGTGGATGACGTCTCCGTCCTGCACCACGTAGTCCTTTCCCTCGAGGCGCCAGCGGCCGGCATCCTTGGCACCCTGTTCGCCATTGTAGGCGATGAAGTCATCGTAGCTGATCACTTCGGCCCGGATGAAGCCTTTCTGGAAGTCGGTGTGGATGACGCCGGCCGCCTCCGGAGCGGTGGCGCCGACCTTCACGGTCCAGGCGCGCACTTCCTTCACCCCCGCGGTGAAAAACGTGTGCAGGTTCAGCAGTTGATAGCCGGCGCGGATCACCCGGTTCAGGCCCGGTTCCTCCATGCCCATCTCCTGCAGGAATTCCAGCCGCTCGTCGTCGTCCAGTTCCACGATCTCTGATTCCAGCTTGTTGCAGATGGCCACCACCACCGCGTTCTCCTGTGCGGCGATCTCGCGTACGGTATCCAGGTGGGGGTTGTCCTCGAAGCCATCCTCGTCGACATTGGCGATGTACATGGTGGGCTTGCTGGTGAGCAGGAACAGCTGCTTCATCAGGGCTCTTTCGTTGTTGTCCAGCTCCAGGGCGCGCACCGGCCGCGCTTCGTTGAGGTGCGGCAGCAGCTTGTTCTCCAGCAACGCCTTCATCGCCACCGCTTCCTTGTCGCCACTTTTGGCGGTGCGGACCACTTTCTGCAGCTGCTTCTCACAGCTTTCCAGGTCCGCCAGGGCCAGCTCGGTATTGATGATCTCGATGTCTGCTTTCGGGTCAATCTGGTTGGCCACGTGAATAACGTTGTCGTTTTCGAAGCAGCGCACCACGTGGGCAATGGCATCGGTCTCGCGGATGTTGGCCAGGAACTGGTTGCCCAGCCCCTCGCCTTTCGAGGCCCCGGCGACCAGGCCTGCGATGTCCACGAACTCCATGGTGGTGGCGATTTCCCGTTCCGGCTTCACGATCCCGGCGATCCGTTGCTGTCGTGGGTCCGGTACCGGCACGATCCCCGCGTTGGGTTCGATGGTACAGAAGGGGAAATTCTCCGCGTCGATTCCCGCCCTGGTCAGCGCATTGAACAGGGTGGATTTACCGACATTCGGCAGTCCGACGATTCCGCAATTGAAACCCATGTGAGAATTCCTCGGGCAGCTCAGGCTGCGCTAAAACTGTGTAAACGGTTCATTGCCCCGGCCTCGTCACCGTCGAGCAGCAGCGGCAGCGCCGCGATGGCTTCGTCGATGCTGGCATCTATACGTGAACGGTCTTCCACGGAAGGTGCGCCCAGCACATAGCCGGTCACGCGGGAGGCGTGCCCCGGGTGGCCGATACCGATTCGCAGGCGGTAGAAATCCCGGTTGTTTCCGAGCGCCGGTACGATATCACGCAGGCCATTGTGCCCGCCGTGCCCGCCGCCCCGCTTGAACCGCGCCGAGCCGGCCGGGATGTCCAGCTCGTCGTGGGCAACGAGAATTTCCCCCGGGTCAATTTTGTAGAACGCGGCCATGGCCGCAACGGCTTTGCCGCTGCGGTTCATGAAGGTCGTGGGAATCAGCAGGCGCAGATCGTTGCCCGACAGGCTAACCCGCCCGGCCAGCCCGAAAAACTTCGAATCCGGCTGGAGCGGCGCACCTGCCTGCCGGGCGAGCTCCTCGACGAAGTCCGCACCGGCGTTATGGCGTGTGCCCCGGTATTCCCCGCCGGGATTACCCAGTCCGACGATAAGCCTGATGGATGCTGTCAAGGCGCATACCGCCGACAGCGAGGCGGTTAGTCCTCGCTGTCGCCTTCTTCTGCTTCCTCTTCGCCGCCTTCCTCAGCGGCTTCGGGCGCCGCTGCCTCGAGCTCTTCTTCATCGGCACCACCCTTCGGCGCCAGTATGCTGGCGACGGCCAGGTCGTGGTCCTCGCCCAGGCTGAGCGCTACGGACACCACACCCTCGGGGAGGGGTATGTCGGACAGGTGGATGATCTGTCCGATGTGGACATCTTGCATATCCACTTCGATGAATTCGGGAATATCCCCCGGCAGACACTGGACTTCGATGTCGGTCATCTGGTGCTGGACCATGCCGCCCTCGATTTTCACGCCGTGAGAGTTTTTCTCGTTGGTGAAGTGTATGGGGACATTAACCTTGATGGCGACCTTGTCGTCCACGCGCAGGAAGTCTGCGTGCATGACGCGTTCCTTCGCCGGGTGGCGCTGCAGATCCTTGAGGATGGCCTTCTGCTTGTCCTTGCCAACGTTGATGGTCAGAACGTGGGAGTAGAAGGCCTCGTTCTCCAGCGACTTCTCCAGATCCTTGCGGATCAGCGTCAGGGGTTGGGGATCCTTGTCGCCACCGTAGATGATGGCCGGGATTCGGTCGGCGAGACGACGCAGGCGGCGGCTCGCACCTTTCCCCTTGTCCTCCCGCAGTTCTGCGTGTAGTTCAAATTGGTCAGACATAGTCCGGACTCCTTTGATAAAACCGTTTGCTGCGCCTGCGACCGGCGCGGCAACGGCGTTGCTGTGTACGCTGTCCTACTTGAACAGCGCGCTGATGGATTCCTCGTTGGCGACCCGCCGCATGGACTCTGCCAGCAGGTCAGCCGTGGTGAGCTGGCGAATTTGTTCCACGTTTTTCGCCTCCTCACTCAGAGGAATCGTATCGGTGACCACCAACTCGTCGAGCTGGGAGTTCCGAAGGTTTTTCAGGGCGTTGCCCGACAGTACCGCGTGAGTACAGTAGGCGACGACCTTGGCAGCGCCGCGCTCCTTGAGCGCATTCGCGGCCTGGCACAGGGTGCCCGCCGTGTCGACCATGTCGTCCACCAGCAGGCAGGTGCGCCCGTCCACTTCCCCGATCACGTTCATGACCTGGGCCTCGTTGGCGCGGGGACGGCGCTTGTCGATAATGGCCAGTTCTGCCTCGTCCAACTGCTTGGCGATCGCCCTGGCACGGACCACGCCACCGATGTCCGGTGATACCACCATCAGGTTGTCGTAATG
Source organism: Halieaceae bacterium (assembly GCA_024640505.1). GTDB lineage: Bacteria > Pseudomonadota > Gammaproteobacteria > Pseudomonadales > Halieaceae > JARRPM01. The sequence continues at coordinate 11,149 of JAHEEV010000257.1, forward strand.
GCAGGCCACGATATCGTCGTTCAGGATCGGCGAGCCGTATACGTTGTCCACCGGGCAGGCGAAAAAGCCCTGAATCTGTTCTGCGTGCAGGTCCATGGTCAGCACCCGGTCCACACCGACCGAGTCCATCATATCCGCGACCACTTTGGCGGTGATGGGCACGCGGGCGGAACGCACCCGGCGATCCTGGCGGGCATAGCCGAAGTAGGGCACCACCGCGGTGATTCTGTGAGCCGATGCGCGACGCAGGGCATCGATCATCACCAGCAGTTCCATCAGGTTGTCATTCGTCGGCGCACAGGTGGATTGCACGACGAAGACATCCTTGCCCCGCACGTTTTCATTCAGCTCCACGGCCACTTCGCCGTCACTGAACTTGCCCACATCCGCCTTACCCAGGGACAGGTACAGCCGGCTGGCCACTTTATGGGCCAGTTCCGGGTTGGCGTTGCCTGTGAAGACCATCATTTTCGAGGACATGGTCGCCTGCCTTTCTGCCTAGTAGTGGGCCCGATTCCGGGAATGCCGCACGTAAAAGCTGCGCATAAAAAGAGTGCCATACACCCCAGGATGCATGGCACCGGTTGTATGGCTGGGGTGGCAGGATTCGAACCTGCGAATGCCGGGATCAAAACCCGGTGCCTTGCCACTTGGCGACACCCCAATCAATCAGTCGGGTCAGGCCAGGGCTGGGAGAATGGGTGATTCATTCACGCCCTGTGCCAGGATGCTGGTCCACGGCGGTGGTACCTGCCGCTGTACAGCTGCTGCTTCAGCCCTGGCGCCGAATCGGGCAAAAACACATGCCCCGGTTCCGGTCAGCCTGGCTTCTCCGAACTTTTCCAGGAAAAACAACGCCTTGTCCACCTCTGGGTAGAGGCGCCTGACAAGTTCCTGGCAATCGTTGCGGGAGGCCCCCTCAAAAAAGGCCGCTATTTTGATGGGAGCGGTGTTGCGTGTCAATTCCCGGTGGGAAAAAATTTCCCCGGTCGACACGTGACAATCCGGAACCAGAATGAGGAACCAGTCCCGCGGCAGCTCCACGGGCGTCAGTATTTCGCCCACTCCCTCGGCCCAGGCCGTGTGTCCAGCCACGAAGACAGGCACATCGGCTCCCAGGGCGGCTCCCATCTGCTGAAGGTGGTGCCGGGAAAAATCCAGCTCCCAGAGCCGGTTCAGGGCCAGCAGGGTGGTGGCGGCGTTGGAGCTGCCACCGCCGAGACCGCCGCCCGCCGGTATCTGTTTTTGGAGGCTGATATGGACTCCCAGGTCATCCCGCTGCAGCAGGCGTGCGGCGCGGTAGATCAGGTTGTCCTCCTGCGGAATGCCCAGGTCCGGGCCATCGAGGGAGATGCGCCCGCTGCGGTTGGCGGTGAACTGCATGCGGTCGCCCCAGTCCAGCAACTGGAACAGCGTCTGCAGCTCGTGATAGCCATCGGACCTGCGTCCGGTGATATGCAGGAACAGGTTCAGCTTGGCGGGGGACAGGAGGTCCAGGGCAGGACTCACGAGCCGCTCCGCGGTTGCCAGGCGCGAATGATGACGCGGGCCCGCGTATCGCCCCGGGTTATCTCCAGCCGCGTCGGCAGGGTGAAGGCCTCAAATGCACCGTAGTCGTCATAGTGGATCGTCCAGCCGCCCTGGCTGAGACTGCGCAATCGCTGGTGCTCCAGTTGCAGCCCCTCCACGTCCAGTTGCGGGGCCGGCAGCCCGCGCAGCCAGTGTGGGAGGGCTTCCAGCGGCAGGTACCAGCCGGTCTCCCGGGCGATCGTTTCGGGGTTGGAGATGTCCCAGAAGCGGCGTTCCTCGCCCTGGCGGAATTCGAGTTGCCGGCCATCGCTGATGAGTGTGGTGGCGTTGACGCCCAGTGGTCCCTGCAGTTGCAGCCGGGTCTGCTGGCCCTCCTGGCGCCAGTCGAAGCTGGCGCTTTCGCTGCCGTGTTCGGTGCGCAGGGCGAGCTTGCCCTCGGCGCTCCAGTGTTGCAGGGCCTGCATCCGGGCCTGGTGCTCCACCCAGCTCGGTTCCAGCGGAGGGGGCGTCGGTCGCGTGGCGCAGCCGGCCAGGAACATGAGCAGGACGGTGAGGGTGAGTCCCGCCGGGTAGCGGCCACGGGTAACCGGTATCAGGTCGCTGCCACGATCGGGGTGGATCACCGTGGTAGTGGTTCCGGTAATACTTCCACCAGCGATGAAGCCCCGAGTCGGTTGATCGTCTCGACCAGTATTTCGTGATCGGGACTTTTCAGCAGGGCTCCCTGCCACACCCTTTTGGCACCCTCGGTATCGCCGCTCACCCACAGCACCTCCCCCAGGTGTGCCGCCACTTCCGGGTCGGGAAAACGGGCATAGGCCTGGCTCAGGTACTCCAGAGCCTTGCTGTAATCGCCTTTGCGGTAGAGGATCCAGCCCATGCTGTCGAGGATCGCGGGTTCATCGGGCTGCAGTTCCAGGGCGCGGGCAATCAATGCGTAGGCCTCGTCGTAGCGGTCCGTGCGATTGGCCAGGGTGTAGCCCAGGGCATTGAGTGCGGTGGCGTTATTCGGGTCGCGATCGATGATGCTGCGCAGGTCGCGTTCCATCAGTGCCAGGTCATTGAGCTGTTCGCCCAGCATGGAGCGGGAGTAACGCAGCGAGTTGGATTCCGGGAACTCGCGCAGTGCCTGGTTCAGGATCTCCATGGCGGCATCCGGTTCGCCCGCCTGGGTCAACAGGTCCGCCTCCAGGGCGTACAGTTGCTCGCCCTGCTGGGGGTGCGCGCGCCGGCGCCGCTCGAAGCCGGCGTGGCTCTCTTCCAGGTCACCCTTGCGGACGAGAATGATACCGGCGCGCTGGGCCGCACTGAGTAACTCCCTCCCGTCCTGCACCTGGTTGTAGTGCCCGAGAGCCGCGTCCTGATCACCCTCATCCTCGGCGATGCGTCCGAGATAGTAGTGGGCTTCGTCGGTGCGCTGGCCAAGCGACAGCATCTGTTGCAGGTAGGCTTTCGCCGTCAGATCGTCACCTATTTCGCGATTGATCAAGGCCAGGGAGAGAAGGAGGTCGCCGTCCCGCGGTGATTGGGCGGAGAGGATCTCGAACTGCTGGCGCGCGGCCGGAAGGTCGTTGACGGAGAGCAGGCGGGCGTACTGCAGGCGAAGTCGCTGGTCCTGGGGGTCGTTCTCGAGGGCGCGTTCAAGGCGGGCGAAGGGAGCGGGATCCTCGACCGTGAGCAGTATCTTGCTTTCCAGCAGCATCCCCTGGGGCTGGTAGGGTTGCAGCTCGAACAGCTGTTCGAGTTTTGCCAAAGCTGCATCGAACTGCTTGTACTGGGCCAGGATCAGCGCCTGGGTCAGCAGCAACTGGATATTTTCCGGAAACTCGTCCGCCAGCTCGTTGATGCCGCGCACCAGGTCTGCCTGCTGCTCCGGACCCAGGTCGTCAAAACTGCTGAGCAGGATGGGAAAGTTGGTATCCATACCCGCTCGCGCGACGACTGCCAGGTGCGGCATGGCCTCTACGGTCCGTCCTCGCCTGACCAGAAGTGTAGCGAGTGTATTGTGGGCTTCCGTGCTGTCGGGTTCCAACTCGACCCATTGCTGGACCAGTTCGAGGGCCTCCGGTTCCCGCTGCATGAACTGTGCGAGGTGCGTGGCGTGGGCGCTGACACCCGGATCGCGCAGGATCTGCGCCTGCTCCCGATACTGCTCCAGCGCCATGTCGTAGTCGTGCCGCCTGAGAGCAAATTCTGCCACCAGCAGCGGGTAGAGGCTGTCGTCGGGAATGGGTCGCTCCACCGGTTCCGGAGCTTCGGGGGCGGGCGCAGTCGCGACCTCCGGGACCGCTTCCTCCAGGGGTGGCGTGGCGGCACAGGCGTTCAGCAGCGCAAGCAGGAATGCGGGGACAAGGAGGCGGAACATGGTGAAATACTGCTTGGGAATCCAGCGGAAATACGTGGCCTATGATGACATACAACGGTCGGGAAACCCACAGCCGGCACGCGGTGGCGCTGCGCGGTGTTCGCGCCGCCTGTCATTTGTCGCGTAACTTGTTAAAATCGCGGGAAAATTTCGCCGTTTGTGCTATGGTGCGCAACCCTGGAGGGGTTGTCGCGGCAGCCCCGCAGACTGTACCCGAGGAATCGTTACTCCGTCGTCATGAACCTGATAGCCCTGGGAATCAACCACAACTCCGCCGCCGTCGAGGTGCGCGAGCGGGTTGCCTTTGCCCCGGAGCAGGTCGGTGAGGCGCTGTGCGATGCCTGTGATGCGGGGCAGCTGGATGAGGTGGTCATACTCTCGACCTGCAACCGCACCGAGATCTATGCCATGGTGCCCGAGGGCACCGCGCCGGCAGACAAGGCCGTTCAGCTGATCGACTGGATGGCCAATTACCACCATCTCTCTGCGGAACAGCTGCGCCAATCCGCCTATCACTTCGAGTCCGGGGAAGCCCTGCAGCATATTGTCCAGGTAGCCAGCGGCCTGGATTCAATGGTCCTGGGTGAACCACAGATATTCGGGCAGTTGAAATCTGCCTACGCCGTGTCCGTAGAGGCGGGTACGGTGGCCAGCGAGTTCAGCCGCCTGTTTCCGCGGGTGTTCTCCATAGCCAAGCGGGTGCGTACCGATACCGCCATCGGTGAGAATCCCGTTTCCGTCGCCTACGCCGCCGTGGATCTTGCCGGACACATATTTTCGGACCTCGGTAAATGCCATGCCCTGCTGGTGGGGGCGGGGGAGACCATCGAACTGGTTGCACGTCACCTGATCGAGGCCGGGGTGAGCCGGATTGTCATCGCCAACCGCACGCTGGGTCGAGCCAGGGAACTGGCCCAGCAGTTTGGCGCCGATGCGGTGCTGCTGTCAGAAATTCCCGAACAGCTGCTGGACGCCGATATCGTGATCACCTCTACCGCCAGCCAGTTGCCAATCCTCGGCAAGGGTGCCGTGGAGGAGGCGATCAGGGTCCGCAAGCACCGCCCCGTACTGATGGTGGATATCGCCGTTCCCCGGGACATCGAGCCCCAGGTCGGCGAATTGCGTGACGTCTATCTCTACAGCGTGGACGACCTGCGTGAGATCGTCGACCAGAACCTGCGCAGTCGTCGTAGCGAAGCCCGCAAGGCCGACGTGATCATTGCAGAGGCGGTGGAACAGTATCTCCAGGAGATGCGCAGCCTGGGTGCGCTGGATACGGTGAAAGAGTACCGGCGTTTTGCGGAACAGCTGCGCGACCAGGAATTGCAGCGCGCGCTTAGGGCCCTGGCCCGGGGCGAGGACCCCCAGCAGTTGCTGGCGCAGCTGGCCCGCGGAATTACCAATAAGCTGATTCACGCGCCCACCACCGGTCTCAAGCAGGCCAGCGCTGAGGGGCGCCAGGACCTGCTGGCCAGCGCCCGCAGGTTACTGGGAATCGAGGGGCCGGCGGAGGACGCTTCTGCGACGGCCCGGGAGGACCCGGCAGAGGAGTTCGAGCCACCGCAACCCACGGTGTCACCGTCCAGACGTACCCTGCAATGAAAGCCTCGCTGCTGACCAAGCTGGAAACTCTCGCTGACCGGCACGAAGAAGTATCGGCTTTACTGGGTGACAGCGAAACCATTGCCGACCAGAACCGGTTCCGGGACCTCTCCCGGGAGTATGCCGAGCTGGAGGCCGTCGTGAAGTGCTTCAACGACTACGGCCGGATCAAGGCTGACCTGGAGGAAGCCCGGGTGATGCTCGAGGATGCGGATCCGGACCTGCGGGAGATGGCCGAGGAGGAGCTGGCTGTCGGTGGCGAACGCCTGGCCGAACTGGAGCTCGAACTGCAGACGCTGCTGCTGCCGAAAGACCCCCGCGATTCCCACAACGTGTTCCTCGAGATCCGCGCGGGAACGGGTGGCGACGAGGCGGCGATTTTTTCCGGGGATCTCTTCCGCATGTACAGCCGCTACGCTGAGAACATGGGCTGGAAAGTGGAAGTCCTCTCCGAGCGTCCCGGTGAGCACGGGGGTTACAAGGAGATCATCAGCCGGTTTGAGGGGCGCGATGTCTACGCTCACCTGAAATTTGAATCGGGCGCCCATCGGGTGCAGCGGGTACCCGAGACCGAGTCCCAGGGGCGTATTCACACGTCGGCCTGTACCGTGGCGGTGATGCCGGAAGCCGAGGCCGTAGACGAGGTGGAACTCAACAAGGCCGACTTGCGCATCGATACGTACCGGGCCTCGGGTGCGGGCGGCCAGCACGTGAACAAGACCGATTCTGCCGTGCGAATCACGCACCTGCCGACCGGGATCGTGGTGGAGTGCCAGGATGAGCGCTCGCAGCATAAGAATCGCGCTCGTGCCATGTCCCTGCTGCAGGCCAGGTTGCTCAGCAGTGCCCAGGACAAGCAGGCCGAGGAGCAGGCCGAGGAGCGGCGCAATCTGGTGGGAAGCGGGGATCGCTCCGATCGCATTCGCACCTACAATTTCCCCCAGGGCCGTATTACCGATCACCGGATCAACCTCACGCTGTACAAGCTGGCGGAGGTCATGGAGGGAGACCTGGGCGCTGTCATCGGCCCCCTGCGCCAGGAGTACCAGGCCGACCAGCTGGCTGCCCTGGGCGACAGTTAGTGAGCACGGTGGCCGAGCTGCTGCGCCGTGCGGGGCAACTGCCGGTCGATGGCGCGCGGCGGGAAGGGGAGATTCTGCTGGGGCACTGCCTGCAGAAGTCACGCACCTGGTTGTACACCTGGCCTGACTCCGAAGTGGCGCCCGAGACCGAGTCGCGGTTTGCTGAATTGCTGGCAGAGCGGCGGCGGGGAGTGCCGATTGCCTATCTCACGGGGCGGCGGGAATTCTGGTCCATGGAGCTTGCCGTCAACTCCCATACACTTATTCCCCGGCCTGAGACCGAGACGCTGGTGCATTGGGCGCTTGATCTGGAGCTGCCCGCGGACAGCGCTGTCCTGGACCTGGGCACCGGCAGCGGGGCCATCGCCCTGGCGCTGGCCCGGGAGCGACCCGCCTGGCGGGTTACCGCGGTGGACACCAGCCCGCAGGCCCTGGCGGTGGCTAAGGGTAACAGCCAACGGGCCGGCCTGGATCGCGTGCGCTTTCTGGAGTCCGACTGGTACGGGGCCCTGGCGGGCGAGCGCTTCGACCTGATTGTCAGCAATCCCCCCTACGTGGCCGCGGGCGACCCCCACCTCGCGGCGGGCGACCTCCGCTTCGAACCTTCTTCAGCCCTGGTAGCCGGCCGGGACGGCCTGGCAGATCTGGCGCAGATTGTCGCGGGAGCGACAGCCCATCTGAATGAGGTTGGCTGGCTGCTGCTGGAGCATGGCTGCGAACAGGGTGAGCCGGTCCGCCGTATGCTGCAGGAGGCGCGATTCACCCGGGTGGGTACCCGGTCGGACCTGGCCGGTCTGGAACGGGTCAGCGGAGGGTGCCGGGATGTTGAGTGACGAGCAGCTCCTGCGTTACAACCGCCAGATTTTACTGCACGATTTCGACGTTGCCGGACAGGAGCGGCTGCAGGCGTCCACCGCACTGGTGGTGGGCCTGGGCGGTTTGGGCTGCCCGGCCGCGCTGTACCTGGCGGCTGCCGGCGTGGGGCGCCTGCTGCTGGCGGACGGTGACCGGGTGGAACTGGGCAACCTGCAGCGACAGATTGCGCATCGTACCGCGGACATCGGTTGCAACAAGGCCGAGTCGGTTGCCGCCTCAATACGGGAGCTTAATCCGGAGGTCTGCCTGGAGGTGATTCCCCGGGCGCTGGATGAGGCGAGCTTGCCGGGTGTGGTGTCCCGGGCTGACCTCGTGGTTGATGCCACCGACAATTACCCGATTCGTTTCGCCCTCAACCGCGCCTGCATTGCAGCCGCGGTGCCCCTGGTATCCGCCGCCGCCGTGCGCAGTGAGGGTCAGATAGCCCTGTTCGATCCGGTCCGTGGCGGTCCCTGTTACCGTTGCCTGTACAGCGAGGAGGGCGAGGTCACTGCCCTGAGCTGCAGTGAGAGCGGCGTTCTTGCCCCGGTAGTCGGGGTAGTCGGCTCGCTGCAGGCGATGGAAGCTCTCAAAGTGCTTGCCGGTTTCGGGGAGCCCCTGCGCAGCCACTTGCTGGTGCTGGATCTGCGCAGTATGGAGATCCACCGACTGGCACTGCTGCCGCGTTCCGACTGTCCCGATTGCGGCCACCTGCAGGGATGAGGCCCGGGCCCCGCCGTTAACCGGGCAACCAGTCCGTCCCCCGCGCCGTCACCGGCGGCAGGGGCTGGCGCAGGGTGTGTACCGCCCGCCAGATGATCAGCACCGACCCGATGCTCAGTCCCAGGATCATGCCGCGCCAGAATCCCGCTGTGCCATCCAGGGCATTATCCGCCCTGACGATGCCCAGCCAGTAGCCCACCGGCAGGGTGACCAGCCAGTAGGCGACGCAGGTGACCAGGAAAGGAAAGCGCGTGTCCTTGAAGGCCCGCAGGCAGAACGAGCCGGCTTCCCTCAGGGAGTCGATGATCACGAACAGGGCAGCCAACCGCAGCAGGTAGACGGCCTGGGTGTGGATCGCGGTGTCCGAGGTATAGGCACCGGTAATCAGCTCCGGCAATAGCAATAGCACGAGCATGCCGAACAGCCCTACCAGGATAGACATGGCGGTGCCGCAGCTGACCGCCCGATTCACGCCCGCCCGGTCGCCACTGCCGATGGCGTGCCCCACCCGTGTAGCCATGGCAGAGCCGATGCTGAGGAGGGGCATGTAGAGCACGTCGTAGACATTGAAGGCGATCTGGTGGGCGGCCATGGCGGTGTTACCGAGGGTCGAGATCAGCAGGCCGATGACGGAGAAAACCGCGATTTCGAAAAAGAAAGTGAAGCCGATGGGCAGGCCGAGACGGCAGATCTCCATGATGCGCGCCCGGTCCGGCGCCACCAGCCGGAGTGGCGGAAGGTAGGGCCTGAGCTCCTTTGCCCGGAGCGTATAGAAGGCGATCAACAGCGTACCCAGCCACATGGAGATGGCGGTCGCCCAGCCGCAACCGGCGGCGCCCATTTCAGGCAGGCCCCACCTGCCGTAGATGAAGGCATAATTGAGGGGGATGTTGGCGCAAAAACTGATGACGCTGGCGGTGGCGAAGGGCCGCATGATGCCGATCCCCTGGGAATGGCAGCGCAGCGCCTGGAACAGCGCCAGTGCGGGCAGCCCGACCGCCACCGCCTGCAGGTAGGCCAGGCTCTTGTCGCGCGTCTGTTGCTCCAGGCCCAGGGTGTCCAGCAGGGGGGTGGCGCCGTAGCAGAGCGGGCCGACGATCAGGCCCAGCAGGAGTGCGAGCCACAGGGACTGGGGCAGGGTTTCCCTGATCCGTTCGATCCGCCCGGCGCCGAAATCCTGGGCGATGATGGCCGTGGCCGCTAGCATCACCCCGAGCACGAGCAGGAACAGGGGCAGCCAGATGTTGTACCCGATAGCGATCGCCGCCAGGTCAGTGGCGCTGTAGTGGCCAGCCATCACCGTATCCACCACGCCGGTGCCCATCTGGGCCAACTGGGCGATGATCATGGGCCAGGCGATGGTCAGCAGGGCCCGGCTTTCACGCAGATAGCCAGACAGTCTTGTCTCGCTCATGGGGGGAGTGGCCTGCCTCCCGCCGAGGGGGAGCACGCGTCAGGTCGTAGCCGCGGAAACCTTTTTGGTTGTTCCGTTGTCACAGAGAAGACTGACCTGAAGGAAATGGGATCTATGAACGCGATTGCAGGGTGGTATTACAGTATACACAAAGGGTTTTTCTCGCGCCTGCAATATCTCGACGGACTGGGCCCGCTGGCACTGCGACTCTACCTGGTGCCGGTCTTCTGGATGGCCGGAACCAAGAAGCTGGCCGGGATCGACAGCACGATCGAGTGGTTCGGTAATCCTGACTGGGGCCTGGGGCTGCCCTTTCCGACGGTGCTGGCCTACCTCGCGGCCTACACGGAGGCGGTCGGAGCCATGCTGCTGTTGCTGGGACTTGCAACGCGCTGGGTATCGATTCCCCTGATGATCACGATGGTCGTGGCTGCGGTGACCGTCCACTGGGGCCACGGCTGGGCCGCGATTGCCGATTCCGGCTCGCAGGAAGTGGCGGTCAGACTGGGCGCTGCCAGGGACCTGCTGCGGGAACACGGCAACTACGCGTGGCTGACGGAGAAAGGCAGTTTCGTCATTCTCAACAACGGTATCGAATTCGCGGTGACCTATTTCGTTATGTTGCTGAGCCTGTTGTTCACCGGTGGTGGCCGCTTTACCAGTGTCGATTATTACCTGTCACGCCTGTTTCCGGCCCGTTCATGAGGATTACCGCCCGCGCACCTATTTCTTCGCGAAGATGGTAGACTAGCGCGTTTTTTGAACAGTCAAGGGAAATAGCACATTGATCAAGAGTCTCGTGGGGCGCCTGGGGAACAAGGGCGGCCAGGTCCAGGACCACACGCCACCGCCGTCGAATCATGGCAATCCGCCCAGGCGCGAGCCCTCTCACAAGGCATCCCAGCAGGGATCGCAACCCGAGGATTCCGCGGCGGCGGGGAATGGCAAGCGGCGCAAGCGCGGCAGGAAGGGCAAGGCGCCTGCAGCGCCCTGGTCGATCGAGGAATTCAGGGTAGAGCCGAAAGAGGGCGAGACCCGATTCCACGATCTGGGCCTGCGCGATGAACTGATGCACGCGGTCGCCGACCTGGGCTTCCTGTATTGTTCCCCTATCCAGGCCTCCGTACTGCCACACACCCTGCAGGGCCACGACGCTATCGGCAAGGCGCAGACAGGCACCGGCAAGACGGCCGCCTTTCTGATCACCATTTTCAACGATCTGCTCTGTCACCCGATTGAGGGAGAGCGCTTCGTCGGCGAGCCGCGGGCACTGGTCATTGCGCCCACCCGGGAACTGGTCATGCAGATCGCGGCAGACGCCGAGGAGCTGGCCGTTCACACGGACCTGAAGGTCGCCACCCTGATTGGTGGCATGGACTACCAGAAGCAGCTCAACCGGCTGCAGAACCATATTGTAGACCTGGTGGTGGCTACACCGGGGCGCCTGCTGGATTTCATGGGGCGCCGCGACCTGTACCTCGATCATGTGGAGATCCTGGTGCTGGACGAGGCGGACCGTATGCTGGACATGGGTTTCATCCCCCAGGTCAAACGCATCGTGCGCGCCACCCCCCGCAAGGAGGACCGCCAGACGCTGCTGTTCTCCGCCACCTTCACCCAGGACATCATCAACCTGTCACAGCAGTGGACCTATGAACCGGTAACGGTGGAGATCGAGCCGGAACATGTGGCGACAGACAGCGTCGACCAGAAGGTCTACCTGGTCAGCAGCCAGCAGCGCTACCGCGTATTGGCGAACCTGCTGCGCAGTGAGGACGCCACCAGCGTCATCGTCTTCGCCAACCGCCGTGACCAGGTCCGGCGACTGCACGAACGCCTGCGCAAGTCCGGGTTTTCCTGCGGCATCCTCTCCGGCGAGATCCCCCAGGCCAAACGTACCCGGACCCTGGATCAGTTCAAGAAGGGAGAGATCAAGGTGCTGGTCGCCACCGATGTGGCGGGACGGGGTATCCATGTCGAGGGCGTGAGCCACGTGGTGAACTACAACCTGCCCGAAGACCCCGAGGACTACGTACACCGTATCGGCCGCACCGGGCGCGCCGGCGCGACCGGCATTTCGATCAGCTTCGCCAGTGAGGATGACGCGTTTCTGCTGCCGGACCTGGAAGCCCTGCTGGGGGACAGGCTGGAGTGCACCCATCCTCCCCAGGAACTGCTGACCTAGGACCGACTCAGGCGTTGCCAACCGCCCTCAGGGCTTGTTGGCAGGCGCCAGCTCTTTGCACCACAGCAGGGTGGCGCCGACGACGGCGGAGGGTACCACGAAGAAATTGACGATGGGGATGCCGGCGCACAGGGCAACCATGCCGCCAAAGCCCATGCTGCTCAGGCGCCGCTGCCGCACGGCCTCCTTTACGTCTGCAAAACCCAGCTGGTGGTTGTCCATGGGGTAGTCGACGTACTGTATGCTCATCATCCAGGCTCCCAGCAGCACCCACAGCACCGGTGCCACCACATTCAGACCCGGGATGAAAGAGAGCAGCAGTACGAAGGCAGCCATCGGCAGGTAGTACAGCAGCTTGTAAATTTCCCGCAGAATGCCCCTGGGCACCATCATCAGGGCCGCCCCCAGGCCTTCCATCCCCGCTACCGGACGCCCCGTGATCAACTCCTCTGCCTTTTCTGCCAGCAGGCCGTTGAAAGGCGAGGCAATGATCACCGCTACAGCGGTGAAGACATAGCCGGTGATCAGGCTGAGGGTCAGGCCGATGAGCGGCCACAGTATCCACTCGATGAAATCCAGCCAGTCGGGAATGCCCGAGAGCAGGGAATCCATCAGGCCCCCGAGGTAGCTGAGACCGAAACCGATCAGCGAGCCGAAAATGAGGATGTTAACCGCCAGCGGAATGATCACGAACAGCCGCAGGGTCGGATGTTTCAGCATCCGGGCACCCTCTATCAGGTAGCCCATGCCGGTCACGACATTACCTTTCAATACCTGTCCCTCCCTCCATCCCGGCGCAGCGCGGGCAGATACAGCGTTTGCCCACAGCCTCCTCCGGCACAGATGCCAGGATCTCCGGGGGGATGGACACCGCCACGCACCAGCAATTCTCGACCGCCAGCTCGCTTGCCATGGCGCACTGGTTGTCCCCGCCACAGAGCGGGCAGATCTGCTCCGGTTTCCGGTTCTTTGTGGTCATCTGTCTATCAAGCATCCTTCGCCGCTATAATAGCGAACTGCAGCGGGAGTGTATGTATGACCAGCGACGATGAAGATCTGTTCCTGCAGGAAGTTGCCGATGTGGTGCCGCTGAAGCGTGAGGCCAGGGCAAAGCGCCGGGTGTCAGGCCAACCCGATCGGGACTCCTCCCTGGCGCACCGGCGCAGGGCCGCCGTCGAGGGCGAGGCTCGCGATCGCAACATTCTCACCGAAGAGGGCATCGAGCCGCTCGATCCCTGGTATGTCATGGACTTCAAGCGGCCTGGCGTACAGAACGGCGTCTTCCGCAAGCTCAAACAGGGCCGCTATGACATGGAAGCCCGTCTCGATCTCCACCGCATGACGACGGCCGTCGCCCGGCGGGAACTCTTCGAGTTCATCGAGGAATCCCATCAGCTCGGCCTGCGCTGTGTGATTCTCATTCACGGTAAGGGCGAAAGCAGGGCGGAGCGCGAACGCAGCTCTATCCTGAAGGGCTGCACCGATCACTGGCTGCGCGAACTCGATATTGTCCAGGCCTTCCACAGTGCCCAGGCACGCCATGGTGGCACGGGCGCGGTTTATGTCCTGCTCAAGAAGAGCGAGGAGAAGAAGCGGGAGAATCGCGAAAAGTTCCTGAAGGGCAGGGTGCCTTACGATTCCACCTGATGTCGATGGTCCTTGCTTGAGCGCCGGTCGATGTCCCGGAAGCTCCCCGAAAAAGCCACAGCGCGCTCAGGCAATTTGGCTGCTGCGCAACTCGACCAAAAATCGCTTCGCGATTTTTCGGGACTCGAACAGTGCTCGCAGAAAGCCCCAAATTGCCTGAGCGCGCTAAGCGTGGCTTGATATTTTCGGGGAGCTTCCGGGACATCGACCTCACATCCGGCCAAACGCGGTTTATTCCAGACGTGGTGTCGTAAAACGCCATGGTGCAAAACTCCAGGGGTGTCAGGAGAGTCACCTCAAGAGGCCCGCACCAGCGAAGAGCTTCGAAAAAAATGGGTCACGCTTAGCGCAGTCAACCGATTCGGGGCTTTCTGCGAGCACTGTCCGAATCCGAATTTTTCGCGCAGCGAAAAATTGTTGAGTTGCGCAGCAGCCGAATCGGTTGACGGAGCTGTGACCTTTTTTCGAAGCTCTTCGCTGGTGTGGGCCGTCGCGAAAAGATCGTTTTCCTAACAAGCTCCGGCCGAGCGAAGTATATCCGCGTACTCGGTACCGTTGCGGTGCTCACTGACGATGGCAAGAACGTTGCGTCCATCCCTGTCCGCGGCGTTGATGTCCCGCTGCTCGTCGCAGAAAAGCTTCACGAACAGCTCGAAATCCGAGGCGCGCATGCTCTGGTAGGCCTTGAGGAGCATGTGAAAGTCCTCGTTGCTGCCGTCGTGAGGCCGTATTTCGAGAAAGCTTTTGATGTGGTCTTCGGTCCAGACCTCATCGATAACCTTTTCCTTGTCTTTTCTCATGGACCCTAATCCCGCTAAACCAGTTTCTTCGCCAGCAGCTCATTGACCATCTGGGGGTTGGCCTGTCCCTTGGAGAGCTTCATCACCTGGCCCACGAAAAATCCCACCAGCTTCTTGCGCCTGGCCTCATCTGCCGCCAGGTACTGCTCTACCTGGGCGCTGTTGTTGGCGATCACCTCGTCGACCATCGTCTCCAGTGCGCCGCTGTCGCTGACCTGCTTCAGCCCTTTCGCCTCGATGACTTCGTCGGCACTGCCTTCGCCCTGCCACATGGCCTCGAAAACCTGTTTGGCGATCTTGCCGGAGATACTGTTGTCGAGGATGCGGACAATCAGGCCCCCCAGCGCGTCTGCCGAGACCGGGCTGTGTTCTATGTCCAGTTCGTTGCGGTTGAGCTGCCCGAGCAACTCGACCTGCACCCAGTTGGCGGCGATCTTGGCGTCGCCGCAGCCGGCAACGACCGCCTCGAAGTAGTCCGCCAGGGGGCGCGTATCCGACAGCACGTTGGCGTCGTAGGCGCTAAGGCCGTACTGTTCCATGAAACGGTGGCGCTTGTCAGTGGGCAATTCAGGCAGGCTCTCGCGGATCGCCTCGATGTAGTCGTCTGCGATGACAACCGGCAGCAGGTCCGGCTCCGGGAAGTAGCGGTAGTCGTTGGCCACTTCCTTGCTGCGCATGGGCCGGGTCTCGTCGAGGTCCGCATCGTAGAGACGGGTCTCCTGCGCCACCGTGCCGCCGTCCTCCAGGATGTCGGCCTGGCGCTCCACCTCATGCCGTATCGCTTTCTCGACGAAGCGGAAGGAGTTGACATTCTTGATCTCGGCCCGGGTGCCGTAGGCCTCGCTGCCGGAAGGGCGCAGGGAGATGTTGATATCGCAGCGCATGGAACCCTCGGCCATATTGCCGTCAGAGATGCCCAGGTAGGTGACCAGGCTGTGCAGGGCCTTGAGATAGGCCACCGCCTCGGCGGCGCTGCGCAGATCCGGTTCGGTCACGATCTCCAGCAGCGGGGTGCCCGCGCGGTTGAGATCGATGCCACTCATGCCATGGAAATCCTCGTGCAGGGATTTGCCGGCATCCTCTTCCAGGTGCGCACGGGTTATGCCTATTTCCCGGGTGCTGCCGTCTTCCAGCTGGACCTCGAACCGGCCTCTCCCCACGATCGGATCCTGGAACTGGCTGATCTGGTAGCCTTTGGGAAGGTCCGGGTAGAAATAGTTCTTGCGGTCGAAGATGGAGCGCTTGCCGATTTCGGCACCGATGCCCAGGCCGAACATGACGGCGTAGCGTACCGCCTGCTCGTTGAGCACCGGGAGCATGCCCGGCATGGCCAGGTCCACGGCGCTGGCCTGGGTATTGGGCTCGGCCCCGAAGGTGGTGGGCGACCCGGAAAAAATCTTGGAGCGCGTGGCCAGCTGCAGGTGCACTTCGAGGCCGATGACGGTTTCCCACTGCATCAGGCTGCTCCCTCCGCGATTTCCGGCGGCTCCTGCACATGCCAGTCGGTGACCTGCTGGTAGCGGTGGGCGATATTCAGCAGCCGCGATTCATCGAAGTGGCGTCCGATCAACTGGAGGCCGACGGGTGTGCCCCGGACAAAACCTGCAGGGACCGACATGCCCGGCAGTCCTGCCAGGTTGACAGCCAGGGTGTAGACGTCTTCCAGGTACATGGCGATCGGGTCGTCGGATTTCTCACCGAGACGAAAGGCGGGCCCCGGCGTGGTGGGGCCGGCGATCACGTCCACCTGCTCGAAACAGTCGAGGAAGTCCTGCTTGATCAGGCGCCGCACCTGCTGGGCTTTCTTGTAGTAGGCGTCGTAGTAGCCGGCTGACAGGGCGTAGGTGCCCACCAGGATGCGCCGTTTCACCTCGTCGCCGAATCCCTCCTCCCGCGTCCGGGTGTAGAGGTCATGCAGGTCGACCGGGTCCTCACAGCGGTGGCCGTAGCGCACGCCGTCGAAGCGGGACAGGTTGGTCGAGGCTTCCGCCGGTGCAATGACGTAATAGGCAGGCACCGTGAGGTGGCTGTGTGGCAGCGAGATCTCCACGAGCCGGGCGCCCTGGGCCGTCAGTTCCTTCAGGGCCGCGTCGACCGCTGCGCCGGTCGCTGCGTCCAGTCCCTCGCCGAAGTATTCCCTGGGCAAGCCGATGCGCAGGCCCTCCAGGCTATTATCCAGTGCGGCGGTGTAGTCCTCGGTGGCCACCGCGGCGGAGGTGGAATCCAGCGGGTCGTGGCCGGCCATGGTATTGAGCAGCAGGGCGCAGTCCTGGGCGCTGCGGGCCATCGGCCCTGCCTGGTCGAGGCTGGACGCGAAGGCGATCATGCCCAGCCGGGATACCCGGCCGTAGGTGGGCTTGAGGCCGGTAATACCGCAGAAAGCGGCCGGCTGGCGGATCGAGCCGCCGGTGTCGGTGCCGGTGGCGGCCGGTGCCAGGCGGGCTGCCACGGCCGCCGCCGAGCCGCCCGATGAGCCTCCGGGAACGCGTTCCCGGTCCCAGGGGTTGGTGGCGGGCCCGTAGAAACTGCTTTCGTTGGATGAACCCATGGCAAATTCATCCATGTTGGTTTTGCCCAGCAGCACCGCCCCGTCCCGTTTGAATCGCTGTATCACGGTGGCGTCGTAAGGTGGCACGAAGTTGTCCAGCATGCGCGACCCGCAACTGGTGCGCAGCCCGTCGGTGCAGAAGATATCCTTGTGCGCTATCGGTATGCCCGTCAGCGCGGCGGCGTCGCCCGCGGCGAGTTGCCGGTCTGCGGCTTCCGCCGCGGCCATGGCCGCCGACTCCGAGACAGTGATGTAGCTGTTGTAACGGCTGTCCAGTGACGCGATCCGGTCCAGAAAGTGCCGGGTCAACTCGGTGCTGGAAAACTGTTTATCGCGCAGCCCCTTGGCGAGCTGGGCGACTGAAATTTGGTGCATTGTGAATCCTGTAGCGCCTCGGGCGCTATTCGATGACCTTGGGTACCAGGTACAGGCCGTTTTCCACGGCCGGGGCAATGGCCTGGAAAGCCTCGCGACGATTGCTTTCCGTGACCTCGTCGGCACGCAGGGGCTGTGTGGCATCGAGGGGATTGGCCATGGGCTCCACGTCACGGGTGTCCGCGGCCTGGAGCTGGTCGACCATGTGCAGAATATCGGTGATGCGCCGGGTCACGTCGCCGATATGGTCGGCATCGATACGGATGCGAGCCAGCTCCGCAATCTTTTCGATCTCGTCTTGCTCTATCGCCATATTTCGGGAACCGCAGAAAGCCGCCCTACGGGCAGCGGGGGCGTAAACTTATCACATTTGCGCCTTGCCCAAAATCCCCGCGGTTGTTACAGTTGCCGGGATAAAACAACCCAGAAAAAATAGCCCTCGCCGTCCCCCCTCCGGGACATTCCAGGCATGATGGGTAGGGAGACGCGCAGGACCCCGCATTGGAGTCCCCCCGTTGTATTCACAAGGTAGTAAGACTTAATGCTGAAGAAATTGCGTGGAGTGTTCTCCAATGACCTCTCCATTGATCTGGGTACAGCCAACACCCTGATCTACGTGCGCGACAAGGGAATAGTGCTGGACGAGCCGTCGGTCGTCGCGATCCGGATCCATAACGGCCAGAAAACCATCGAGGCCGTCGGTATGGAGGCGAAGCGCATGCTGGGGCGGACGCCGGGCAACATCACGGCGATCCGGCCGCTGAAGGACGGCGTCATCGCCGACTTCCAGGTCACCGAGAAGATGCTGCAGCACTTCATCGCCAAGGTACACGAGAGCAAGTTCATCCGGCCCAGTCCGCGGGTACTGGTGTGTGTGCCCTGTATGTCCACGCAGGTGGAACGGCGCGCCATTCGCGAGTCGGCCCTCAGTGCCGGGGCGCGGGAAGTGCGCCTGATCGAGGAACCCATGGCAGCCGCCATCGGGGCCGGCCTGAATGTGGAAGAGGCTACCGGGTGTATGGTGGTGGATGTGGGTGGCGGTACGACCGAAATTGCCATCATTTCGCTCAACGGCATTGTCTATCGCGACTCGGTCCGGGTGGGTGGAGACCGCTTCGATGAAGCGATCGTTGCCCACGTGCGCCGCCGCTATGGCAGCCTCATCGGTGATGCCACGGCCGAACGCATAAAGGAAGAGATAGGCTGTGCATTTGCCGGCAGCGAACTGCGCGAGATCGACGTGCGCGGCCGCAATCTGGCGGAGGGTGTGCCGCGCAGTTTCACGCTGAACAGTGACGAAATACTGGAGTCGCTGCAGGACCCGTTGTCGTCGATTGTGCAGGCGGTTAAAACGGCACTCGAGCAATCGCCGCCGGAACTGGCTGCAGATATTGCAGAGAGTGGTATCGTGCTCACCGGAGGCGGTGCCCTGCTGAGAGATCTCGATCGCCTGATCTCGGAGGAGACCGGACTTCCCGTGATCGTGGCGGAGGACCCCCTGACCTGTGTCGCCCGGGGCGGTGGTCGCGCGATGGAGCTGATGGACCGGCGCACGATCGACCTGCTGTCCACCGAGTAGGTTCACGCCGTCGCGGACCATCGTCGGCACGGTGTGAGCCGGGCGCGATCGCGATGAGGGGAGCACACGAGGAACCGACATCAAGCCGCTATTCGTCAAGGAGTCCACCCTCGGGTTGCGTGTACTGCTGGCAGTATTGCTGGTGGGCGGGCTGATCATCGCCGACCTGCGCCTGAACCGCCTGGAAAGTACCCGATCCCTGCTGGATACCGCCGCCACCCCCATACACTGGATGGCCAGCCTGCCCTCACGCCTGGGTGAGTGGGGTGAAACCAATATGCATTCACGCGCGCACCTGCTGGAGGAGAATGAGCGCCTGCGCCGGGAAAACCTGGTGTTGCAGGGGCGCTCCCAGCAGATGTCCTCACTGCAGGCGGATAACACCCGGCTGCGTGCACTGCTCAATTCCACCGCCTTGTTGCGGGACGATGTACTGGTTGCCGAACTTATCGGTATCTCCCCCGACCCGGTGCGCCATCAGCTGGTGCTCAACAAGGGAGAGCAGGACGGTGTGTTTGTCGGTCAGCCGTTGATCGACGCCGATGGTCTGATGGGCCAGGTTGTCGAGGTCAGCAGCGGGTATTCCCGGGCACTGTTGATCACCGATGCTACCCATAGCCTGCCCGTGCAGGTCAATCGCAACGGTGTGCGGGCCATCGCGGAGGGCACCGGTTCCCTCGGCACACTGGAAATCCGCCATGTTTCTGCCACCACGGACATCCGGGAGGGGGACCTGCTGGTCACCTCCGGACTGGGTGGTCGTTTTCCGGTCGGTTACCCGGTGGCCGAGGTGAGCCTGGTGGAGCGGGACCCCGGACAGGCCTTTGCCCGGGTCATTGCCCGGCCCAGCGCCGCCCTCGATCGCAGTCGTCACGTACTGCTGGTGTTCACCAGTGCGCCGGGCCAGGAAGATTGACTGTTGGTTGACGGGACCCCCCACGCCTACTGGGTGATTCTCGCCACGTTTCTGGTCGCTTTCGTGCTCGCGCTGTTGCCGCTGCCCCAATGGCTGCTTTGGGCCAGACCGGAATGGGTGGCGCTCACGCTGGTCTACTGGGTTATCGCGCTACCCCACCGGGTGGGCATAATGACCGCCCTGTTATTGGGGGTGACCCTGGATATACTGGAAGGTGCCACCCTCGGCCAGAACGCCCTGTCCCTGCTGGTGCTGGCGGTATTGTCGCTCACGCTGTACCAGCGTCTACGGGTATTCAGCGTGTTGCAGCAGGCGGGGGTGGTCTTTGTCCTGGTGGGCATCAACCAGCTGGTGTGTCAGTGGGTCCAGAACCTCGGAGGCGCTGGAGCCTCCTCCCTGATGTTTCTGCTGCCGGCCCTGTCGAGTGCCCTGGTCTGGCCGGTCGTGATGCACACCCTGCGGGAATGTCGCCGGCACTATCGGGTGAGCTGATATGAGACTGATACTGGCGTCCGCCTCGCCCCGTCGCAGCGAACTGTTGCGCCAGCTTGGCGTAGGTTTCCAGTGTGATCCTGCCGACATCGACGAATCGCCGCGTCCCGGTGAGCAGCCCGAGGATTACGTTGCGCGTATGGCGAGGGAAAAGGCTGAGGCCGTGTCAGTACGCTACACGGACCCGGGCTTTGCGGTACTTGCCGCCGACACCACCGTCGTCATGGCAGGCGAGATCCTGGGAAAGCCCCGGGATCACTTTCACGGATTGTCCATGCTCGAGCGCCTGAGCGGGCGCACTCACTCGGTGTTCACTGCCATATGCCTTGCCGGGCCTGATGGTGCACGGGGTGACGTAGTGGCAACCCGGGTCAGCTTCCTGCCCCTGACCAGGCGGGTATGCGAGGCTTACCTGGCCACGGAAGAGCCCTGGGACAAGGCAGGCGCCTACGCTATCCAGGGGCTGGGTGGCGCTTTTGTCAGGAGTATCGAGGGCAGCTACAGTAATGTCGTGGGGCTGCCCTTGAGCGAGACCTGGCAGCTGCTGGCGGCCAACGGTGTGCCGACGGTGCTGGAGCGATAGGACATTGCGGTGAGTGAGGAGATCCTGGTCAATGTAACCCCGATGGAAACACGGGTTGCTGTCGTTGAAAACGGCGCGACGCAGGATATCTACATCGAGCGCAGCACCAGCCGGGGTCTCGTCGGCAATATCTATGCCGGCAAGGTCGTGCGGGTGTTGCCGGGCATGCAGGCGGGGTTCGTCGATATCGGGGCCGAACGCACGAGTTTCATCCATGTGTCTGATATCGCCGGCGGAAATGGCGGCGGCCGGGATAGCGATACGGGCGCGCCGGCCGCTATCGGCGATCATCTTCACGAGGGCAAGAAAGTCATCGTCCAGGTGACCAAGGACCCCCTTGGCAGCAAGGGTGCGCGCCTCACCACCCAGCTGTCGGTGTCGTCCCGCTACCTGGTCTTCATGCCGCAGACCCGGCATGTGGGCGTGTCGCAGCGTATCGATGACGTGGAGGAGCGGAACCGGCTGCAGCAGCTGCTCGCTGACGCCCTGGCGGCAGAGGAGATGGAGGGCGAGGGAGGTTACATCCTGCGCACCGCGGCGGAGGGTGTCGGACCCGAGGAGATTCGCGGGGATCTGCGCTTCCTCAAGCGCCTGTGGGCCGCGGTGTCGCGGCGCGCAAAACGGGCGACCAGGCCCGAACTGCTGTATGAGGATGTGCCGCTGCATCTGCGCACGGCGCGCGACCTCGCCCGGCCCGGCGTGGAGCGCATTCGCATTGACAGCCGGGAGAGCTTCGCCGCCCTGCGGCAATTCTGTGACGAATACGTGCCGGAGGTATCCACCCTGCTTGAACACTACGACGGCGAGCGCCCGCTGTTCGAGCTGCACGGCATCGAGGATGAGATCCGGCGGGCGCTGAGCCGTACGGTCGAGCTGAAATCCGGGGGTCACCTGGTGATAGACCAGACCGAGGCGATGACCACGATAGATGTGAATACCGGTTCTTTCGTCGGCCGGCGCAACCAGGCGGAAACGATCTTCAAGACCAACCTGGAGGCCGCCACCACGCTGGCGCGGCAGCTGCGCGTACGCAACCTGGGCGGCATCATCATTGTCGACTTTATCGACATGAAGGATGAGGAGCACCGCCGCCAGGTGCTCCGCACGCTGGAAAAGGCAATGCTGCGTGACCCGGCACGCAACAAGGTTTTCGGTCTCTCCGGACTCGGGCTGGTAGAGATGACCCGCAAGCGCACCCGGGAGAGTCTCGAGCACACGCTGTGCGAGGAGTGTCCCGTGTGTCAGGGTAGGGGTATGTTGAAAACGGCGGAAACCGTTTGTTACGAAATTTTCCGCGAAATCATGCGCGATGCCCGGGCCTATGAAAATGATACCTTGATGGTGCTGGCGGCCCAGGGCGTGATCGACCGCCTGCTCGATGAGGAGTCCGCCAATCTCGCGGACCTGGAAGAGTTTATCGGCAAGACCATCAGCCTGCGGGTGGAGCCGGGCTACAATCAGGAACACTTCGACATCATTCTGCTCTAACAACATAATGGTCCAGACCCTGGACATTTAAATCGCGGGACCTTTTTTGGAAAAATCCGTCTTCCACAGGCTCAGCAGCCTTCTTTGGGGTGCCATCGTCACCCTGATTGTGCTGTTCGCGATCTATGTCAGCGTAGGGCGCCTGCTGGCCTCCAACCTGGGGCTCTACCAGGAGGAGATTC
This sequence comes from Halieaceae bacterium, assembly GCA_024640505.1. GTDB lineage: Bacteria > Pseudomonadota > Gammaproteobacteria > Pseudomonadales > Halieaceae > JARRPM01. The sequence goes on from JAHEEV010000257.1 coordinate 33,515, forward strand.
TTGCCGAGATCAACAGCCGCGTGCCCTTCGATATCGCCGCAGACCGCGTGGATGGTGAGTGGCGCTCCTTCAATCCGGTTATCGTGCTGTCCGGGCTGCGCCTCAGCGTGCCCGGAATGGGTCAGGAGACGCTGGAACTGTCTGGCGGGAGAATCGGGCTGGACATTCTGGAGAGCCTGCGCACGCGCTCCCTGCAATCCACCCGGCTGGAGCTGGATGGCCTCAGTCTCACCGGGGAACTGGACGAGCATGGGCGCTTCCGCCTGACCGGCTTTGAGGGCGGCGGGGAGCTGGAGGATTGGCTGCGGGAGTTCCTGTTGAATATCGAGCGGATTGCACTCAGCGACAATGAGCTCCAGCTCAACCTGCCCAACGGGGAGTCCCGGTCGCTCGATCTCGAGCTGGAACTGCTCCGGGAGGGCAGTCGCCGCTATCTGGACGCCACTCTCTATTCTGCCCGCGGCACTCGTATCCATATGCTGGGCCGGGGGCTGGGAAATCCCTTCAGACCGGATGCTTTTACCGGTGAGCTCTACCTGGACATCGGCAGCAGTGACCTGGGCGCGATCGGGGGCCTGCTGACTGCCGATCCACCGCCGATCTGGGCAGAGGGTGCTCTGGATCTTGAATTGTGGCTGAACTGGGATCGAGGTGAGATCGATGTGGAGTCCCGGGCCACTGGCCGCAGCCTTCGTTTCGCGCCCCGTGACCATGCCTGGGAGATTCCCCTGGAGCGGGTCGCGCTGCAGGCCAAACTGGTGGAGCGGGAGAATCGCTGGACGCTGTTTGCTGCCGACCTGCAACTCGAGCACCAGGGTGTGAACGTGGTGCTGCCGCGGCTGCAAATGGATATGTGGGGAGACGCCGTGCGGGTGCGGACCCGGGCCGTTGATCTCGAGTCCCTGAATGGACTGGTCGGCAACCTGGAACTGCTGCCGGCCGGCCTGGCCGAGGTGTTCGCCACCCTCCAGCCCAGGGGTAGCCTGGAAGCCCTGCAATTGATTGTTACGGATGTGGGAGCCCCTGCTGCCGACTGGGAAGTCGAGGCCAATTTCGCCGGGGTCGAGGTCGCTTCCTGGCAGGGTGCACCGGGTGTGACGTCTGCCAGCGGCTATCTGGAGCTGGCCGATGGCGGCGGCTTTGTCGTGCTGGACAGTCGCGACCTCTCGCTGGATTTCCCCACGGTTTACCGGGAGCCGCTGGCGTACGATGACATTCACGGTACCATCGGGATCG